>PLGA01000011.1 GCA_003139735.1 Bryobacterales bacterium | reverse complement strand
CGGCGGCGGCGGCCATCTTCGCGATCCTCAACAAAGAGCCGGAGCCGCTGACGGCCCTGCGCAGCGGGGTGCCACTGGAGATAGACCGCCTCGTGGCCAAGGCGCTGGTTAAGAATCCCGCGGGACGCTACCAGCACGCGGCCGACATGCTGGTGGACCTGCGCGCGGTGAAGAGGCTGCTGGAGTCGCGGCCACAAGCAGTCACGGTGGAACAGGAGCCGGCCGCGCGCGAGGCGGTCGCCATCGGCCAGACCCTGGGCCACTATCAGCTTGAGGAGAAGCTGGGCGAAGGCGGCATGGGGATCGTGTACCGGGCGCTGGACACGCACCTGGGGCGTCCGGCGGCCATCAAGGTATTGAAGCCGGGCAAGGCGGGCGCGGAGCAGAAGAAGCGCTTTGTGCAGGAGGCCAAGGCGGCCTCCGCCTTGAACCACCCCAACATCGTTCACATCTACGACATTGCGGAATCGGGCGGGGTGGATTATATCGCCATGGAGTTTGTCGAGGGGGTCACGCTGGACCGGCTGATCCCGCCCAAGGGGATGAATCTCAGCGACGCCCTGCGTATGGCGGTTTGCATCGCGGACGCTTTGGGCAAGGCGCACGCGGCGGGCATCGTGCACCGCGACCTGAAGCCGTCCAACATCATGGCGCAGCCCGACGGGGTGGTGAAGGTGTTGGATTTCGGGCTGGCGAAACTGCTGGAGGCGGGCGCGGGGGCGTCCATTCCGGCGGAGGAGCGGCCGCAGTCGGACGAGGGGACCATCGTCGGCACGCTGGCCTACATGTCGCCGGAGCAGGCGCAGGGCAGCGCGGTGGATTCGCGGTCCGACATATTCTCGTTTGGGGCGGTGCTGTACGAGATGGTGACCGGGCGGCGGGCGTTCCAGGGGGCCAGCCGGGGGGCCACCATGGCGGCCTTGCTGGCGCAGGAGCCGGCAGCGCCGGGAACGTTGATTGCGGGCCTGCCTCCGGAGTTGGACAACGCGATTTTGCGGTGTCTGCGCAAAGATCCGCGGCGGCGCTGGCAGAGCTTCACGGACCTGAAGGTTGTGCTGGAAGACCTGAAGGAGGAATCGGACTCAGGCCGGCTGGGGCGGGCGGGGCCAGGCCCGGCAAAACGGCGCCGCTGGCTGTGGCGGGCCGGCTTCGCCGCGCTCGCGGTCCTGGCGGCGTTTGCGGTGTACCGCTGGCTGGCCGAGCGTCCGGCCGGGCCTTTCGCGCGAATGGAGATCATCAGGCTGACGGACACCGGGAAAGCCAGTGCGGCGGCCATCTCGCCCGATGGCAAGTACGTGGCGCACGCCGTCACGGACGGGGGTATGGGCAGCCTCTCCCTGCGCAACGCGGCCAACGGGAGCAACGTGACGATGCTGCCCCCCGCCCCAGGGACGTTCAGCAATCTGCGGTTTTCGCGCGATGGCAACTCCCTCTATTACGTGTTCGCCACGGGTACGCCTCCGCCGGCGCTGTACATGATGCCGGTGCCGAGCGGCAAACCCAGGAAGCTGGCTCCGCTCGCCAATATGTATTTTGCACGCCTCTCGCCGGACGAGAAACGGCTCGTCTTCATCAGGCTGGCGGGCCCCGATAGCCCCCTGCTCATTGCCAACGTGGATGGCAGCGGCGAGCGGCAACTGGCCTTGCGCAAGTTTCCGGAGATGCTCGCCGAAATGGATTGGTCCCCGGACGGCAAGACCATAGCATATGGCGTCTTTTCCTTTCGGGGCGGCTACTCTTGTCGCCTGGCGGCCATGCCTGTGGAAGGCGGTCCGGAAAAGCGCATTGGTACGCGCACATGGTACAGCATTTCGGCACTGGAATGGATGCCGGACGGCCATGGGCTTATGATCCTGGCCTCCGAACAGCACGGGGGCCCGGCCCAGCTCTGGTATGTCTTCTATCCGGGAGGCGATGCGCGCAGGATCACGAACGACTTGAACGATTACAGCGGCCTGAGCCTGACCGGTGATGCCAGCGCACTGGTCACGGTGCAGAGCGATTATTCCACTGGCATCTGGGTGGGTTCGACTAGTGACGCCGCGAGCGCCCGCGAGATCGCCGGCCGCCTGCGCACTTCCGGTGCCCAGCTCGATTGGATCAGTGATGACAAGATCGTTTTCACCGCCCCGGACAGCAAGCAGCGGCAGCATCTCTGGATCGCCGCGGCGGATGGTACGAGCCAGCAGCAACTTACCGAGGAGGGCCCTGGCGATGGGGAGGCGCGTGCTTGTGGCGATGGCCGCAGGATTGTATTCTTCTCATCCCGTGGGGGGGGTGCGCACGTTTGGCGGTTGGATCTTGATGGCAGCAATGCCCGGCAGTTAACCAACGGCGAGGGCGAATTCGGTCCATCCTGTTCCCCGGACGGGACTTGGATAACTTATGGCTCGATGGATCCCAAAAGCTACGGCGTGTGGAGAATGCCGATCGACGGCGGTCCCCCCGTTCGCATCTGGAACGAGTACGGGTGGTCGGAGATCTCCCCGGACGGGAGATTAGTCCTCGTGGAGGAGTTCTCCGCCGTACCGCCAACGGCCAGAATCATCCCGGCCGCCGGGGGACAGCCCATAGCAACCTTCGGCCTCGAAGTGGGTAGATGGTCCGCCGACAGCAAGTCTCTGTTGCTCCGGAAGACAGTCGGCGGCGTGTCGAACGTCTGGCGGCAGCCCCTGGATGGTGGCGAAGCGAAACAGGTGACCAGCTTCCAGAGCGATCGGCTCAGCGACGTCGCCGAATCGCGCGACGGCAAGAAGCTGGCCGTGTCGCGCTATTCCACCACCAGCGACGTGGTCATGATTCGAGATCTGAAGTGAGGCGACCATGATCGGCCGCACCATCTCCCATTACGAAATCACCGAGAAGCTCGGCGAAGGCGGGATGGGCGTGGTCTACAAGGCCCGCGACAGCCATCTGAAGCGCTTCGTCGCCCTCAAGGTGTTGCCTCCCGAGAAGGTCACCGACCCGGAGCGCAAGCAACGTTTCGTCCGGGAAGCCCGCGCAGCCTCCGCCCTGAACCATCCCAACATCGTCACGGTCTATGACATCGACCAATCGGATGGCGTCGATTTCATTGCGATGGAGCACGTCGAAGGGAAGACGCTCGACGAATTGATCGGGCACAAGGGGATGAAGCTGAACGAGGCCCTGAAGTATGCCCTGCAAATCGCCGATGCGCTGGCCAAGGCGCACGCGGCCGGGATTGTCCACCGGGACCTCAAGCCGGGCAATGTGATGGTGACCGCGGAAGGCCGCGTGAAGGTGCTGGACTTTGGCTTGGCGAAGCTGACCGAGACCGCCCCGGTCGGCTCCGAAGACTCGACTCTGACCGCGGCGCCGTCCACGGAGTTAGGCGTGATCGTGGGCACGGCTGCCTACATGTCGCCGGAGCAGGCTGAGGGGAAGAAGGTGGACGCGCGGAGCGACATCTTCAGCTTCGGATCGTTGCTGTACGAGATGCTGACCGGACGGCGGCCTTTCCGGCGGGACAGCCAAGCCCTGACGCTGGCGGCAATCTTGCACCTGGAGCCGCCCGCCCTTCCGGAGGGAACCCCAAGCGAACTGGAAAGGATCGTCGCGCGTTGCCTGCGCAAAGACCCGGCGCGCCGCTTCCAGACCATGGCCGACCTCAAAGTCACTCTGGAGGAGATGAAGGAGGAATCGGATTCGGGCGCGGCGGCCATGCAAACGGTGCCGCCACGCAGGCGCTGGGTCTGGGTGGCCCTGCTGCCAGTGCTGCTGGTTGCGGGTTTTTTCGCGTGGCGGATGTGGTGGTCACCGCAATCGGCGGAGCCGTTTCGGGCCGTCGCGCTCACCACGCTTCCCGGTGTGAAAGGCTCTCCCTCATTTTCCCCCGACGGCAACTACGTTGCATTCGCGTGGAGCGGGCCCAAGCAGGAGAACTTCGACATCTACGTGCAACAAATCGGTGCCGGCTCTCCTTTGCGGCTGACCGCCGACCCGCGCCGAGACTACGACCCGGCCTGGTCGCCTGATGGCCGCTGGATCGCCTTCCTCCGCGGTGAGTCGCGAGCGCCGGGATCGATTCGCACAGGAGGCATACTGCAAAGCGGGACCAGCGAATTACGGTTGATCCCCCCTTTGGGCGGGCCTGAGCGCAAATTGGCCGAGATCCGGACGGGCCAGAGCTACTTTTTCGCGACGTTCCTTGCCTGGTGTCCGGACAGCGACTGTCTGGTGGTGACGGATTCCCCGGGCCAGGGGAAGCCCGACGCCTTATTCGTGGTTTCACTCGAAACCGGAGAGAAGCGGCAGTTGACCAATCCCCAACCACCTCTGTTCGGCGACACTCACCCGGCGGTTTCGCCCGACGGCCGTTGGCTGGTCTTCGAGCGCGAGTCTGCTCCCCCTAAAGCCGAGCTTCAACTGCTTCCTCTGGGGAAAAACCTCACCTCCACCGGCGAACCCACACCCCTCCCGTTTGCGGGCCGGAACAGAGACTACACGACGTGGATGCCCGACAGCAAGGAGATTCTCTTTTCAACCGGGGGAAGCCTCTGGAGGGTGGCCATCCCGGGCGACCACCCGCCGGCGCGACTCCCCTTCGTGGGCGAGAACGCCACTATGGCCGTGGTTTCCCGCCCGCAACCGGGCAGACCGTCCCGGCTGGTCTACGTGCGCAGCGTTGTCGTCGGAAGTATCTGGCGTATCGAGACGTCCGCTCCCGGTGCGCCGGCGTCGTCTCCGCCCATCGCAACCATTACCTCGACGCGCGAGGACGCCAACCCCCAATTCTCCCCTGACGGGCGCCGCGTCGCCTTTGAGTCAAACCGCTCCAGGCCAAACGAGATCTGGCTCGCCGACCCCGACGGTTCGAACGCCGTCCAGCTCACGTCAATGGCCACTTTGGGTGCTGATTGGACAGGTATGCCCCGTTGGTCGCCCGACGGCCAATTGGTTGCGTTCGAGTCCAATCCCAAAGGCAAATACGGCGTCTATGTGATCTCCGCCGCGGGCGGCAAGCCCAAACGCCTCATTTCCGATCTGGCGAACGAACCTGTCGCCAGCTTCTCCCACGACGGTAAGTGGATCTACTTCAGCTCAAACCGAACCGGAGAGTTTCAGATCTGGAAGGTCCCCGCGACTGGTGGAGAGGCTGTACAGGTCACACACAACGTAGGGTACGTGGCCTTCGAGTCGCCAGATGGCGCCTACCTCTATTACACACAGACTCCAGATGCGAGTGCCTTGTGGCGCCTTCCAACCTCCGGCGGTCCGCCCGTCAAGGTTGTGGAGGGAGTCATTCAACGGGCGTTCGCGGTGCTCGAAAAGGGCATCTACTATATCGATCAACCTTCCGTCGAGACACGGCTACAGTTCTACGACCTCGCCACCGGAAGATCCACTACCGTGGCTCGAAATCTGGGCGACGTGGAACTCGGTCTCACCGCATCTCCCGGAGGCCGCACGATTCTGTACACCAGGCTGGACTCCTCCGTCAACGACCTGATGCTGGTGGAGAACTTCCGCTGAGGCGCCGGCTTACTGCCGCACGAAGCCGTGATACGCACCGTTGGGTACGCTCGACTGGTACGCTAACGGGAACGGGAAGTGGGATTGTAGGTAGTGCGCCGGGATAAACCGGCATGTTGTTGGGAATGAAAGAGTCCTACAAGAAAGGAGAAGCGAATCCATCTTGGCCCCGAGTCTTGCGGCGAGCATCGCGAGGTGCTGGTTGAAGCGTAGACAGGGGTATCGGTGGGCCGGGCGATTGAGCTTCGAAAAATCCTGATTGGGGCGCTGAACTCTATTACCTAAGAGGAAGGCATCACGGCTGGTTGCGCTAAATCGCGAGTGACCGGGCGGCCCTGCGTAGTCTAAGAACCCAGGCACGCTGAGAAACAACATGCACGAGAACCGGGAGATCTCC
>PLGA01000465.1 GCA_003139735.1 Bryobacterales bacterium | reverse complement strand
GTCGGGATCAAAGATTCCTCCGGCGATCTGGCCTTCATGATGCGCCTGATTGCAGCCGTTCGGCCGCTGCGCCCCGATTTTTCGTTCCTCACGGGGTGGGAAGCCGTGTTGGTCCCGATGCTGATGATCGGGTGCGACGGGGGCACCCACGCTTCCAGCAACGCCGTGCCGGAAGTAACCCGCCGGATCTACGATCTTTGCCGCGCCGGCAACTATGCCGAAGCCATGCAATGGCAGTACCGGATCCTCGAACTGTTCGACGCGATGCTCAATCCGTTTGAGTTTCCGGACGGGTTCCGGGCGGCGGCCGAATTGCGCGGATTTCGTTTCGGCCACGGACGGCAGCCCCAAACCAGCGCCCAACTCTCAGACCGCACCGCCCTTACTTCCGTTCTCCAGTGCATCCTGGCCGATTTCGAATTGGTCGACCGCCCCGCGGCCGGGTGCGCGCCGCGCATACGGGAGATTGGTACGGATAAGGTGGAACAACTGGTATTCGAAGTGTTGCATGAACTCGAAAAACGGGGTGTCGTCTGATCGAAGCGCTGGCCCTGATCGAGATCGGTGGTTGGTCGCCGGCCATGGTGGTGCTCGACGCCATGGAGAAATGCGCCGGAGTTCGGGTGCTGGAAACCGAGCTGAACGACAGTCCGGGCGTCTGTATGAAGCTGTACGGGCGGCTGGGAGACATCCAGGCCGCCGCGCGCGCGGCCGAGGAAACCGCCGGGGCCATGCAAACCCCGATCCTGGCGCACGTCATCCCCGGCCCGTCCGAGCTTTCGCGCGCCGCCTACCAGGCCGAACCGGATTTCAGCCCGCTCATCGAGCAGGCAACCGTCCAAAGACCGGAGAACCATATGAACGATCAATCCAGCTTTGCCGTGGGTCTCATCGAAACCCAGGGTTTCACCGCCGTCTTCGAGGCGATCGACACCGCGCTGAAGACCGCATCGGTGGAGGTGCTGGCCCGGGAAAAGCTGGGCGGCGGATACATCACGGTGGTGATCAAAGGCGATGTCGCGGCGGTTCGAGCGGCGGTCGACGCGGGCAAGGCGAAGGTGGAGGGGCTCGGCCGCTTGGTCGCGGCGCACGTCATCCCCAGCCCCAGTAAGGGCGTGTTGTCCCTCTTGCCGTAGGCCCGGCCTCAAATCAGTTCTTCGGCCCCGCGACCGGATAACCCTGCCACACATATTCCAAAGCCTCGGGCAGGGTTTGCTGTTTCACGGCGCGGTCGGTGTGGCCGGCGTTGCGGGCAAATGCGAATTGATAATGGTAGCCCTTGGCGGCCAGTACTTTGGCCATGTTCTCGTTCGCCACCACCCAGTCGTGCAGGTTGTCGCGCGCACTGAAATTGTCCCGGTCGCCGACCTCCATCCAGATGCGCAGCGGCTTGGCCGGCGCGTTGGGGATGAGGTGTTCATGGAACTCCCAGGCGCCATGCGGAGTCTCTGGATTCGGCGGCGACTGCTGGTTCACGTAAGTGCCCGAGTACGTGAGAACGCGGTGGTATAGCTCCGGGTGATACCAGGCCATGGCCATCGCGGCCGAGCCGCCGGAACTGCCGCCCATGGTCGCCCGGCCTTCGGGATCTTTGGTCAGCTTCACGTTGCATTGCTTCTCGACCAGAGGCAGCACTTCCGTTTCGACGAACTCCGCGTATCGTCCGGACATGGTGTCATATTCCAGGCCGCGTTCGCTGCCCGGGCCGTCGCCGCTGCCATTGCCTATAGAGATGGCGATCATCACGGGCAGACGGTGCTGGGCGATCAGATTGTCGATGGCCGTGAACAATGGCCGGTCGGGTCCATCCGCTCCGACGAGGAACGGCGCCTCCGTGCCGGGGACGTATTGTTTGGGCACGTACACAGCCACCTGGCGAGTGTAAGGAGCGGGGTGGGTGTTACCCATCCCGGCTGGGCCCGTTGGGGCGGCATTGCCACCGGGAGCGGCTCCGCGGGCGATGCCGGGATAGAACTTGCTGTCGGCCGATTCCATGGTGAAGTTGAAGACCGTTCCCTGCGGAACGCCTTCCTGCGCCGTCATTTCCGGCGCGGGGTTGTGGGTGGGGCCGAGGACGAAGTTTCCGTCGGCGTTCGCCGGAGGGATGGCGCCGTCGGGCAACTCCTTGGCCGTGACATAACCGGGCGTGCTGGGATCGCGAGTTGGCGCCACGGGACGCGCCGGCGGCGTGGCCGCGGCCGGAGTTTGGGCGATTGCCGGACCTGCGCCAGTCATCAGGCCGATCAGCAACGCGATGCTTGGAAGACGGAACATCTTGGAACTCCTCTTCGGACCGTTTTGTGCTTGGTTAGACTCTGGTGAATCGACGGGCGATTCGGGGAAATTGCCGCTAAGCCGTTGACGAACGCCCGCGAATTCCGTTACAGTTTGGCACGGATGGTCTAGCGCATGGGAACAGGAGAAGAACGAGCCATGTCCGGTCGAAAAAGATCCCGCCGGGAGTTTTTCGGGGCGTCCGCGGGCGTTACCGCGGCCGTGGCCTCGGCGCTCGCCGACCCGCCGCACGCCGCGGCCCAGTCCGCCGGAGTCAAGCCGGGAGATCTACCCGACCTGACCATCAAGGAAGTGAAGGTTTATGTCGCGGACCTCTCCAACTTCCGCCGCCTGAACGGTACCGAGACTGGCGAAATCCTTTCGGTGGTGACCAATGGCGGCCATGAGGGCAACTACACCATCGGGAACCGCTCGCNNAGCATCACGGCCACTACCGGCACAAAGGAAACGTTCGGGTTTAGCGGCGGCGCCACCGGATCCTCCGGCGGCGCTGGTGGCCGCGGCGGTACCGGGGCCGGCGCTGGCGGAACTGGCGGTCGTGGCGCTGCCGGCGCCGCCGCCGCGGCGCCCAATCGAGGCGGCGGATCGTGGCCCAACTATTACACGGCCGCGGCGGAAATCTGCATGTGGGACATCCTCGGCAAGGCCGTCAGCCGCCCCATCTACAAGATCCTGGGCGGATCGAAGAGCCGCGTGATGGCCTACGCCAGTTCCCAGCACCTCGCCAACATTGAGGACTACGTCCCCGACGCGCT
>PLGA01000127.1 GCA_003139735.1 Bryobacterales bacterium | reverse complement strand
GATCGGAGGCTAGGATTTCCTCGGCTTTGGAGATAGAGCCGGCCATGCCGTCCGGACCCGCGGTCAGGACCAAGTCGGCCCCCAGAGCTTTGAGCACCTTGCGGCGCTCGATGGACATGGTTTCNNATGCCGGTGTTGCCGCTGGTGGGTTCGATCAGCGCCTTTCCCGGCTGGAGTACGCCGCGCTTTTCGGCATCCCACACCATGGCCGCGCCGATGCGGCACTTCACCGAATAGGCCGGATTGCGGCCTTCGATCTTGGCGAAGATGACGGCTTTCCCGCCATCGGTCAGGCGGTTCAGGCGCACCAGCGGGGTGTGCCCGATGCTCAGGGAATTGTCGTCGTATACTCGCAATTCAGATCTCCCAGTTGAGGACGAAGCGGTTCTGCTTTTCCTGCCATTCGCGCAGCAGATCGGCGAACGTGGTTTGATCCACCACTCCCGAAAACGCTTGATCCACCTTCTCCCACATGGCGGTGAACGGCGTATCGGCCTGGCGGCGGTCGTGGCCCTTGCCGGTCCGCAGGCTCTCCACGGAACGAAGCACTTCTCCCAGCGTCAGCGACTCGGGAGGCCGCGCCAGAAGGTAACCGCCTTCGGCGCCGCGGCGCGATTCGACGAAGCCCGCCTGCTTCAGGCCGGCCAAAATGAGCTCGAGAAACTTCTGCGGGATTTTCTGCCGGCGCGCGATGTCGGCGATGCGGATCGGCTCGCCGGGGCGCTGCGCCGCCAGGTCGAAAATCGCCAGCAGCGCGTAGTCACTTTTCACGGAGATATACATGGATGTCCTGAAAACCAATCACCATCAACCCAGTAGAGATTGTAGGACATGCGGCGGCGGAGCGCAAATGGGCGCTTGAGGGGGCCTAGGCTAGTCAACCCAGCCTAGGCTTTGTGCGCTTGTGCTATTATGTTGTTGTGCGAACTACGCTCGACATTTCCGATGAGGCCTACTACATCGCCAAATCCATCGCCCGGGATCGGAGCCGCAGTCTCGGACGAGTGGTGGGCGACCTCATTCTGCAATCTTCGAAGGGGGGGAAAGGCGCGTCCATACAGATGAGCGATTACGGTTTCCCCACCTTCCGGTGCACGCGGCCAGTGACCAGCGAGGACGTCAAGGCTCGCGATGACCAAGAGTAAGGTATACCTGCTCGACTCCAACGTCCTCATCGCACTGGCGACGCCCGAACACAGCCTTAACGCGCGCGCGTCGGGGTGGTTCCGCAAGGTGCGCCGGTTTGCAACTTGCCCTATCACGCAAGGCGCGCTTTTCCGTTTCCACTTGCGAGCCGGCGTGGAGGCGACCGCGGAATCCGCGAAGCTGCTGCTCGAATCGATCTTCTCCCTCCAGCAGCATGAATTCTGGCCGGACGACGTTTCCTACCTCGACATGCCGACCAAGGGAATCGTCGGGCATAGGCAGGTCACGGATGCTTACCTGGCGCTGTTAGCGAGGAAACACGGCGGCTCACTAGCCACTATGGATCAGGCGCTGGCTGCCGTCCACGAAGGAACCACGCTGGTCGGGTAGCTCCCTTCCATATCTGAGAATAGGCCGCCCGAAAGGGCTGACCCCGCTATTTCAGGTTCTCTTCGAACAGCTTTAGAATGCGCTTGTACTCGTCGGCCCAACTGGAGGGTTCCACGAAGGCGTGGTTTTCCACCGGGTACATGGCCACCTGCCAGTTCTCCTTGTGCAATTCGATGAGTTTTTGCGTCAAGCGCACGGTGTCCTGAAACTCCACGTTGGTGTCCACCATGCCGTGGCAGATCAGCAGCGCGCCCTTCAGCCCTTGCGCGAAGTAGATGGGCGACGATTTGCGATAGGCCTCGGAATCGGTCTGCGGCAGGTTCAGGATGTCCGCGGTGTAGCCCTGGTTGTAGTAAGCCCAGTCGCTGACGGGGCGGAGCGCGGCGCCGGCGGCGAACACGTCCGGCTGCGTAAACATCCCCATGAGCGTCAGGAACCCTCCATAGCTGCCACCATAGAGACCAATCTTCTTGGGGTCTACGCCGTGCTCCGATACCACGTACTTGGCCGCATCCACGATATCGTCCAGGTCCTTGCCGCCCATGTGCTCGTAAACGGCGGTGCGCCAGTCGCGGCCATAACCGGCCGACCCGCGGTAATCCACGTCGATCACCACAAAGCCGCGCTCCATCAGGATGTGGTTAAACATGTACTCCCGGTAGTAATTCGTAGACCACCAGCGGTCCACGTTCTGCAAGTAACCCGAGCCGTGAATGAAGACGACCGCCGGGCCGCCTCGGCGGAAGTTGGCAGGCTTGAACAGGCGCGCCGGAACCTTGACGCCGTCGCGCGCGGTGAACGTCACGATGGGGGCGTCCTGCCAGGCGTACTGCGAGAAATCCGCGGCGGGCGAGGTGGTGAGCTTCCGGCTATCCGCCAACGGCCGGTTCTCCTGAACGTACAACTCCGGCGGCTTATTGGTGAAGGAGTAGATGTCGGCGATCCAGCGGTCGTCGGGAGAAACCGTCGCCGTGTGCCTGCCGGGGGCTTTGGTTAGGCGTGTCAGCGGGCCGCCTTCGGCATCCATGACGTACAAGTGATTTTCGAATGGCCCATCGAGATTGGCGGTCAGGTAGAACTTCGCTTTGTCCCTGGATTGCCGTACGCCAAGCACTTCCCAATTGCCGGAGGTGAGCGCGCGGGGCTCCCCGCCATCGAACGGGACCGCGTAGAGATGCGCGTAACCGGTGCGCTCGGATTCGAAGTACACTTCGCGATCGTTCTTCATCCAGCCGGCGGCGCCGACCCCCTGACCGTCGTTCACCCAGGCATCGTCGTGGATGTCCGCCAGCGTGCGCGCCTTTCCGGTGGCCGGATCGAGCGCGAGGATCCAGCGGTCCTTGTTATCCTCGGCGCGGCCCACGACGAAGGCCTTTGCGCCGTCCGCCGACCAGACCGGCTGTCCGAGCTGGATTTGCCGCGCGGGCTTCCCGGGCTGCGTTCCCGGAATCCCGGCGTCCACCCACGTGACCGCTCCCGTATCGGCCGCGATCAACGCCAACCGCGTGGTGGAAGGCGTATCGCCCACATCCGAGCGCCCTCTTAGATCTTCCGTGTAAGCGGATTCCGTGACATAACTTGGAACGATGGTGGCCTTGGCATTGCCGCTCTCCGTGATTTCCGCGGTGACGATTTTCTCATCCGGCGAAAGCTGTAGGGACGCCACCGACTGGCGCGCCTGAAGCGTAAATGCCTTGCGCGGATTGTCGCGCTTGCGCTTGTCTTCATCCTCCTGCCGCCGCGCGGCGCGCTCGCGCACGGCTTCAAGCAGGTCCTTCTGCTCTTTCTTGAGGTATTCCTGGCTGTCGGTACCCTTGGGCGGCTCGCCCTCGTCCGCGACCGGGGCCGCTCCGCCCCGGCCGCCCCGCCCGCCACGCCCGCCGGTTGCGGCCGGAGCCGCCGGCGCGCCCGCGGCGGCAGCGGCGGCGATATCGGTGATCTGAACCAGCCCGCCCGCGTCGAGCGGCATCGCGTAGAGGTTGTTGGCGCGGGTAAAGTAGATGCGCTTGCCGTCGCGCAGGAAGTGGGGGTTCGATTCGGCGTCGGCCGTCCTGGTGATCTGCCGCGTCGCGCCGGTGGCGGTATCGTACAGGAAAATATCGCCGTCGCGGGCATAAACGGTCAAGCGCTTGTCCTCGGTCGAATCGCCCGCCAATGGCGGGGCGGCCTTGGCTTCCTCGTCGGAGAGCTTGCGCAAGCCGGAGCCGTCGCGGTTCACGGCATACGCGTCAAGCGGCGCGTCCTGTTTGTCGGAAGCTTGCTTCCACTGGAAATAGAGGCGCTGGCTGTCGCCGGACCAGCGCACCTGCGCCGGTTCGTACCCCGCCAGAGCGGGGCCGCGCATGATGTTGTCGATGGTAAGGGCGAACCGGCTGGCGGTCTGGGCCTGCAGCAAGGCCAACGTGAGGCCGAAGAGAAACAGGGGTTTTTTGCTCAAGACAAGATCATATCGTATCGAGAACGGCCTTGCGATGTGATTGGCGTCCCCGAGTTTCATGAGTCTCATGACTCTTCGCGGATCGCTTATGGAATCTCGACGGGAGCGGTTAGGGCGGTTAAAGATTGCGCTTGAGAGTCCCGCGTCACGACTCGTACGGCGTAGGCGCCGGGCTTTACGTCGAAACTGGTACGGACTGTAATGCCGGAGATCAGGCGCGTGGCCAGTGTTTCGTCCTTGAGCCTCAGCTCCAGCACCTTTTGGGTCCCGGAGATATAGTTGCCGTCGCGACCAAAGAGGCCGGAGACCACGGTGACGTCGTTGTTATTTCGGCCGTTCTCTTTTTGAAACTGGAGCCGCTTGACGTCGACTGTCGCAAGAACGTCGATGGTGGCTTGGTCGGCGCCGGTTCTGAAGAACTGCGTCTCGACGGCGACGGGCAGCTCGTGAATCTCGTCGGTTGAGAAGAACGCTTCCTCGATCTGCTTCTTGGCCTGATCGGCGGGCGTATCGGCGTAGCGCGGCGCGTAGTAGCCGCGGCGGGCCTCCACGGTGAGGCCGCGCGAATTGCGCAGGGCGACCCGCAGGGCGTGGTAGCGGCCGTCCAATTTCAGATCCTCCGGGGTGAAGCTGAGGATATACATCGTTTCCGGCGTTCCGGCCGCAAGCTCGTAGGCGCGGTCGAAATCGTTGGAGTTCTCCATAAACCTTCCCCCGGTTCCGGCCGCCAACTCAGCCATGACGGCGCGTTCGTCCGCGGCGATATCTTTATTTAGGCGCGCCGAGACTCCCTTCACGTCCACGGCGCTCAGCACCACGCCGGCGCGAATGGCGCGGTCGATGATGCTCGTCTCCCACTCGAAGCTATCGTCCAGCACGAGGAAACCGGGCGAAACCAGGACCAGAGACCGGCGGCCGGGCATGGTGGAGAGCTTGCCGACCGCGCCATCGAGCGCATCGAGAGCCGACCGCGTGTCGCGGTTCCAGAATTCCAGCGCCGTGAGGACATTCTCCCTGGAGACGTCAGTCACGCCGCCGCGGGCCGGAAACCGTGTCGAGGCGGACGGCGCAGCGGTGGCCCGGTTATCCGGCGCGGAGACGTTGATGGAGAAGTCGTTCCCGTTCTCGGCTCGCTCGGCCATCCAGAAGCTCATCATCTTCGGATCCTTCCGCGCGTCGCCGATGGCGCGAATAGCGAGCAGGGCCTTGTGGAGCCGGTCGCGGTCGGCGGTGAAATCCACCGTAACCTGGCCGGAGGTGGTATAGAGCGCGGCGCGCTCGTTGGGGCCCAGCGATTCGATATGCCTCCAGGCGGCGCCGCGCGCGCGCATCATATCCTGGACGCCTCCGCCATAGTCCGGATCGTCCGGGTAGCCGAAGTGCAGGTCGTCGAAGAGGTAGGCGATGAAGCGGCCCGGCAGATTGGCGGCGGGCGGCGCGGCGCCGGGCTTCTCGACCGAGAACCGCGAGACGAGCTGCGGCTTGCCGGAATCGTAGAGTTGAAAATCGTCCTTGGTGAGATTGCCGGTGGCGCGGGCTTGCGCGTCGCGCACCACCACGGGCACGGAGACCAGGTTGGCTTCGGATTTGAAGGTAATGGGCGAATCGAGCGTGGTCACTTCGGCGCCGGTTTGATGGAGCAGGCGGATGGTGTCGGTGACTTTCTGGCGGCCGTCGGGGGTGGTCATTAGATCGAGGGCGATGCCTTCGCCTTCGTGGATGACTTGCGGCTCGGGGCACTTCGGCGCGGGGGCGGCGCGCAACACGGCCTCCGGCGCGAAGCGCCGCAGGAGGTCCTCGATTCCCGCCAGCGGTTCGATGGATACGCGGTAGGCCCCCAAATTGGGGACGGCGGCGACGCTCAGCCGATAGCCGAGATACTGGCGGCCGTTCTTATCCACGAGCAGGCGCAGTAGTCTGTCGCCGTCGATTCGGAATCCGCCGCCGATGGAGTCCGCCAGGGCGCCTGGGCCGGTGACCACGGTGTTGTACCCAATCGCGATGCCGGAGCTTAGCGTGCCGCTGCCGGCGAGGATCTCTTGGGCGGGAAGGTTCTGGGCGTACGCGGCGCAGAGCGCCGCCAGCGCGCAAAATAGGGGGCAGGCGAATGGCCCGCCGCGCCCTTTCGGCTTGAGCGAGGCTTTCACAGCTTTTGGGCTACTGCTCATCAGGCGCCCTGACGATCCTCGGCCGCAGCTCTGCCACGGGTCTCAACGCCTGTGGCTCCCGAACAAACCGGTCGCGATACACGGTCTTCACGATCACTCGGTCCTTCCAGACTGGCGCCTCCACGCGTTCGGTCTTTACAACTTCACGCGCAGCGCCGGGCTTATGCCACTGCCACGCGCCCAAGGCCAGCGCGATGGCGAACGCGGCCGCCACCGGCATTGGAACACGGAACGACGCTGTCCAAATGCGGCGCCACCAGGGGTGCGCGGCGTCCCCGAAGATGGCGGCCCGCAAGCGAACGGGAGCTTCCGGGGCCTCCCACTTCTTCAGCAGCCGGTCCATCTCCACATCCGATAGTTCGTCGCTGTCAAATGGCTCCATTTTCGTTTCCCACCTCCCGGTATGCCGCCAGGCTTCGGCGCAGGTTCTCCCTCGCGCGATGCAGCCGTGACTTGATTGCGCCCACGTCGGCGCTCACGACTTCCGCGATCTCCGCGAGCGTGAATCCCTCATATTCGAACAGAATGACGGTCTCCCGCTGGAGTTGCGGCAATTCCGCAACCGCCCGCGCCACCGCCGACGAAAGCTCCCACGCGCCGCCCGATTCCGCCGCGATTTCGTGTCCCGTGAGCGGCGCGCACCCGCGCTCGTCGCGGTACTGCTTCAGCGCCAGGCGGCGGGCGATGGCGAACAGGTACGTTTTCACCGATCCCCGGGAACGGTCGTAGCGCTGGGGATTGCGGACGAAGGCCAAGAAACACTCCTGCGTAATGTCCTCCGCGAGATCCTCGCGAGCCGTGAGCCGGTACGCGAATCGGTACACGGACTGATGGTACCTGTCGAACGCTTCTCGCGGCGTCACATCCGGCACTATTCCTTTGTTACCGCCAGCATACCGAAAGGATACGGGGGCGCCCGAAATTATTTTTCCTGGGCGGGCCGTATCCTGGCGCCGGGCTAGCGGTAATAGCACTGTAAAGGACATCATGAGCGCATCTTCGAGAAGACTGGCGGCCCTGCTCGCTGCGGCCCTGGCACAGGCGTTGGCCCAGGGACCGGCGCCGCCCGGCGTGACGATACGCACCACAACCACCCTCGTGCAGGTCGGGGTTTCCGCTCAGGATTCCCACGGCCACGCCATCACAGATCTGAAGAGGGAAGAATTCGAGCTCCTCGACAACGGGAAACCACAGTCCATCGCCGTCTTTTACAATCAGACGACCGAAGGCGCCACGGCGGCGGCCGCCACGCCCACGCCGCCGCAGGAGCCAGCCGGCAGATTTACCAACCGGATTCCTGGGAATGCCGCGGCCCGCGGCGGGTACTCCGTAATTCTCTTGGATTGGGCCAACACCGGCTTTCGCAACACCGCGAGAGCGCGGGAGCAGGCCCGCGCGGTGATGAACCGGCTGGGACCTGCCGAAAGAATCGGCCTGTATTCCCTCGACCGCACGGGTCTCAAGGTGGTCAACGAGATCGGGTCCAGCCGGGAGGCGATACTCAAAAGCCTCAAGACCCTCACCGGCATGCCGGCGCCTTGCTACCAGGAACAACTGGATGGCGCGGACGCCACGTCCCTCAACTCCACCGACGACTCCATGAAGTACGTGGGCGGCGGGCAGTATATGTGCGGTGGGCCCGGCTACTTATCGGGCGAGATCAAGCAATTCTATGAGGCGCAGCGCATCCGGAACACGCTAGAGGCGTTCGAAGGAATCGCCGTGCACCTAGCGGGATTCCCAGGAAGGAAGGCCCTAATCTGGGTGTCCTCGGCCTTCCCGCTGGTAATACCGCTGAGGGATCCCGGAACCGCGGCTTTTGGCTTTCACATTGGGGGATACCAATACTTCACCGAAGATGTCGATCAAGCCGTGCGAAAGCTGAACGACGCAGAGGTGGCGGTTTATCCTGTGGACGCGCGGGGCGTTTCGAGCGTTGCCTTGGTCGGCGGCGGCGGGGACCCCGACGCCGCCGAGATTGTGGGTACCGACAGATTCACTTGGCCGACCATGGACGAGGTCGCCAAGCGGACCGGCGGCATCGCCTTCTATGGCCGCAACAACCTGGATGCGGGGATACAGGCGGCTATCGATGACGCCGTCGCCGGCTACACGTTGGGCTTCTATGCGCCGCAGGACCGCACCCAGGCGGGTTTCCACAAGCTGACCGTGCGCTCGCTGCGGCCGGGCGTGACGCTGCGCTACAAGGAAGGCTATTACGTGGACGTCCCCGAGAACATCGCCAACGGCGACCGCCCGGAAGCGGTTGGCGTAGCGCTTACGGCGATCACGGATGCCACGGCCATTCCCATCGACGTTCAGGCCTGGCGGCAGGAGAACACGCTCACGCTGCGAGTTTTCTTGCGGCCGGATACGCTGGCGCTTCAGCGGAACGGTGACCGCTGGCAGGGGGCCGTAGACTTTATCGCGCGCTTCGCGAAAGAGGACGGCAGCGAGTGCGCGACGCCGGCTTCCTGGCGGGTCGAGTTCAACCTGACCCAGCAGAGCTACGATGCGGGGATGCAAGGCGGCCCGCTGTTATCGAGAACGCTCGAAATCCCGGCCGACGCAGCCAGGCTGCGCGTGCTGGTGCGGAACAATCCATCGGGCGAAATCGGTACGCTGACAATTCCCATGGCGACCGTCCCCCTGGCCGCGCCGGCCGGCGCGCCGGTGAGCACGCCTCCGGCGCCGTCCTCCGCGCCGGATTCCATGAGTCCTTCCGAGGCGGAGCAGGCTCGTTTCCTAGCGGTTGCCCGCCAGGTAGCGCTCGAACATGCGAAATCGCTGCCAGATTTCCTCTGCACGGAGACGGTTCGCCGGTCGGTCTTCGCCGGCCCGCAGATCCCGTACCCAAAGGTCACAATATTCGGGCAAGGCCAACTTGGTGCGGCGGCGACCGTGGGGGGCCCCCAGGAACGGATCGAGGATACGCTCACGGTCGAGGTCGGCTACTACGAACAGCAGGAGCGGTACCGTCTTACCGAAACCAATGGGTCCCTGGTCAAGGGGGACTACTCAAACGCCGGGGGATTCCTCTCCCGAGGCGAGTTTGGCAGCAACTTGCGGAGGATATTCGACCCGGCTTCGGCGGCTGAATTCCATTTCGAACGATGGACGACCGTGCGGCGCCGGCGCGTCGCCGTCTATTCCTACCGGATCGAGCGATCCAAGGCCCATTACTCAATTAGGACCTCCGTGACAGGCGGCGGGCAGCAGGCCGAAGTGGGCTTGCGAGGCGAGGCCGTTATAGACCGCGAGACCTATGGCGTCCTGCGCCTCAATTATATGGCCGACGGCATCCCGGCCGACTTCCCGGTCCGGCGCGCGAGCGCCACGGTGGATTACGGCGACGCGAAGATCGGCGGCAAGCCCTATCTGTTACCGCTCAAAGCTGTCGTGGAAGCCGAGGAATTGGGGGTGACATCCAGGAACGAAGTGACCTTCCATTCCTACCGGAAGTTTTCGTCGGAGAGCACGCTCCGTTTCGGTGGCGAGGATAAGCCGTAGCCTTTAGGCGCGGCGTCACAGCGGCCTTCACACGCTGTAGTCTTCTCCTTCCTTCAATGTGGCGTTGAGCGCGTGACGCTTGCCGTTGAGGGTGAGCGTGCGGCATTCGAGCGCGCCGTGATCGACGTGCAGGGTGCAGCCGGCGGCAGTGACGTGGAAGACGCCCCAGGCGGAGGCGGTGCTCCAGAAGCAGCGAAAACCGGGCGCGGCGTCGATGGTGACGGCCCGCTCGCCGCCGTGGTAGCGGAAGCCACTGAGGGCCAGAACGCCGCTCCAGGCGGCCATGGCGCGTGCGTAGTGGTGGCCGCATTCGGCTTCGTCCCACGGATTGCGCTTCTCGCCATCGTAGCGGGCGCGGATATTGCGGATGCACTCGATGCCTTCGCGCGTCATGCCGGCGAACAGCATGTGCGTGGCGGCGGCATACTCGAAGCCGGTCATGACTTCGGCATAGTAAGGGAACGGGATGCGCGGACGCTCGGCCTTTGCGTAGTCGCAGATCACCATGGCGGCTTCGTCATTGAGGGCGAAGGTGCGCTCGACGGTGTCGTGGTTGACGAGCGAGCGCTTGTAGTTATAGCGGTAGATGGAGGCCAGCGTTTTGCGTATGTGCTCCGGCGAGACAAGCGGGCCTAGCCCCACCACTTCGGCCATGTACTGGCCCACCAGTTGATCCACCAGGCAACCGGCGCCGACTTGATATTGCGGGTGCTCGGTGTCTTCGCTGCCCATGTTGCCGGTGATGCCGGGCGCCACCTTGTCCTTGGAGACTCCGCGGATTTCCTGGATGTAGAATTCGCCGTTGAAGAGATGGGCGTCAGTCCATTGGCGCCCGCTTTCGAAAAGCCGGCGGTATTCGGCGGCGCTGGCCGGGTCGCCCACGGCGCGAGCCATTTCCTCGCCGGCCCGCAACGCGCCGAGATAATAGATGCCGCACATGGGGTTAGGACCGTAGAATTCTACATCGTAGGTATTGTGCTGTACGCCTTCCAGGACGCCATCGCGATTGGCATCCCATCCGCCGGGGATCCAGGCGAATTCGATGGCCTTCTTGATATTGGGCCATATGGCGTGGAGCCAGTCCATATCGCCGGAGAGCAGCCAATCGAGGTAGGCGTGCATAATCTGGCCCATCTGAGAATCGGCGGCGGCCCAGCCAAATCGCTGCGCGGAGTCGTGCGGCAGGACCTCGCGGAAACGGATGCCGCCGGCGTCGTCCAGGTCGAAACCGAAGCTGACGCCGCGCAGGGAGCGGGCGAAGGTGGGAAAGAGGTGGGCTGTCGAGGTCTCGTAATTCCAGACGTGCGTGCAATTGCCGTGGCAGCAGCCGGAATGGTCGTTAACGCCTTCGAAGCCGTGGAACTCGCCATCGGCGGTTCGGAAACAGGTGGTGGCGACGAGCGTGGAGAGGTTGGCGCTGGCCGCCTCTTTGATGACGGAGGGGAGGGTGGACTCGCGAAGCGCGGCGGCGAAGCGGCGGGTCTTCTTTTCGAGCGGTTCCAGGTGGGCGGCGGCGTATTCGGCTGCGGCCCAGGCATCGGGGAAGCGGGTTGTGTAGTGGTTGCCGATGAGGGCGTCCTCCTGGCCCCTGGGCGCCGACCATCCGCAGCGGCGGGGCGTGCGGTTTGGAAAGTGCCACGCGAGGAGGAATGTGAAATCCGCGGACGCGCCGGCGCCCACCGTCCGGTTGAGGCAGAGAGCGCCGACCGGACCCATTTGGGCGGCCTCAGGACCGAGCTTCCCATCGCCCGAGAAATCGTCCCAGAAAAGCATGGGAGAATTCCACCAGCGGCCTCGTTCCCAGCCGCGGAGGTAGGTAATGCGGACATCGGCGGGATGGAGTGCGGTGAGGGCGAAACTGCCCTTGAGCGGATCGGCCGCGGGGAGATCGGGGCTGGTCATGAAGAGGCCGGCGAGAACGTCGGCGGCGCGGTATTCGGCGGCTCGCGTGTCGGCGCGTTGCGGGCGTCCCGTCGGATTTTCGATGGACCAGGCGATAGAGACGCTGGCAGCCGCGGCGCCGGGGTTGGTCACGCGATAGCGTAGGATGGCGACGGGGAGGCCGGACTCATCGGGCTCGTGGGGGATGAAAGGGGTGAATGCTTCGAGCGAGACGCGTACGGGTAGGGCGGAGTCGGCGAAATCGATGCGGGCGAGGGGGAACTGGCCCGTGAAGGTGGCCGACGCGAGACGGACAAGGCCCGGGGCGTTCTTGGAGCCGAGTCCGGTAGAGCCTTCGTAAGGCGGCTGGATGCGGGATTCGAGCACGCGGGCGGAGCGCTTGCGATCCCCGGACTGCACCCAGATGGCCGGGAAAGCGTATTCCGGCGCGTTGCCTTTGTCGGCGCGGTTGAAGATTTCCCAATCGCGTAGCTGTCCGCGCCCGCCGAGCGAGACGGCTCCGGCGGCGACGCCTCCCAGGGGGAAGGCGATGGCGGTGAGATGCCGTCCGGTGAAGACGCGGGGGTAGGGGATCTCGGGCGCGGCCGGCGGCGGAGGGCCGGCGGCAGCGGTCTGGGCATTGGTTTCGGTTTGGGCGGCCGCGCCGGCGAGGGCCACCTGCTGAAGGAAAGTGCGGCGCTTGGTGGACATCAGGTATATGGTACTGTGCCGCTAGGGCGAGTGAGTGCGATGTACGATGAACGAGTGATCCGATGATTCCTCGTAATCGATCCGTGTTCCGCCGGGCGGTGCTGGCGGGGCTGATCCTCCTGGCTGCGGGCCGTCAACCCCAAGCCCTCGCGCAGTCCAAGGCCCTCCCGCTGACCAACCGGCGCGTGCTGTGGCTCGGTGACAGCATCACGCAGGATGGCAAGTACGTCTCGTTCGTGGAGTATTATCTCGACAAGCGCTTCCCCGGCGACAATTTCGATTTCGTCGGCATCGGGCTCTCAAGCGAAACGGTCTCGTGCCTTTCTGAGAAGACCCACCCGTTCCCGCGTCCCTGCTTGTCTGAGCGCCTCGCGCGCGCCCTCGACCGTGTGAAGCCGGCCACGGTGGTCGACGCCATGCGCCGGTAACGCGATCGAGGAGCCCGGCTCGGCGGCATATCCGCGTTTGTCGCTCATTACCCGCCTTTGACCTTTCTCACGGCGGCTGTGAGCGCCGGCGCCACTTCGAAGAGATCGCCCACAATGCCGTAGTCGGCCACTTCGAAAATGGGCGCACTCTCGTCTTTGTTGATGGCTATGATCGCCTTCGATCCCTTCATGCCGACCAGGTGTTGGATGGCGCCGGAGATGCCCACCGCGATGTACACCTTAGGTGAAACCGTCTGGCCGGAACTGCCGACCTGGCCTTCCATGGGAAGCCAGCCGTTGTCGCAGATGGGCCGCGAGGCAGCCAGTTCGGCGCCCAACGCGCGCGCCAGTTCCTCGACAACCGGCAGGTTCGCCTGTTCTTTGATGCCGCGGCCCACGGCGACAATCAAGCTCGCCGCGGACAAATCCACGGTCTGCGCCGATTCCCGGAAGCGCTCGCCCGGCTGGCTGCGGATCTGCGAAGCCTCGATCCGGGGCGCGAATTCCTCGACGGCGCAACGGGCCCCGGAAGGTTCCCCCGCCAGCGCGTCCGCACGGAAAGCGCCCGCCTGGATGGAAACGAAGCAGGGTCCTGCGCCGGCATGGCGGTAGTCCGCATTCAGCTTCCCCTGCAGCAACTGGCGCACAAATACGGGCTGGCCGGAATCGACGCCGATCGCGATCGCATCGGCGATCAGGGTTTGCCCGAACCGCATGGCCAGACAAGGCGCGAAGTCCCGCACTTGATAGGTGTGGGGGAACAGCGCCAGCGCCGGATCGAGCGCCCGGATGAGCTGCTCGAACGCGGCGGTGAATCCGTCGGCGGTGTATTCGCCGAGCAGTGGATGCCGCACGGCGAAGGCGCGGGCCAGCGGTTTGGCCGCCAAATCCGCCATCGCTTCATCGAGATTGGCGCCGGCGACCGCGGCCATCAGCGGCTGATTGAGTTGGGCGGCGAGCGCCTGTCCCGCGGCCAGAGCTTCCCAGGACATCCGGTTCCAGCCACCCCGATATTCGAGAATCGCCAGTACGCCGTTCATAGGACCCTCATCTCGAATTTCAAGACATCCGCCAGTTTGGCCGCGGCCTCCGCTGGAGCGCCGGTAATGATCTGCGTCTTCTTCTTACGAGGCGGAAGGTAGACGCGTTGAAGCGCGATGGTGGGAGGCTCCGGCGGCGACAGTTGCTCCGGAGCGATGCGGCGAACCTCCTTGGTTTTGGCCTTCTTGATGCCCATGAGGGTGGCGTAGCGCAACGGACTGATGCCGGATTGGATGGTCAAGAGCGCCGGCATCGGCATTTGCACCCACTGAAACCACCCGTCTTCCAACTCGCGCTTGACCCGCACGGAAGAGTCGAGAATCTCAACCTGCATGACAATGGCGGCGTGCGGCATGCCGAGTATCTCGGCCATGACGACGCCGGTCAGGCCCAAGCCAAGATCGTCCGACTGCAGTCCGGTGAGAATCAGATCGGCATTCTCGGCCGCCGCCGCGGCAGCCAGGCGGCGGGCCAGCGCCAATGTATCTAAACGCACCAAATCGTCACACAGAATGTGGATAGCGCGATCGGCGCCCTTGGCGAGAGTCTCTCGAATGGTTTGTCCGGCGCGCTCCGGCCCGGCGCAAAGGACGATCACTTCCCCGCCGTGTTTCTGCTTGAGGAGCAGCGCTTCTTCCAGCGCGTAGGCGTCCGGCTCGTTGATCTCAAAGGTAAGATCCCGTTCTTCCAGCCACTTACCGGCGGCATCGAGGCGGATGGCCGAATCCCGCGAGGGAACCTGTTTCACGGCGACGATGATTTTCATGACGATGTCTGCCGAAGCAACCCTGTTGCTAATTGCCCTTGATCTCGAGAACGGTAACGGAACTGGCCGGCGCGGTCCGGGTAAACTCAGAGCCAAGGCCGGTCACATCCGCCGTCACGGGCTCGACCTTGTGGGGGTCCGCGATGCTGTTTGTATCGTTGATGCCGGCGGACGACAGAGTGATGGTCCTGCCGTTCGGGGCGATCGACTTCAGACCGCTCACGGTGATATGGACCTGCTGCGGCACGGCCGAACGGTTGACGATCTTCACGTAGACGGTGCTGCTGTCCTTGGTGGCGCTGAAGAACATGTCCGGCATGGCCCGCGGCATCGGGGTGGGCGGCACCAGAGCGTTGGGGTCGGGAGCGGCCTGAGCGGCTCCAGGGAACCCGCCTCTGCCTCGGCCAGCCTGGACATATTCACGGTAGGGGATCCCCGTGGCCGAGATGTTCAGCACCGAGTCGCCGGAATGATTGGCGAACATCTGCTGCGCCCAGTAGGCCGGAGAGCCGTAGCTGGTCATCGCGTCGTAGCCGATTAAATCGGTCGTCCACTGCATTGCGCCCGGGTTGACATTGACGAACAGCGGCGCGTAGCAGTGCATGATCACCAAGTCGGCGTTGCGCTCCAACCCAGCCATGTTGGCGGCGTCGGCGATAGCGGCTTCCAGGTTCGGAGTCGGGCTTCCCACGCGGGTGGCCCACTCGCCCACGAACACCTTCGGAATGGCCGGGGGAGGGGCGGCGGCGTTGCCTCCGGGACCACCGCGGCCGCCGCGGCCGCCGCGCGAGCGCGCGTCGTAGTTGTTGGCGTTGAATGCCATATCGTCGGAGCCGCGATAGTAGTGCTCGTCCGTCACGTCCGGCGTGCGGGTGGTGATATTGGCCGCCGCGTTGCCCGAACTCTCGATGATTTGCAGGTTGGGATACTTCGCTTTGATGGCGTCGTAGAATGCCGTGTAGCGGGCGTCGTAGCTGCCCTTCTCGCGGTCGGAGAAGTCCTCGTTGCCGATTTCGACGTA
>PLGA01000603.1 GCA_003139735.1 Bryobacterales bacterium | reverse complement strand
CGGTAGATGCCCGCGCCTTCGTAGAACCAGCCGTCGCTCTCGGTGGCGTTGACGCGCACCAACAGCACATTCTTGCCGCCGGGAGTCGCAAAATCCGTCACGTCAAAGCTGAACGGGTCGTAGCCGCCAATGTGCCTGCCGATGTAGAAGCCGTTGAAGACCACCATCGCCTCGCGGTAAGCGGCATCGAATTCGATGGTGATGCGCTTGCCGGCGTCGGAGGCCGGAAGCTCGATGATGCGGCGGTACCAGCCGATACTGGTGGCCGGGTAGGCCCGCCCCATCGGATAGAACCCCTTGTTGGAGAGCGCGGGATCGTTTTGAAAGGGCAGTTCGATGGCCCAGTCGTGCGGCAGATTGACGGCTTTCCACTCGCTATCGTCGAAGAGCGCCGTGCTCACCGGGCCGAAATTCCCGGTTTTGGAGTAGTTGCCCGCGAAATTGAAATCCTGCGCCACGTCCGTGGCGTGGCCGAAATGGAAGCGCCATCCGAAATCCAGCAGGAGCCGTTCCCGGCCGCCGCCGGATCCCGGCGCTGGGGCTGCCCGCGGAGCGGCCGGCGTGGCCGCCTGGGGCTCTGCCTCTGCAACCGCTTCGGTCGACGCCGCCACTACGGCCGGCGCGGCCAAGCTCGTTTTCAATAGATCCCGACGTGTCCAATCTCTCATCTTCGATCTCCGATCAAAAGCGAATCGGGTTGTTATACCCGGTATGGTCTATTCATAGCGCGTTTCACGGGGGAATGGCGAATAATGCGGCAGATTGGGTTCGTTTGGCGCGGCGTGCCGGGGGGAATTGTAATCCCCAGGTGGACTCCCGCTCGGATACCGACTACCATGCTGGGAAAGGACTCTTATGGCAGGCAGCCGACGTTTTTCTCTCTTGCTCTGCGCCGCTTTGGCGCTGCTGTGGTGCACTCGCCTGAAGGCGCAGGTGGACAGGCCGCCGGGTCTCCTGAGCGACCTGGTCGATATCAGCGGCGATTTCCACGAATACCGCAATACCTACTTTCTGGCGGACAAACTCGCCCAGTTCGACCCGGCCAGCGGAGTCGGCGCAATCGCCTGGACGCGAAACCAACTTTACCCCCGCATCGCGTTCGACAATATGGAGAACGTGCTGCAACCCTTCGCCGGCGTCACCTTCCCGGAGGGCGAATACGCCGTCAATCCGTCGCTGCCCTTCTCCATCCAATTCGTCTCTCCACGGGCCGTCCGAATCCGTATCCGCACCGGGCCCGAAGTCCGCGCCGACCAACCTTCGCCCATGCTGGTCCGCGAACCCCCGCGTGACGATTCCTGGAGAATGGCGCGCATCGCGGGCGGCTACCGCTATACCAGCGTGGCGGGGTCCGTCACGATTTTGGAGGACCCCTGGCACATCGAGTTTCGCGACGCCCAGGGGCGGCTGCTCACGAAGACCGATCACGCTTCCGACAACGCTGCGCAGCTCGACCCGGTCCTGCCCTTCTCGTTTATCCGCCGCGCCTCGGACTATTCCCGAAGCATCGCCGCCGTGTTCTCGCTCGCGCCGGGAGAGAAGCTCTTCGGAGGCGGGGAAAGCTTCACCCGGCTCGATAAGCGCGGCCAGAAGCTCGTCCTATGGGCCAACGACGCCAACGGTGTGGAAACCGGCCGCATGTACAAGCCCATTCCGTTTTTCATGAGCAACCGCGGCTACGGCATGTTTGTCCACACCTCCGCGCCGACGACCTTCGATTTCGGCGCCACCTACGGCAATACCAACGCCCTGCTGCTGGGCGACGACGAACTCGACCTGTTCGTCTTCCTGGGTACGCCCAAGGAAATCCTCAATGAATACACCACCTTAACCGGAAAGCCGCCCATGCCGCCCCTGTGGTCGTTCGGCCTGTGGATGAGCCGCATCACCTACTACTCCGAGGACGAAACCCGCGCGGTGGCAGCCAAACTCCGTGGGAACCGCATCCCCAGCGACGTGATCCATCTCGACACCGGGTGGTTCGAGACCGACTGGCGCTGCGATTACCAGTTCTCCAAGACCCGCTTTAAGGACCCGGTGAAGATGATCGCCGACCTCAAACACGATGGCTTTCACATCTCCCTTTGGCAGCTTCCTTACTTCGTCCCCAAGAATTCGCTGTTTCCGGAAATCCTGGCCAAGGGTCTGGCGGTCAGGGACGGTAAGGGCAACCTGCCGTATGAGGACGCCGTCCTCGATTTCACCAACCCGGCCACGGTCGCGTGGTATCAGGAAAAGATCGCGGGCCTCCTCAAAATGGGCGTCGGGGCCATCAAGGTCGATTTCGGAGAGGCCGCGCCGCTCAATGGAATCTATGCCAACGGCCGCAGTGGATTCTACGAACACAATCTCTACCCGCTCCGCTACAACCAGGCCGTGGCGGACATCACCCGCCAGACCACCGGCGAAAATATCATCTGGGCGCGCAGCGCATGGGCCGGCAGCCAGCGCTATCCGCTGCACTGGGGCGGCGACTCCGGCGCGCAGGATTCCGGCATGGCGGCCACCTTGCGCGGCGGTCTTTCGCTCGGCTTGAGCGGCTTCACGTTCTGGAGCCACGACATCGGCGGCTTCGCGGCCAAGACTCCCGAGGAGCTTTACCGCCGCTGGATGCCTTTCGGAATGCTCACCTCGCACAGCCGCTGCCATGGCACGCCGCCCAAAGAGCCGTGGGAATACAGCCCCGCCTTCATGGACGACTTTCGCCGCGCCGATGAGCTGAAGTACCGCCTCATGCCTTATGTCTACGCTCAAGCCAAGGATTCGAGCGAGCGCGGCCTCCCCATGGTGCGCGCGCTGTTCATCGAGTATCCCGGCGATCCCGGTTCCTGGCAGGTGGACGATGAGTACCTGTTCGGCTCGGACATCCTGGTGGCGCCGCTGATGGAGACCGGCGCCACGGAGCGCAACGTCTATCTGCCGCCCGGCCAGTGGATCGATTATCAAACCGCCAAGGTCTTTGCCGGCGGCTGGCATACCATCGCGGCCGGCCAGATTCCGGTGGTAATGCTGGTGCGCGACGGCGCCGTCGTTCCGCATATCAAACTGGCGCAATCCACCGATCGGATGGATTGGTCGAACCTCGAAATGGTGGTATTCGCTTCGGGCGCGCAGAACGCGCAGGGTTTGGTCTGCCTGCCCACGGACAATGTGCTCCGCCGCGTGGAAGCCGCTCGGCGCAACGGCGTTTTCGCGCTCTCGGCCGATCCGTTGGCTGGCAAGGCCGTATCCACCGTGCGCCTGTATTCGGAGGCCGTAAGGTAAATGCCCCTCCCCGCTAGCCCAAAAGGGCTAGGCGACGCCGTGCTTGGAGTTGATAACATGAAACTCGGAACTCGGCCCACGGGTTTTTGGCAGGTAACTAAAGGGGAAGGAAGGACGGTCCTTTAATTATGAGAGTGTGCGTGCTTGGAGGCGACGGTTACTGCGGTTGGGCTACCGCGCTTTATCTTTCCCGGAAAGGCCATCAGGTCGCTATCGCCGACAATTTTGCGCGCCGCCAGTGGGATTTCGAACTGGGCGTGCAGACCTTGACGCCGATACGCCCGATGCCCGAAAGGCTCCGCGCCTGGAAGCAACTGACCGGCGAAACCATCGAGTTTCTGTCCGGCGACATCACGGACTATGAGTTTGCTTCTTCGGTGGTCCGCTCGTTTGCGCCGGACGCGTTGGTGCACTTCGCCGAGCAGCGGGCCGCCCCGTACTCCATGATCGACCGCAATCATGCGGTGTTTACCCAGGTCAACAACGTGGTCGGAACACTGAACCTGCTGTTCGCCTTGCGGGAGTTTCGGCCCGACTGCCACCTGGTGAAACTGGGGACCATGGGAGAATACGGCACTCCCAATATCGACATCGAAGAAGGTTATATCGCCATCGAGCATAACGGCCGCAAGGACGTTCTGCCGTTTCCCAAGCAGCCCGGTTCCTTTTACCACCTCTCCAAGGTGCACGACAGCCACAACATCATGTTCGCGTGCAAGATCTGGGGCCTCCGCGCCACCGACCTCAACCAGGGCGTCGTGTATGGAACCATGACCCGGGACGTGGCCCTCGAGGAAGCCCTCATCAACCGCTTCGATTACGATGAAGTCTTCGGCACGGTGCTCAACCGTTTCTGCGCCCAGGCCGCCGTGGGGCACCCCTTAACGGTGTACGGCAAGGGCGGGCAAACCCGCGGCTACCTGGACATTCGGGACACCGTGCGGTGCGTGGAGATTGCTTGTTTAAATCCCGCGCTGCCCGGAGAATTCCGGGTATTCAATCAGTTCACGGAGCAGTTTTCCGTGCTGGAACTGGCCCGCATGGTGCAAGCGGCGGGCCAAAAGCTGAACCTGAGCGTCGAAATCTCTCACTTGCCGGACCCGCGCGTGGAATCCGAAGAGCATTACTACAACGCGCGACACTCCAAGCTGTTGGAACTCGGGCTGAAGCCGCACCTCCTCTCCGAGTCGCTGCTCGATTCGCTATTGAATATCGCAATCCGGTATCGCGACCGCGTCGACCCCTCCCTGTTCCTCCCGAAGGTCAACTGGCGCAATGCCCGCAACGAGCGCCGGCCGAAGGCGGCCGCGGAGGCCGCTGGCTCCGCTTATGAAGCGCCGTTTGAGGCCGCGGCCGTCTCCGCTCCGGGCAACGGCCGCGTAAGAACGGGCGACGACCGCCAGTAAGTCCGCGTCAAGAAGGCCTTACTCCCCGATCACCCGATTCGTGAGCACCATCTTTCCGCCGCTTTCCGCCACCGCGAAGAGCGCGCCTTTCCCTACCAGCTTTTCAAACCGCGGCTCCTCCGAGGTCTTGGCGACCAGATAATACCGCTGCGGTCCGAGCCACAGGTCTTTCCAATGCGCATCGTTGAGAAAGACATCCGGCGCGCCCGGCGCGTACGATCCGTACACCAGGTTGTTGAATCGCCCGTTCAGCAGCCATGCGGTGCGGTTCGTGTAGAAAAAAATCGACGAAAACGTGTAATAGTGATGGTCCACTACCAGTTCTCCACGCGGCGATCGCAGCAGCGCTTCCGCCAGGGGGCGCGACGAAAGATAGGGATCGAACGCGACCAGCGCCAGCCGGGCAGCATGGAAGAACAACACCATCATCAAGGCTGCGGCCAGGAAGGCGCGCTGCCCCACAGCCCGCAGGTTGCCGAGCGCGCCAATGAGGAAGGCCGCCGCGGCTATGGCTAGTGGAAGCCGCAGGTAGGCGAAGGATTCGAGCGTCAGGTCTTCCATGTGGCCGAGCGATAGCGTATAGGCGCTGGGATGCTCGGAGAGAGCCTGCGAAATATCGCCCGGATTGGGAACATGGCGCACCGCCGCCAGAATCAGCAGGATGGCCACGGCCAGGCAGAGGGCGATGGCCGCCAGCACGCGCGTGCCGCGCCGCACCCAATCCCCACCCGCCGCCATGGCCGAGCCGAGCAGCAAGGCCAGCGCCGGGTAGCACGGCATCGAGTAATACTCCTGCGTAGTGGAGAACGTAAAAAAAAGCAGCAGGAAGCCGGTCCAGCACAGCGCCAGCAACCGTGCCTGCCCGGCGCGGTCCGCCGGCTTGAAAGACAGCCGCGCGACCGCCGGAAAGTAGACGCTCCAGGGAAACAGCCAGATGAGGTGGAATAGCCAGAAGTAAAGGCGCGGGACCGTGTCGTAATCGCGTGGAGAGCGCAGGTTCAGAAAGCGCAGCACCTGCTCATTCATGAAGTAAAACCAGAGAAAGCCATGGTATTCGCCGGGAACGCTGCGCATTGTCAGGTCGAAATACGGAGGGTTGCGCAAAGTCGCCAGCACGTGCCACGGCGCGGCGATCAGCACTATGATGGCCAGGCCGCTCCAGGGCCGCAGCCGTCTCCACACCTGGGCCGAAAACAACTGCCGCGTGGCCAGGAGATAGACCACCGCCGCCCCGGCCGGGAAAACCACCGCGACCGCGCTCTTCAGCAACAGCCCAACTCCGAAACTGGCTGCCAGAACGAGCGCCCACCGGCGCGGATGCGGTTCGCTCTCGTCCAGAACGCGGAGAAAGGCCCACATGGCGAGTGTAATCGTGGCGGTCAGCATCACGTCGGGGATCTGAATCCGCGTAAACAGGAAGAGACCCGCGCAGGTGGCGATCACGAGGCCGGCGTAAAAGCCCGCACGCCTGCCAAATGCCCATACGCCGAAGGCCGCGGTCAGCCAGGCGAGGGCCACAGAGGATAGCGCCACGGGGATGCGGGCGGCCCAGTCGAAGGCCCCGAAGATCCTGTATGAGATGGCGATCAGCCAATAGATCAGGGGCGATTTTTCAAGGTAAATAATGCCATCCAGGCGCGCCGTGACCCAATCGCCCGAGGACAGCATGTTGCGCGCAATCTGGGCCTGCACGGCGTCCACATCGTCCATCAACGAAGGCGGAGAGAGGATGCAACCTACATAAATCGCCGCCGCAATCAGTATTACGGCCAGATAGAGGGAAAAGTGTTTACGGCCATCCATCGCTTCATCCACGATATCGTATAGCCCGTAAGAGATACGAATATTCTGTATCTTTGGATGGAAAAGCAGCGTCTATACATTGATTGCCGCCTGGAGGGCGTCAATGTCGCTAAGAACCGGCGCTTTCGTGTTTCTGGCAGTTGCGGCTATCCCGTTCATTTATTACGGCATTGCCCTGTTTAGCTGCTGGCGTTTCTTTCGCCGCCCGCGGCGCCAGCCGGTCGCCGGATTCACTCCCCCGGTGAGCATCCTGAAGCCGATTCGCGGCCTCGATCCGGAAGCTTATGAAAACTTCGCCAGCTTCTGCCGCCAGGACTATCCGGATTACGAATTGCTCTTTTGCGTGGGCGACCGCGAGGACCCCGCCCTTCCGTTGATCGATGAGCTAATCAGGGAATTCCCTGAGCGGCGCATCCGCGTGCTGTTCGGTTCGGGCCGCAACGCCGCCAACGACAAAGTCGCCAAGCTGGCGCGCCTGGTCAGCGAAGCGCAGCACGAACATGTGGCGATCAGCGACAGCGATGTCCGCGTCCGGCCCGACTACTTGAGGACCGTGATGGCGCCGCTGGCCGATCCGAAAATCGGAGCGGTCACCAGCTTCTACCTGCCGATTGAAGAGCGAACCTTCGTGGACCGCCTCCAATCGGTCGGGATGATGTCGGATTTTTACGTCGGCATCGTGGTGGCGTGGCAGTTGGATGGCGTCAAATTCGCGCTCGGACCGTCCATTGCGACCACCCGCGAGCGCCTGGCGGCTTTCGGCGGCTATCAATCCATTGAGAACCGCCCGGGTGACGATCTGCTGGTCGGTCGTCTGATTGCCGATCAGGGCTATGAGGTCGAACTGTCCCGCTACCCGGTGGAGACCGTGGCCGACTACCAGTCCATTTCGGAGCTGATTCATAAGCGGCTGCGGTGGATCGTGGTCATGCGTTACATGCGGCCCTGGGGTCATTTCGGCCTGTTGTTCACGCAGGGGCTGCCCTGGTCGCTCGCCGCCGTGGCGTTTCACCCCTCGCTGCTCACCGCGGCACTTTACCTGGGAGGCTACTTCGTCATGCGCTGCGCGATCACCGCGACGGTCGCAATCTGGGGTCTCGATCAGCGCTCCTATTGGCGAAGACTGGTCCTGATCCCGTTGTGGGACGCGGTGGCATTCCTGGTCTGGGTGACCAGTTTCGCCCAACGCAGCATACGCTGGCGCGGCAATCGTTACTACATTCGCGGCGGCGCCTTGGCGCCTGTCAATCCGGGCGCCGGCGGCAAGTAAAGCGGCCCCTACCCTCCCAGCCATAGGGCCGAGAGTCGTCCCGGCCTNNCACCGTTTCCAGAATGAAGCTGGCGGCCGACGCCGGCACCACAAAGCTGAGGGGCGCGGATTGCAACAGCGCCATAAACGCAAAAAACGAGAAGGCCAGGCACGCAATCGAGAGCAGCAGGTGGCGGCGTTCCACCACCATCCGCAGCAGGCGGCCCACGCCGCGCGCCCCCACGGATTGAGCGCCTGCCCGCTTCATTTCGTAGCTCTGGAGCAGGTCGCTCAGCGCGGTCGCCACTACCATCACAGCCACCAGTACCCAGGTCATTTGGCGCCCTGGATCTTCCCGGTTGTGCTGTGCGGCGTGGAACCTACCAGCGCCGCGCCGGCGAAAATCACGGCCACCGCAGCCCATCGCCGCGGACTGACCGCTTCATGCAGAAAGAACCTTCCCAACACCGCCGCCAGCACGTATCCGATGGCTGTCATCGGCAGAATGAAGCTGAGATCGGCTACGCTCAATAGCGCCAGCCGCACCAGCAAGGCCACAATCAGCATCACGATGCCAAGCGCAATGAAGGGTTGCGCCATGGAGCGTAGGTAGGCCAGCGGGTGGGCTGCCAGCGCCTCATGCAGGTGCTTGGTTCCCCACGCCAGACATAGGTTGCCGAATGCCCGCAACGCCAGAAAGAGGAGCAGCAAAAGGTAGGTTCGGATGGTTCTGGTGGAAACCGGGGCCAATTTCCAGGGTACCGCCAATCTCATTCGACGCGGCAGACCATCACCGCGTCATTCTGAAAAGGACATGCGAGACCCGC
>PLGA01000005.1 GCA_003139735.1 Bryobacterales bacterium | reverse complement strand
GTCTCAGACCGCGGCGCGCTCGACTATGCCATCGCCGCGAGGATCGAAACCGCAATCCGTCGAGCTTCAGGGGAATAACCATGGAAAAACTCTGGTACCGGGAGTGCATCACCGGACGGCGATTCATCATTAAGATCGAACCGGGCACCAAGATTACCGCTGCCCTGCTGGATTTCGCGCGCTCCAAGGAGCTTCCGTTTGCCTCCCTGGTCTCGGCGGTCGGCTCGGTTCGCGATGTGGAATTCACGGGGATCCAGGCGGGAGCCCACCTGCCCATGACCGAAGCCCGCTTCAAGACCAATCGGCTGGAGGGTCCTCTCGAATTGATGGCTCTGGAAGGCAACATCGCCCCCAACACCGAGAAACAGCTCGCCGGACAGTTCTATATCCTCGGCTCCAAATCCAACGGCGACGTAGTGGGTGGACGCCTGATGGAAGCGGAAGTCTTCACCACCTGCGAAATCGTGCTGGCCGAGTATCTGGTGCAAGGCATCGAGCTCCACCACTCCGCCACCAGCGGAGTTGACACGATTTACATCGACGAACAATGGTGAATCCCCGATGAACGCAAGCATGAAACTGCGTCGATCGCTGCTCTACGTGCCGGGCAACATGCCGGGCATGCTGCAAAACATCCCGGTCTTCGAAGCCGACGTCGTCATGATCGACCTGGAAGATGCGGTGCCGCTGGTGGAAAAGGACGCCGCCCGGCTGCTGACCCGGAACTTCCTGCGGTTCTACAAGGACCGGAACAAGGAGATGTTCGTGCGGATCAATCCGCTCGACACGCCGTACGGCGCCGATGATCTTCGGGAAATCCTGCCGGCGCTGCCCGATGGCATCCGCCTGCCCAAGGCCGATAATCCCGAACTGGTGGAGAAGCTCGACACGCTGCTCACGGAACAGGAGGAGAAGTTGGGCCTCGAGATCGGCCATTTCAAGATCATCCCTTCCATCGAAAGCGCCCAGGGTGTGCTCAATTGCGTGGAGACGGCGCGGGCTTCCTCGCGCCTCGTGGCCCTAGCCTTCGGGGCGGAGGACTACACCGCCTCCATGGAGATCGATCGCACGAAGTCGGGCGAAGAACTGTTCTCAGCCCGTAACCAGGTGGTCTGGGCTGCCAAAGCCGCCGGGGTGCAGGCCATCGACTCGATTTTCTCGGATGTGAGCGACATGGAGGCCCTGCGGGCCGAAACCCTCCTGGTCAAGCGTCTGGGCTTCACCGGCAAGTCGCTGGTCAATCCCCGGCAGATCGAAATCATCCATGATGTGTTCCGTCCGACGGCCGAAGAAATCCAGCACGCCCTGGAGGTCATGGAAGCCATCAAACGGGCTCGGGAGATGGGCACGGGAGTCATCTCCATGAAGGGGAAGATGGTCGACGCCCCCGTGGTAGCACGAGCGGCCAGGACCCTCCGGGAAGGCATCGCCTTCGGCCTGCTCGAATACGATCTTTCCGATGAGGTGATCCATGGCGAAAAATAGCCTCGGACGTGAGATTCCGGCGGTGTGGCGGGGACGTTCGCTCGACCCATACATGGATCCATGGAGCCGGCAACCGGAAGTGCTTCGGGCCACCCGTCCCCTGGTGCGTTGCCGCCCCGGCGACAGCAAACTGCTGCCCTCGCTGCGAGTCGCCATCGAGATGTGCGAGCTGAAGAACGGCATGAACATCTCCACCCACCACGCCCTTCGGAACGGCGATGTGCTGCTGAATATGCTGGTCAAAGAACTCGATGTCATGGGTCTGCGCGATATCGGCATCGCCTCCAGCTCGGTTCACGCCGTCAATGCCGAAATCATTCCCTACATCCGCAAAGGCGTAATCACACGGATCGAGACGGGGGTGAACGGGCTCATCGCCGAACTGGTCAGCAAGGGAGAACTGGACTGCCCCATCGTGGTGCGCAGCCATGGTGGGCGGGCCCGGTCCCTGGCCACCGGAGAGGTCGAGGTCGATGCCGCCTTCCTTGCGGCCCCATGCTGCGATATCACCGGCAACCTGAACGGGGTTTACGGGCCCTCGGCCTGCGGCTCCCTTGGCTACGCCCTTACCGATGCCCGTTATGCCAAGAAGGTCATCGCCGTCACCGACAATCTGGTTCGATTCCCGGCCGCTCCCATCAGCATTGGCCAGAGCGAAGTGGATTACGTGGTTCAGATCGATTCGCTCGGCGATCCGAACAAGATCGTCTCGACCACCACCCGTCTGGCCCGCGACCCGGCGGCACTGCTCATCGCGAGATACGCCACAGAGGTCATCGAGGCTTCGGGGCTGCTCAAGGATGGCTTCTCTTTCCAGACCGGAGCCGGGGGTACCTCGCTCGCGGTGGCCGACCTCATCCATCGCAAGATGGCCGCGGGGAAGATTAAGGGCAGTTTCGGCTGCGGAGGCATCACCGGCTATTTCGTGGACATGCTGGAACAGGGGTATTTCGAGACGCTTTTCGATGTCCAGTGCTTCGACCTGAAGGCCGTGGAATCCCTCCGCCGCAACCCTGGGCACCGGGAGATCAGCGCGAGTCTGTATGCCAATCCCTACAATCGAGGGGAAGTCGTGAACATGCTAGACTGCGTGATCCTCGGCGCCACGGAAGTGGACGTGGATTTCAATGTCAACGTCAACACAGAGTCCAGCGGCTACCTGCTGCACAACACCGGAGGTCATTGTGACGCCGCGGCGGGCGCGAAACTGGCCATCGTGGTGGCGCCCTCCATGCGCGGAAGGCTCCCCATCGTCCGCGATGCCGTGACCACCATCACCACGCCCGGCGAAACCGTGGATGTCATCGTTACCGAACGGGGCATCTGTGTCGCCGATAAGCATGTTGACCTCAAGAAGGAACTGCTGCGCCGCAAACTGCCCCTTAAGGACATTCGCCAGTTTCACGAAGAGATCACCCGGATCACCGGCGTGCCAAGAGCCGTCGAATTCGAGGACGAGGTGGTAGCCCTGATCGAATACCGCGACGGTTCCATCATCGATGTGGTCCGCCGAGTCCGCGAATGACCTGGAGGTTGGATTTCCTCAAGGCGCGGGATGGACGCCAACAGGAGCTCGAACGTATCCTGGGGCAGGCTAAGCCGGAAGATGCAGCTTCGTTGCTTTTGGTCAGCGCCAATGTTCCCGGATGCGACAAACATCGCCCCGGCATAGCCCGCCTGCTCCGCGGCGCGCTGGATTCTCTCCAGGGGTCCATCGGGCTGAAGGTGTTGTTCACCCGAAGAGATCTGCTTGGTCCCTTCCACATCGCGTCTTCCAACCTGCCGCCCATCGACGCCAAAAAGGCTGCCCTGATCCTCGAAGCCGAAAACCCCTCCGCGCGCCTCCTGGATGTGGATGTCTACCGTCCGGATGGCTCCCAGTTCGACCGGGCCGGTCTCGGGCTTCCGCCGCGATCCTGCCTGATCTGTGCCGAGCCGGCGCGCGAGTGCATCCGGCTGCAACGCCATTCCAACCCGGAACTTCTGGAACGGGTGGATTCGCTGCTGCGGCCTTTCGTGCCGTCCCCGCGCCATATTCTTCCGCAACCCCTCGCCACCAACCTGCGGATGGGCGCCCTGCGCGAACTGGATCTTACCCCAAAGCCTGGGCTGGTGGACCGCCAGGACAGCGGTTCCCACGCGGATCTCTCCTACGCGGAGATGCGCGCCTCCGTCGAACTGCTGCCCCTCTACTTCGACGACATCCTTGGCTGCCACCAAAAGCAACGTCCACTGCAGGATTTCATGCGGGCCGGGATCGATGCCGAAAACCGCATGAACCGGGAAATCAAATCCAATGCCCACAAGGGTTTTATCTTTCTCTCCGGTCTCGTGCTTATGGCCGCCTGTGCCTGCGGTGGGCGGGCCGACCTTCTCCGCCGGGAGATCTCGGAAATCGCTAAAGGCTTCTTCTCCCACTTCGGATCACCGGATTCTTATGGCGCGGACATTCGGAACCGCCATGGGCTGGGCGGCATCAGGACTGAAGCCGAGCAAGGTCTGCCCGCCGTCTTCGAGCATGGGTGGCCGAAGTACCGGGAAGCCCTGGAGTCGGGCTGGGGTCCGGAGCACGCCGGCTTCTATCTCATGGCGGTGCTCATGCAGCGGTTAGAGGATACGACCGCCATTCATCGCTGTGGGCTCGAAGGCCTCGCCCGCCTGCGCCAGGATGGCGCCCGCCTGC
>PLGA01000273.1 GCA_003139735.1 Bryobacterales bacterium | reverse complement strand
AGGAGCGCCGGGGCGCCGATCAGAATGGCCGGATCGGAAGCGCTGGTCTGGGTGGCTTGCGCGAGGGAATCCAGCATGCTGCTCAGCACGCGCATGATGGCGAACGACAGTGCCAGACCGGCGGCGGCGCCGGCGGCGAACAGCACGGCCGATTCCCGCAAGACCAAGCCGAGGATGTTGCCGCGGCTCGCGCCCAGGGCCATGCGGATGCCGAGTTCGTGCGTTCGGCGCGCCACCGAGTAGGCCGTCACGCCGGCCAGTCCGACCGACGCCAGGATGAGCGCGAAGATGCCCAGCGCTCCATAGATGCCGGCGGCTACGCGCGCCATGAAATAGACCTGCTCGATCAGGTCCTCCATCCGCCGGAGGTCGAGGACGGTCACTTGGGGGTCGATGGCCTCGATCTGGCGGCGCAGGCTAACGGCCGCGTCGAACCCGGGCCGCACACGGACCAATACAGTCACGCCTTGCCGCGGGGGGACGGCGAAACCGGAGGGCGCATTGGGCCGGTACACGGCCGGAAGAGACGGCCCCAGCGGGATGGCGGGACGGATATTGCGCGCTACGCCGATCACCTCATGCAGCTTGCCCTCGAAATCGAGCATCTGGCCGACGGGGTCCTGGCCCGGCCAGACCTGTTGCGCCATGGTTTCATTGACCAGCAGGACGGCTGAATCGTCCGCGATATCGCGGTCGGTGAAGCCGCGGCCGCGCAGCACCGGGATGCCCACGGTCTCAAAAAAGCCCGTCCCGACGCGGTCGCTGCGGACGGCGCCCAACGCCTTCGGGCCGCCCACCATCTCGACTTTGGCGGCAACTAGCGCCTCCGCCCCGGTGAACGCGAGCGGAAGCGTCTGGGCCACGCTGACGGCGGTCACTCCGGGTACGCGCGCCAATCGTTGCGGCAGCTTGTCGAAGTAGTCGGCGGCGCGCTGGGCATCGTAACCGTCGCGAACGGGGTCGAGATTTAGCAGGTATAGATGCTTGTAGTCGAAGCCGGGATCGCCGGAACTGATGCGCCGGATGCCGATTACGATAAAGCCGGTCAGCAGCAACAAGACCATGGAAGCGGCCACTTGGTTGGCTACCAGGATATTGCGCAGGCTGAACCAGCGGCGGGCGCGCAGACGCGGGGGAACCGCCGATTTCAACGCCGATGCGATATCGTCGCGGGTCGCGTTCCACGCCGGCGCCAGCCCGAAAAACAGGCCAGAAGCCAGCGTCAAGAAGGCCGAGAACGCCAGCGCCCGCCAATCCAGACTCCAGTCGAAAGCCATGTAACCGGGCAACGCGCCACGCAGCGAGCCGAAGTACGCCATATACCAGCGCACCACTCCCAGGCCCGCGATGCCCCCGAGCGCAGCCAGGAGCAGGCTTTCGGTCAACAACTGGCGCACAATGCGCGCGCGGCTCCCGCCGATGGAAAGGCGCACGGCGATTTCACGGCGCCGTCCGGCCCCGCGCGCCACCAGCATGTTGGCCACATTGCCGCAAGCCATCAGCAGGACCAGCGCGATCAGCACGATGGGGAGACCCAGAACTTTGGTCACGTCCTCATCGCGGAGCGGATACATCCGCCCGCCGGGCAGCAGGGTTACGCGGCGCTCTTTGCGGTCCTTGCCGGGATCGTTGTAGACCACCTCCAGGCGGCGGGCAATCGGATCGAGCGAAGCTTCGGCTTGGGCCGGCGTTCGGCCCGGTTTCAAGCGCCCGATCAGATCGAAAGCCATGGATTGCCGGTCGCGCAGGCGGCCGAGCTCCGGCACTACATTGGGCGGAGCGGTGGTTGGAACCCACAGATCGGCCGCGGAGAGCATGGGAGAGGCCCCCAGGAAGTCTTCCGGGGCCACGCCAATCAGCGTAACCGGCTGTCCATTGACGCGGAAGGTTCGTCCCACGGCGGAGGATGCGCCGCCGAAGTGCGCGCGCCAGAAGCGGGCGCTGACCACCGCCACGGATGCGGCGCCGGCGCGGTCATCCTCCGTTCCAAACAGCCGGCCCTCGAGAGGTTCCACTCCCAGCGTGCGAAAGTAATTGGGAGTAACCAGGTGGCCCCAGATGCGCTCCGCTTCGGCCCCCGCCGGACCGATTTCGAACGGCACGGGGCCCAGGAACGCGGCGAGCGAGGAGAATGCGGCGCTCGAATCGCGAAACTCCTCCCAGTCGCCGTAGGGCATGGGCGTCTGGGAGCGCACGAGTTCATTCGGAGCGCGCACCGCCGGCAGGTTGCGAAACATCAGGGACTGCATCTCGCTGTAAACCGACGTAGTAACGCCCAGGCCGATAGCCAGGCAGGCCACGGCCGCGGCGGTGAATCCGGGCGAGCGGACCAACTGGCGCGCCGCGAAACGTAGATCCTGCCACAGCGAAGCAAGCCAGCGCAGCGGGTTCATAGCCACGCGCTCATGCGCACGATTCTCCCATATCTCATTCTCGGTCGGCATATCGCCGATGAAACTGAATGGCTTAGCAGACTATCCCACGCCGGGCAGGCGAAAGCGCCTGCCCCACCTCGGAAATCCGTTGACACGAATCCATAGTAGGCTCAAGCTGTAAGATAAGGGGGAGGTGTATTATGAGCAGGACTTGGGTGGCGGTACTGGCGGCGGTCTTCCTGATTGGCGCAGGAATGCCGGCTTCGGGGCAAATCGGGTCGGTAGCGCCCGTGACGCCGGCAAAGTCGGGAATGGTGTCTTACATTCAGGGCGCGGTGTACCTGGACGACGCGCTGATTCCGGACCCGATTGTCGCTCAGTTTCCCTACATGAAAGAGGGTGGGAACCTGCGCACCGCCGAGGGCCGGGCCGAAGTGGTCATGAACCCCGGTTTGATGATGCGCGTGGGCGAAAACAGTACGCTGCGCATGATCACCAACCGCTTCATCGATACGAGAGTGGAATTGACGCAGGGCGCGGCCACGGTACAGCTTGTCGAAGTCGCCAAGGACAACGGCTTTACGCTGGTCTGCAAAGACGCCACGGTGGTCATCTCCAAGGCCGGCTTCTACCATTTCTACGCGGAGCCCGCCGGAATCAAAGTGTTCTCAGGCGAGGCCCGGGTCCAGATAGGGGACCAGAATATCGAGGTCTTCGCCGGCAAGATGCTGGAGTTTGACGGCGGGCACGCCTCCGTCCAGAAATTCGACAAGGAACAGACCGACGCCCTGGACAATTGGAGCGGCCGGCGCGGCGAGCTGGTGTCCGCCGCAAACGTTTCCGCGGCCAGGAACTGCGGCAACAACGGCTACACCACCCTCAGTCCCTATGGGTTCGCTCAAGGGGTTCCGGGCAGCGGCTACGTTTCCAACACCCCGTGCCAGGGAAATTGGAACTGGAATCCATATTACTCGATGTGGACTTACATCCCGTTCATGAATCGATACTGCGATCCGATGTGGGGGTATTGCTATTACAACCCCATGGGGGCTTGGAATTACTATTACCAGCCACGGCCGGTTTATGGCAATCCGGGCGGATACGGAACGACCACGACGGCGCGCACGGGTACGGGTGCGGGGTCGACGCCAGGTACGCTAGGGACAAGCGCGGCCGGGCCGGGCACCAGGACGGCGGCATCGGCGCCGAGTTACGGAGGCGGATCGAGCGCCGCGGCTGGGGCCGGAGCCGGGGCTGGGGCCGCGGCTGCAAGCGGGCACGGTTCCGCCGTCAGCGCAGGCGGAGGCGGCGGCAAGAGATAGAAGAAACTCTTAGCCAGCCTCTTGAAGCGCTCGGGAGCGCCGGCTTGCGCGAACTCCAATGAGCTCGGCGACCTTGCCCAGCAAAGCCGGCAGTTCCTCCGTCCGTATAGCGACTTGGCGCTTGCTGTGCGGCGAGATGCGCATCACACCGGGATCTTCGGAAGTAATCAGCGCAGTCGCAGGCCGATAGTCCTTTAAGCGCGCATAGGCCAGAACATCCTGACCGGCCTCTCTGGATCCAAACCGGGCGTCGCACAAAACCAACTCATACCGGTTGCCATCCAGCTTGGCAAGCGCTTCCGTGGGCGTGATGGCGACATCCACGGCGTACCCTCCCGCCTGGAGGATGGTTTGGAGAGTCAGGCGCGGGGCAAGTTCTCCGTGAACCAGCAGCACTCTTGCTAAATCCAGCCGCTGATTTGACCCTGCGGCAATCGGGCTAGCGAACATTCTCAAACGGCTCAAAAATAACTGTAACCGAATTTGACCGTTTTTCAGCCACTTATTTTGTGGTCTGAAGCGGAAAACCGCAATAGATTTCATGATTTCCGGGCGAATTCGAGTTACACGGGCATGGCGCAGTTACTTGAGAAGGACCGTCCGGACCGGCGCGCAATCCGCGGCGTAGAGCGCCATCAGAGTATCGTCCAGGTAGGCCGTTTCGGGGCGCCACTTGGCAACGGTCTGCCGCAGCGCCGCTCGGAATGCGGAATTGGCGCCGCGCCGCACGAGCACAGCCTCCAAGCAGATCCCCAGTGTCTCCGCCGGAGGCCGGGCCCATTGGTCCGCGAACCCTACCAGGATCTGGTCGCGGCCAGCCAAGGCCAGGGGCAGCGGCAGGCGGGATCCCACCACCAACACGCGCGGCTTGCCGGAGGCCGCGCGACCCGGGAAAACGGCGACCGAACCATCGGTCAGCGCCAGGAAGGATTCCTCCGCGTCGGGCCGGGTCAAGCTGGGAAACCCGCGGGAGGGCTGGTCGGCTCCGGCCAGCGCGATCTGAGCCGCGGCAGCCAGCGCGTGGCGGAACGCGGGGGTTCGATTGGCTCCGTGGAGCAAACGGCGCAGGGCCTGGCCCCACAGCCGCCGGAACAGCTTGGGGTCGGCTACCGCCCGCGCCAGGAAGCGCAGGTAGTTCACCTCCAGGATCTCTTCGAGTTCCAACTGGGTGTAATACCGCGAGGTGGTGGCGCGGTGACGGTGCTCCACCAGCGCCGCGGCCGTGTACACGGTGGGCCAGCCGCGCTGCCAGGCGCGGTAGCCAAGGTCTAGGTCCTCTACGTAGGCGGGGGCGTAGGCCTCATCCGCGCCTCCCAGCGCGCGCAGCTTGGCGGCGTCGTAGAGCGAGCAGCCGCCGCTGCCGTAGAGCACCCAGGTCCCGTCCTCACCCAGGAGCGGCTCGTCGCAGCGGACGGGAAAATCTTCGGGCGAGTGCTGCGCCATTACCGCCTTGCCTGTCTCCTCCCGCCGCACGCCTTCGGGGAAGCGAATCTGGGCGGTGGCGCAAAACAGGTCCGGGACCGCATCGAACGCGCGCAGCAGCGCGGCGAAGAAGCCCGGTTCGAGCAGCATGTCGTTATTTAACAGGCAGATGTGGGAATAACGCGCGCGCGCGATGCCGCGATTGACGGCGCGCGCGAAAGAAAGCGGTTGGGCGGAAACCTCCACCAGGGTCTGGGGCCACGCCGCCCGCAGCCACCCCGCCGTGCCGTCATCGGAGCCGTTATCGACGATGAGGATTTCGGCCGGAAGTGCGGCCAGGTCGCGCACCACGCCGGGGAGTTGGGCTTCGAGCAGCCGTCTGCCGTTGCGGGAGGGAATTACCAGGGAAACGCCCGGATCGGCGGCGGGCAGCCCGTGCGCAGGCGGACCAGGGCTGTTTCTCACAATCCGCAAGGCGCCGGCGGCCCGCGCCGCCCCATACCAGCAGAGCGCCCGCCAATCGGCCCCAGGGATCTCCGCGAACTGGTTGGGCAGATTCAAATCAGATCAGCAAATGCCGGTGCGGCTGCGCCCCGCCGTCGCGGCACTGCTCCCAAAGAGCCAGCGCTTGAAGGGCGAACGCGGTGGATACGGGATTCACGAACGGCAGGACCGCCCCCGCCTTTCGCCCGAAATAGAACCCGCCATCGATTCGCGCATCCTGGGAGGAAGCCTGAAAGCCTGCCACCTTCCCGGCTTCGAATTGCGCCGCCTCGCGGTCGAGCGGCGCCACGCCCGCCCAATCGGCATAGAGGCGCAGGCGAAGCAACTGGGCATAGACGTCGCAACGCTCGAAGCGGGATGCGGCTTCGCGAAGGGTCCGGGCGACGCGCACGATGCCGTCGCGGATGGCCGCCGCGCAACGGTCCTGGGCGGCGCAGGGCAGAAGTCCTTCCAGAAAATAGAGGAACGCGTGCAGACGGTCCACCACCTTGAGGGGGTCGGCGTGCCCCGGCAGAAAGCCGCTCGAAGCGCAAAGCGCCCGCTCCACGGCTCGCTCGTAGAGTTCACAGAAGCGGGAACTATCGGTGGCCTCCGCTAAATCGTGCCATGCCATGGCGGCCTTCAATTGATAACACCCCGAAGAAGCCGACCAGCGCGCCAAATCCGGCGGAAAGGGACGCTTGCCGGGAAGCGCGAGGATGGCATGATAGCCGCCGTCCCCGGAGGTGAAATCGGCGGCCATGGATTCGCCCAGCGCGGTTGCCACATCGAGGAACTCGCGCTCGCCCGTGACGCGCCAGGCCGAAAGCAGGCCGCGGACGGAGATTCCGCAATCGAAGAAATAGGCGCATGCGGGCGGGTCGATCTCAAACGGCATCGCTTTCGAGGCGCCGTCCCAGGCCGTGCGGGTGAGGAATTGCGCCGCCCGCAGCGCGGCTTCGAGATAGGCGGCCTCTTTCGCGACGGAATGCAGGTACACGAACGTACTCACGGCATAGCCGGTAATCTCCGTCGAAACCGCGTGGTTGCGTCCCAGGTCGGCGCGATAATAGCGCGCCACGCCGCCGCTCGATTCCTGGATGCCGGAACCGGCAAACCAATGCCCGGCGCGTGATACTGGTTGAGGCAAGCCGTAGTTTAACACCCCACCGTGGAGGCCCATTTGCGGTAACGTGAGCGATGGCCATGACGCCGTTACGTGCGCGTGCGCAAACCGTGGGTAGAGCTATGACCCTTCCAAACATCGCGAGCTTGCTTATATGGACGGCTGTTGCCTCCGCCCAAACCGCTGCTACGCTGCCTTCCTTTGAGGCGGCTTCTGTCAAGGTTTCCGCTCCCTCGGCCCGGCCAATCCCCCGGCTGACGGGCGGTCTGGGAACGGGCAGCCCCGGAGAGCTCATCGGCTCCAACGTAACGCTCACTTTGCTTCTTTGGCGAGCGTATAACCTGATACCTTGGCAGCTTATCGGCCCGGACTGGCTCAAGAGCGGCAAGTACGACATCGACGCGAAGATTCCACCAGGCGCCACGAAGGAGCAGTTCCTTGCGATGATCCAGAACCTGATGGTGGAGCGCTTCGGCCTTGCCGCCCATTGGGAAACGCGAGACTTGCCGATCTACGAGGCGGTTGTGGCGAAGGGAGGGCCGAAGTTGAAGGAGCCAGGGCCACTCCCAGCCGGCGCACCGCGGCCAGAGGCAGGCCAACCTCCGACCCTAAAGACGATGGCAAAGGACAAGGACGGTTTTCCGGTCCTGCCGCCCGGCGTACCACGCTTGGTCCCTTTTGTGGTGAACGGCAATACCCGTATCACGGCGAGAATGGAGCCACTCGCCGTCTTGTGGGCGGATTTGGAACGCAGACTTCTCCGGCCGGTAGTGGATAAGACCGGACTTACCGGGACATACGACTTCGACTTGACCTATGTGCCGGATGAGCCGGTTCGCAATCGGTCCACTTTAGAAGCTGGGCCGCCTGACGCCTCTCAACAGCCGGCGGGACAGGCCGGCGTATCGGATTCAAGCGACGCAGCCCCGAATCTTTTCGCCGCCATCGAGAGTCAGCTTGGGCTCAGGTTGGAGTCCAAGAAGGGCCCGGTGCAGGTGCTGGTCGTCGACCATGTGAACAAAACGCCAACCGAGAATTGACTGAAGGCACGGCCTCCGATTCCGGGCATTGTGATCCCAATATCGGACACCGCGCTGCGTCCGGGGGGCGCAGAGCTGTTGGTTCTTAGCGGAAAGCGCCGTGGCCTTGGGATTGCTCTCCGCCACGGGGAGGCAGCCATATGAACGGTCTTCTCATGGACTTCCGGCTCGCTTTGCGCGCTTTGCGCAAGACGCCCGGCGCCACGGCGGTGGCGGCACTGGCGCTGGCTCTCGGCATTGGAGTCAATACTTCCTCTTTCATCTGGGTCAGCGCCCTGGTGCTCCATCCGCTTCCCTACCCGCACCTGGAACGGATCATGACGGTGTGGGAGACCGTGCCGAAACTGCGCGCCGAGAGGGACGCGGTGGCGCCGGCGAATTATGTCGATTGGCGGAAACAGAACGGCGTATTCGAACGACTGGCCGCCTACCGGCCGTGGGATGCCAATTTGACCGGCGCCGGCGAGCCGGAGCGCATACAGGCTTGCCTGGTCGCCGCCGATTTCTTTGCGCTGTTGGGCATGCAGCCGGCGCTCGGGCGCAGTTTCTCCCTTGCGGACGAGGAGCCTTCCGGCGGCGCGGCGGTGATTGTGAGTCACGGATTCTGGCAGCGGCGGCTCGGTTCGAACCCGGACGCCGTGGGGCGTACCATCTCGCTCGACAACCGCGACTATACCGTGGCCGGCGTCATGCCAGCCGATTTCGATTATCCTCTGGCAACCGAACTTTGGGCGCCCCTGGCGATGACGCCGCAAGAGAAAGACCAGCGGGCGTCCCGCACCTTGCTGGTCCTCGGCCGCCTGAGGCCGGGGGTCACGGTGGCGGAGGCCCGCGGTGCGATGGGAATCCTGGCCGGCCGCCTGGAGCGCGCGTATTCGGAGAGCAACCAATCGCGAACGGTCGCGGTCGTGCCTTTGCGCGAACTTGCCAATCCGGTCACCGACCGGTTCGTCCTGACTTTGGCGGGATCGGCCGGCTTCGTGCTCCTGCTGGCTTGCGCCAACGTGGCCAGCCTCATGCTGGCGCGCGCCACCGGCCGCCAGAGGCAATTCGCGGTGGAGTCCGCCCTCGGCGCTAGCCGGTTCCGCGTGGCCCGCCTGCTGGTTGTGGAAAGCGCCTTGATGGCCCTGATGGGCGGCGTTCTGGGCATCTGGCTGGCGGGCTGGAATCTGGACTTCACGAAGTCGCGAGTGCCGTCGGAGGTGCTACGCTTCGTAGCCGGCATGCGCAGCATGCATATCGATGCGGGGGTCGCCGCGTTCACCCTGGCGTGCTCCGTCCTGGCCGCCGTCCTTTGCGGTCTGCCGGCGGCCTTGCTCGCCCTGCGTAGAAATGCTTCCGGCGACCTGGCCGAGGCGCTTAAGGAAGGCGGCCGCAGCCCGAGTTCGGGACCGGCTCGCAGCCGCGCGCGGAGCACTCTGGTGGCCGTGGAAGTGGCCCTTGCGCTGGTCCTGCTGGTGGGCGCGGGACTCATGGTCGAGACGTTCCGGGGGCTCCTTTCGGCCAATCCCGGATTCAATCCCAAGAATCTTCTGACCATGCGAGTGGCTCTCCCCGAGCAGTCCTACCGCGTATCGTCCGGCTTCGTCGCGGGTAACGATTGGATAGCTCTTCCCGAGCGGCCTTTCAGCGAATCCGCCGAGGCCGCCTCGTTCTACCGCAGGACGCTCACCGCGCTGGGCGCGCTCCCAGGCGTCCGGTTCGCCGCCGCGTACGCGGACCTGGCCGGCCCGGAAGGGTTCAGCATTGAAGGGCGGCCAGAGCCGCGCCCCGGCGAAATGCGGCCCGGCATTCGCGCGGTGAGCAGCCGGTACTTCGAAGCCATGCAGTTGCCGATCCAGCAGGGGCGCGGGATTGCGGACCAGGATGGCGCCGAATCTCCCAGAGTTGTGGTTCTCGCCGAAAGCGTAGCGCGCAACTACTGGCCGGACTATCCGCGTAACGCGAGTCCGCTTGGCAACCGCATCAAGTTGGGCGGCGCGGACTCCCCTTGGTTGACCGTAGCGGGCGTCTGCGGAGACGTCAAGAATTGGTTCAGCGGCGAGCCGATGCCATTCGTCTATATCCCCAGCGTTCAAGCTCCGCGGCCCGGCATGACGCTGCTGCTGCGCGCCTCGGGCGATCCCGTGGCCCTTGCCCCGAGCGCCCGCGCTGCCATCCGGGCGGTGGACCGCGATGCGCCGGTTTACGAAGTGGAGAGCATGGAGCAGAACATTGCCTGGCAAACCTCCGGCGTGGGAGGAGCCGCGCTCAGCATGGAGATCTACGCCGCCATCGCGCTGTTGCTGGCGGTCACTGGAATTTACGCGCTCACCTCGTATTCGGCGGCGCAGCGCACTCACGAAATCGGCATCCGCATGGCATTGGGAGCTCGCGGAGGCGACGTTCTGAAGATGGTGGTGGGGCAGTCTCTGCGCATCTCCGGAGCCGGATTGGCGATCGGCCTTCCGGCGGCCCTGATCCTGGCGAAGATCATGTCGAGCGTGCTTTCGGGCGTGGTTCCCATGGATCTGCGCGCGGTTGCGGCATTCACGGTTCTGCTGGGTTCGTCCGCTCTGCTGGCGGCGTATATTCCGGCGCGGCGGGCGGCCAGACTCGATCCCATGGCAGCGCTGCACCACGAATAGGCACTCAAAGCAGAACGAGTCCCTTGCGGATTCCGATGGCGACCGCCTCCGTGCGGCTGGCGGCGCTCAGCTTGGCCGGTAAAACGGCTGCGGCGATTATTCCGCCAGCGCGAACCCCGTCTTGGGGTGTTTTACGATTCGGGCGAAGTCGATGGCGGGGTCGTGGGCGAAGCCGCAGAGCCAATGCGACTCGGCGGCGGCGGTCAACCAATGGATTTTGGTCTCGATCGCCTGCAGCGGGTAAAGATCGAAGGCGGCTATCCAGGAGGGCTGCAGGTGGGCGGCGAGGGGAACCATGTCCGCGAGAAAACAAAAAGTCTCGCCGCCGCTCTCCGCGGTGATTACCGTCATGTCGCGGGTGTGCCCGGGGGCGCGCCGCATACGGATTCCGGGAGCCACTTCGTAGTCGCCCTCCACCAGAGTCATTTGGCCGGATTCGACCAGCGGGTCGTAATTGGCGTCGATGTAGCTGACGCCATCGCGCATGAGGCGCTCGTGCGCGTGTTCCCATTCGCCGCGCGGGGCGAAGTAGCGGGCCCTCGGGAACGCCGGTCTGGCAACCCCGCCCGAGAGGATGGTGTTGCCGCCGCAATGGTCCCAATGGAGGTGGCTGTTAATGACAATGTCGATGGCTTCGGGATCGAATCCGTGGCGCGCGATCGCCTCCGGCAATGGTTCGGTCTCGGGCGGGAGCTTCATGCGCTCGCGGGCCCGCGCGTCCATCTTATCGCCGCAGCCGGTTTCGAGGAGGATGACGTGCTCGCCGGTGCGAATCAGGTAGGAGTTGAAGCCCGCCGGGATGCGGTTCCACTCATCCGCGGGAGCCCGGCGGCTCCACAGCGTTTTGNNTCGAAACTGCCTAGGACGGCGCCCGGCATTCGCAAAGGGGGATCAGCCCTGTACCAGCTTGCGGCCGCGATCGAACAGATCGGCCGCGTCGTCCACCAACTGACGGCCGCGTTCGAACATATCGCGTCCGGCGTCGGCGATATCCTTGCCAGTATCCTCGATGGCCTCCTTGCCGCGGCGCCCCGTCTTGGAAAGGATCTCGCGCGTATCCTTGCCTCTCTTCGGCGCGTAAAGAATGGCCACGGCGCCGCCGATGGCCGCGCCGNNCATTCTGCGATATCCTTGAGGCATGGCGCAAGACCCCGGCTTGGAAGAGGAAGACGGCGGGCGAGTCGATCCCTCACCCGATCTCGATTTGGTAACGCTATTCAGCTCCTCCACTACGGAAGCGGAGTTCGAAGCCAACAACATCCAGAGCATGTTGGAGGCGAGCGGCGTCTTTTCGGTGGTGGAGGGATCCAGCATGATTCCGTCGCTGGAGTTCCAGGTTCTGGTTCCGCGCGAGAAAGCCGAGGAGGCCGAACGCCTGCTGCGGGAAGCGCGCGCGGCTGGACCAGCGGCGGCGGCGGAAGCAGAGGCGGCGTCCGAAGAGGGCCAGTAAGCCGTCCGGCCGATGCTGCGGTTGGGCAAACGGATGCGTGGGATCTCTCGAAGAACGGCGTGGGGGCTATGCGCCGGGCTGGCGCTGGCGGGAGTGGTGTGCGCCTTCCAGCGTCCCTTTCGCGTGTATGTCAGCATCGAACGCTACGACGATATCCCCCTCCCGCCGGATTACCAGAACCAGGCCGAATGGGTCTTCGGCCGCCTGATGTACCCGGAGCACCCGGACGGACTGTTCGGTTCGAGGCGGGGCCGCGGCGGCTTCGGAGGCTACGGGGGCGGCTTCGGCGGCTTTGGCGGCGGGATGGACTGGCGCTACGGCGGAAGCGGCTGGACGCAGGATTACCCGCGGGCCGACCGCCACTTCGCGCAGGCGGTCCGGCGGTTGACGCGCGTCGATGCGCGTTCCGTGGAACAACCGGTCAACCCGGACGACATAGACGATTTCTTCAATTGGCCCTGGCTGAACGCCGGCGAGATGGGCGACTGGAAGCTGACGGACGACCAGGTGAAGACGGTGCGCGAGTACCTTCTGCGGGGAGGCTTCCTGATGCTCGACGATTTCTGGGGGCCGGACGAGTACGCGCGCTTCAACGAGACCATGAGCAAGATCTTCCCGGAACGGCCCGTGGTGGAAATCGAGAGCCGCGATCCGATTTTCCACACGGTTTACGACCTTGACCAGCGCTACCAGATCCTAGGGCAGTGGTCGTTTTCGCGCGGTGGCGGGGGAATGGCGCGGCGAGCGGAGGGCACGGTGGCCCACTGGCTGGGCGTTTTCGACGACAAGAATCGCGTCATGGTGGCGATTTCCTTCAACTCGGACGTGGGCGACTCCTGGGAATGGGCCGACGACCCATCCTATCCCGAGAAGCTCTCGGCGCTGGGAATCCGGCTGGGCGTGAACTACGTGGTTTACTCCATGACGCACTAGCGTCCCGAGTCGCACAATGAAAGACTTTAAAGACAAAGTCGCGGTGATTACCGGCGCGGCGAGCGGCATCGGACGTGGGATAGCCGAGCGGTGCGTTCGTGAGGGCATGAAAGTAGTCCTCGCCGACATCGATGAAGCCGATCTTACCAAAGCGGAAACCGAACTGAAAGCCGCGGGCGGGATTGTGCTTGGCGTAAGGACGGACGTCTCGAGACGGAGTGACGTCGAACAACTGGCTCGCCGTGCGCTCGATGCATTTGGCCAGGTGCACTTGCTGTTCAACAACGCCGGGGTCGCCGCCGGCGGGGCGCCATGGGAGGCGACATGGAACGATTGGGAGTGGGTAATCGGCGTTAATTTATGGGGCGTGATCCATGGCGTCAAGGTGTTCACGCCGCTCATGCTCGCGCAGAACACGGAGTGCCATATCGTCAACACGTCCTCGGCCGCCGGCCTGATCGCCGGCGGCGGCTCCGCTCCTTACGCGGTGACCAAGCATGCGGTGGTAGCCCTTTCGGAAAGCCTCTACCTGACGCTGCAACAACGGAACTCGCTGGTCAAGGTATCGGTTCTCTGCCCGGGGCTTGTGCGGACCAATATCGTCGACGCCGAGCGGAACAGGCCCGCCGAGCTGCGTAACGAACCAGTCGCGCCGACCCCGGAAATGCAAGCCGGTCTGGCCGCATTCAAGGCCGCCGTGGAGGCGAGCATGCCTCCTCTCCATGTGGCCGGCGTGGTCTTCGATGCACTTGAGAAGGAGCAGTTCTATATTTTTACCCATCCCGAATGGATCGAAGCGATCCAACTCCGAACGGACAGACTGCTCCAAATGGAAAATCCGCAAAGCCCTACGGCAACCGTTTTGAAGCTCATTAACCGTCGCGGGTGAGGGACGCAGCCTTTTCACCAGCGGCGGAAACCACGGCCGAACCCTACGCCAAAGCCCACACCGCCGTAGTACGGCCCCCAATAACCATACGGGTAAATGCCGTAGGGGTAAGGAGCGTAATACGGAGCATAATACTGACCGTACGGGGCGTACGGGGTGGAATACGGGCCTGCAGCGGCGCCTGGCGGGCGTAATCGTTCGGGCTGACGTAACGGAAGGCTTGCGGCGCATTAGCAGTCGAGACGACCAGCGGCGCATTGATGCGGAAGGTCATAGCCGTTTCCGGGTAGACCACGGTCTTCGGTTGGCGCCGCCGTCACGCAAAGAGAACGGAATCCCGGTAACCGCGCAGCGACGTTGAGCCGGGCGCACCGTCTAATCCGGCGCATGTCGGAAGACATCGACCTAAGAATCATCTCGGATGACCAGATGACGCGCCCAACGCTGCGGCATCTGCGCGATATCATTACCAAAGCTCTGCTGGAAGCCGGTTTTGAATTCGACCCAGATAATCCCGCGCATCGTGATTCCGGCAATGCAAGCCGCTACACTCTTTATCGATTGCCCTATGCGCCGATCGTCGCGGGAGAGGGAACCTTGCGGCCGGAAATTCAAATTGAGACAGCCGTCTGGCCGTTAAGGCGACCGGCAATTGAACGGCCGGTGCGTTCCTTTCTGGCAGAAGCTTTCGAGCAACCGCCCGAGGTCGCAAAGATCCCTTGCGTGGCGCTTGTCGAGACGGTTGCGGAGAAATTCGTAGCCCTGACCCGGCGGGCAGGCGCGGAACTCGCCGATGCGGGCAGCCAGCGCGATCCGACCCGCGCACGCTCAGCCGCGCGTCGCGTGACATGCTCGAACAGGACGCTGAGTTCTGTCTGCGCGTCGGCCGGATTGCCATCCTGCGAATCCTTGAGGGTTACGGCTACGAATTGACGGGCAGCGACGTCATTGATATCTACGGCCACTTCATGGCAGCGGCGGACAAACTCGGGGTCGCAGCACATGCCCGCAACGACGTGCTCGCCATCGCTACGAAGGCCCAAGAGAAGGGAGCGGTGTTCGGCGCCACTCTCATTCGCCAGTGCTCGCGGTGACCGGCGTTACGGCAAGGTGCGGGGGCAGGGTTCATGTTTGAAGCCTACGTGAATCGTCGGACGGATGCCATGCTCGCCGGCCATCCGATAACCCTGAGAGCCGTCTGCCCTCGAAGGTGAACGGGTGGTGGGAGGTTCAGCGGAAGTGAGAGTGGACCTATGGATGACCTAGATTCCGAATGGCAGCGCAAGGGCGCGACCCTCAGCGACAAGACGGCGCGGGAGGAGTTCGGGCTGACGCAAAACGAGATCCTTCGGGCAATCCGGGCTGGCGCGCTTCATTACCGGGAAGGATCCATGTACGGGAACCTCTGGTTGCGGCTTCTCCGGCGCGAAGTGCAAGCGCTGGTCGCGAAGAAGCACGGGGACGCCTAGCTGAAGGACCGGCAGGCGAAGACGGAGCTGGCGCGCATCAACCGCGAACTGAAGCGGCTGAAGACCCAGATCGCCCGGTTGGAGGAGCGGAAATCAAAGTTGAACGCCGGCATCGGGAGCCGGATCTCATAGCTCCTCAAAGAACAGGGCGTCGAGCACGCGCACGGTGCTAAGCTGAAGGACCCGCGGCATGGACCCTGCCCCTCTCTGCTTAAGCCTCAGTCCGCACGGCCGGCTCGTCTTGACTCACGACGCCGAGGCGCCGCGTCTCCACAGCGGGCTGGCGGACCGTCTGCTGCGAGCTTTCGAACGCGGATCGGGCCACGGGCTTCTGCTGCTGGGAGCGGACGAGGCCGGGACCGCGCTGCCGCCGGCGCCTTCCTATTGGCGCGAATTTGGCGCGCGCTACGTGACCGCTCTCTGCACGCAGCAGGATAGCGATGCGCCGCGGAAGGGAGCGCGGGTTGCGGCCCCTCCGGACGACGAACTGGAGCGCATGGCGCTGGCAGCGCCGCCCATGGTGGGCGCGGAGTATCTGACAGCCGCGGTGCTCGAGGCTTTGTGGCGGGAACTGGACGCGGCCTTTGGCATTGAGTTGTCCGAATCCAAATGCGGCGTGCAGGATTTTCTGAAGCGCCGGAATCCGGCATGGAACTTGGTGGGCCGGGTGCATTTCAATCTTGCCGAGAACCGCAAGGACCCGGACGCCCCGTTCGCATTTCTGGCGACCTATACCACGCGATTATCGGCGCAGGCCAAAGCGCAACATCTGCCGCTGGGGCAGGCGCTCGGCGAGTATGCGGGCGCGGCAAACAAGGAGCGCCTCTTGTCATTGCTGGTTCCGGTGCAGCGGGCGTCGGAAACGTGCCCGTGGCTCAGGGCCATGGTCGACGCGGGCGAGATCTTTCATCCGCTGCGCTGGACGCCGCGGGAAGCTTTGCAGCTTCTGAGGGACGTCCCGCACCTGGAGACGGCGGGCGTGGTGGTTCGCATGCCGGCGGCGTGGCGGGGCAATCGTCCGTTGCGGCCGCGTGTGACGGGGGCCGTGGGAACCAAGGCGCCGTCAGGGCTGGGACAGAACGCGCTGCTCGATTTCCGCATGGAAGTCACGCTCGACGGTGAACCGCTCACATCCGCCGAAATCCGCGACCTGCTGGCGAAGACGGATGGCCTCGCGCTAGTAAGGGGGCGGTGGATCGAACTCGATCGAGAGCACCTGCAAAGCATGATCGAGCGCTTCCGCGAAGTGGAGCGCACGGCAAAGGAAAACGGCCTGGCCTTCGGCGAGGCCATGCGGTTGCTGGCCGGCGCGGACGTCGACGCCGAAGATAGGGACGCCGCGGCCGAGGCCGACTGGGCGCAAGTGGTCGCGGGCCCGTGGCTGGCGGACACCTTGAAGGGGTTGCGCAGCCCGCAGGGGTTGGCGGGAGTCGAACCCGGCGATGCTCTCAAAGGCGTGCTGCGGCCCTACCAGCAGGTCGGCGTGCGCTGGCTTTATCTCCTCACGAAGCTCGGCCTCGGAGCGTGTCTTGCCGACGATATGGGACTCGGCAAGACCATTCAGGTGCTTTCGCTGCTGCTGGTTCTCAAGAGCGAGTACAGCGCCAAACCGCAGCCGAGCCTGTTGGTGGCGCCGGCATCGCTGCTCGCCAACTGGGCGGCGGAAATCGAACGCTTTGCGCCGGGGTTGAAGGCGCTCATCGCCCATCCGTCGGCTCTGCCGGCTGCCGAATTGAAGGCTTTTGAGACTGCGCGGCTGCGAGACATCGATCTGGTCATCACCAGCTATGGCTCGCTGCTCCGCGCGCCGTGGATTGCGGAGACTCCCTGGCGGCTGGCCGTGCTGGACGAAGCGCAGGCCATCAAGAACCCCGATGCCAAACAGACCCGCGCCGTCAAGAAGCTCAAGGCGGGCGGCAGACTGGCGCTCACCGGCACGCCGGTGGAGAACCGTCTGGGCGATCTGTGGTCGATTTTCGATTTCGTCAACCCGGGACTGCTGGGAACGGCGAAGGAGTTCGCGAGCTTCGCCAAGCGCCTGGGCGACCGGCCTCACGGCTCCTACGGGCCGCTGCGCGAGCTGGTGCGGCCATATGTTCTGCGGCGATTGAAGACGGATAAGACGGTGATCGCGGACCTGCCGGAAAAAACCGAAGTCAAGGTATTCTGCCCGCTCAGCCGCCAACAGGCCGCGCTCTACCAGCAGGCGGTGAAGGACCTGGCCGAGCAACTCGCGGACGCCACCGGGATACGGCGCAAGGGGCTGGTGCTGTCGTTCCTGATGCGCTTCAAGCAAATCTGCAACCATCCCTCGCAATGGCTGGGAGACGGCGCGTGGGGCGAAAGCGACAGCGGCAAATGGGCGCGTCTGCGCGACATTGCCGAGGTGATTGCCGCCAAGCAGGAGAAGATGCTGGTCTTCACGCAATATCGT
>PLGA01000654.1 GCA_003139735.1 Bryobacterales bacterium | reverse complement strand
CCGATGCGGTTGGGGCCGCTGCCCAAAATCATGACCTTTTTCCCCGCGCCGGGAGCGGCCTCGCAGGAGCTTTCGTAGCAGGAGTAGAGGTACGGCGTGAAGCTTTCGAACTCCGCGGCGCAGGTGTCCACCCGGCTGAACACGGCGCTTACGCCCAAAGTTTTGCGGCGCTGGCGGACGGCCATCTCATCCGCTCCCCAGGTCTTGGCCAGTTGCACATCGGATATGCCGTAGCGCTTGGCGCGGCGGAAGAGTTCCTTGCCGGCGGCGGCCAAACCGGCAGGCGGAAGCGCCTGCCCCATAAACCCAGCCAGCTCCGCCTCGAAATCCACCACTTCCTTGACCTGCTCGAGGAACCACGGATCGATGGAAGTCAGTTCGTGGATCTCCGCCACCCCATAGCCGTTAGCCATCGCGTAACGGATGTAGTTGAGGCGGTCGGGCGTGGGCGTGGTCAGCCTTTGCGTCACCAGCGCCTTATCGAATTTCTCGGATCCGAAGGCCTTCCCGGTTTCGAGCGACCGCATTCCCTTCCATAGGGCTTCCTTGAAGGTGCGGCCNNCCGATGGCCATCACTTCGCCCACGGACTTCATTTGGGTGCCCAGCGCGGGATCGGCGCCAGGGAATTTTTCGAACGCCCACTTGGGGATCTTGGCCACTACGTAATCGATGGTGGGCTCGAAGCAGGCCGGCGTCTTGCGCGTGATGTCGTTGCGGATCTCATCGAGCCGGTAGCCCACCGCCAGCTTGGCGGCGATTTTCGCGATCGGGAAGCCGGTGGCTTTGGACGCCAGCGCCGAGCTGCGGGAGACGCGCGGGTTCATCTCGATGATCACCATGCGCCCGTCCCGCGGGTTGATCGCGAACTGCACGTTGGACCCGCCCGTATCCACGCCGATTTCGCGCAGACAGCGGATGGCCCCGTCGCGCATCATCTGGTATTCGCGGTCGGTGAGGGTCTGCGCCGGCGCCACCGTGATGGAATCTCCGGTGTGCACGCCCATGGCGTCGAAATTCTCGATGGAGCAGACGATGATGCAGTTGTCCGCCAGGTCGCGCATCACCTCCAACTCGAATTCCTTCCAGCCCAGCACGCTCTCTTCGATGAGCACTTCGTGCACCGGCGAAAGCGCGATGCCGCGTTCCAGGATCTCCTCCAGCTCTTCCTGGTTGTACGCGATGCCTCCGCCCGTTCCCCCCAGCGTGAAGCTGGGGCGCAATATGACGGGGTAGCCGATGCGCTCCGCGAAAGCCCGGCCGGCGGCGATGCTGTTGACAAGCTGCGATTGCGGCGTCTGCAGGCCGATTTTCCGCATGGCGTCCTTGAACAGCAAGCGGTCTTCGGCTTTCTTGATGGCGTCGATTCGCGCGCCGATCAGTTCCACGCCGTAGGCTTCCAGCACCCCGGCTTCGGCCAGTTCCACCGCCAGGTTCAACCCCGTCTGGCCTCCCACGGTGGAGAGCAGCGCGTCCGGCCGCTCGCGGCGGATGATTTCCTCGAGATACGGAACCGTCAACGGCTCGACATAGGTCTTGTCGGCCAGGTCCGGATCCGTCATGATGGTGGCCGGGTTCGAATTGACCAGCACCACTTCGTAGCCGTCGGCGCGCAGGGCCTTGGCCGCCTGGGTTCCCGAATAATCGAACTCGCAGGCCTGGCCGATGACGATCGGGCCGGACCCGACGATCAGGATGCGGTGGAGATCGTTGCGTCTGGGCATCCGCTATGCTTTCCCGCTCATGAGTTTGACGAAATCGTCGAAAAGGTAGTGCGAATCGTGCGGCCCGGGCGCCGCCTCGGGGTGGTATTGCACGCAGAACACCGGATGGCTGCGGTGCCGGAAACCCTCGAGCGTCTGGTCGTTCAGGTTGACGTGGGTGATTTCCACTTCGTTGAGGTTCAGTGAATCCGGGTCGACCGCGAAACCGTGGTTGTGGGAGGTGATTTCCACGCGCCGCGTGATCTCGTTGCGCACCGGGTGGTTGGCGCCGCGATGCCCGAACTTCAGCTTGTACGTCTTGCCGCCCACCGCCAAGCCGAGCAACTGGTGGCCCAGGCAGATGCCGAAAATGGGAACCTTGCCGATCAGTTTTCGAATATTGCCCACCTGCGTGTGCAGCGGCTCGGGGTCGCCGGGGCCGTTTGAGAGGAACACGCCGTCGGGCCGGAGCGACAGCACGTCTTCGGCGGAGGTCAAGGCGGGGACCACCGTCACGCGGCAGCCCACCTGGCACAGGCGGCGCAGGATGTTGAGCTTGATGCCGAAATCGTAAGCCACTACGTGAAACCGCGCGAGAGGCGGCGCGCCGACGGGTTCGGAGGGCGAGCAGGCATCTACGGCCTTGGTCCACTCATAGGATTGAGGCGTGGACACCCGGCTGGCCAGATCGAGACCCTCCATCCGCGGAATGTTGCGCGCCTTTTCGACCAGGGTAGGCCCGTCGCTTTCCAACGACGACAGCACTCCCCGCATCACGCCGCGCGAACGCAGATGGCGGACCAGCGCGCGCGTATCCAGACCGGAGATTATTGGAATGCCGTACCGGCTAAGAAACGAGTTGGCTTCCGCGTCCGACCGCCAGTTGCTGGCGATGGAAGAAAACTCGCGCACCGCAAGGCCCTCGATGTACGGCCGGGCGGATTCGTTATCGTCTTCGTTGGTCCCGTAATTTCCGATCTGCGGGTTCGTGAGAATCACGATCTGGCCGGAATAGGACGGGTCCGTAAAAACTTCCTGGTACCCGGTGAGCGCGGTATTGAATACCACTTCTCCGGACCGTTCGGCGGGCGCGCCAAAGCTCTTGCCTTCGAAGAGCGTGCCGTCTTCCAAGGCCAGGAATGCAGAGTCCAATTTAGGGTGTTCCTCCTGGGGGTGGATAAGTCTTATTCTATCAGGCTCGGGCATGCCCGACCCCTACCGGAGAGCCTGGACCTGCGCCGGAACCTCCGACAATCCCAAATAGTTGCCGTACCCCACGATCACGGTCGAGCCGATCAGCGTGAGCAGGGTCAGCGCCACCAGCGATTTCGTACGCAGCCCGGATCCCGACCATTCCTTGAGCGCAATCCCCCACAAGGTGCTGAAAATCATAATGCTGGCCATGTGCAGCGTCCAACTGGAGAACTTGTAGCGGCCCATCTGGGTCTCCCCCATGGTGTAGAAGAAAAACTGAAAGTACCAGGTAGTTCCAGCCAGGGCGCAGAACAGATAATTGGCCAGCATGGGAGCCCTCGCCTCGGGTCCCTTCGCATCGGCGTGGAAGTACTCGCGGCCCGTGCGGTTGCGGAAGTTCAGGTAAACGCACCAGATGAAGTTGGTGGCGAATCCGCCCGCCAGCAGCACCACCAGCACCGGAAGGCCCTGCCACAACGTGCTGGTTCCATGCTGGAGGGTCAACTTCTTGATCGGGTCGCCCGCCGCCAGACCATAGGCGAAGCAGGCGCTCATGATCCCCGAGAAGGTGGCCACCAGCACTCCGCGCTTCAACGCGAACTCCTTGATGACCGCGCGCTTCTTCTCCTCGGACATCTCCCGCTCCTTGGAGATCCCCGCGCTTCCCGCCACCGCAATCCCCGCCAGGCAGACGCCGACGCCCAGCAGAATGATGTGCCCGGAGTGCGTCCGCAGAACCAGCGATGCAAACTCGCCGCGGAAAATGGGAGGCAGCAGCGTGCCGAACGCGGCCGTATATCCCAGCACCACCACCATGCCGAGCGACATCCCCAGGTAGCGCATCGTGAGGCCGAAGGTAAGGCCGCCCAACCCCCACAGGACGCCAAACGCGCACGTCCAGAACAAACTGCTGGGCGGAGCCTCGCGCAGCACCTGAAGCAGGTCCTTCGTCATGAAAGACGCGAGAATCCACGGCGCGATGATCCAACTGAAGAAGCCGCCCGCCAGCCAGTAGGTTTCCCAAGCCCAGACCTTCACCCCGCGATACGGGACATAAAAACTGCCCGATGCGAGACCCCCCAACCAGTGAAAGCAAACCCCCAGCAAGGGGTTCGGGTTCATCGGCCAGCACCTGTAAAAGACATAAGTTCCAAGGTATTACAGAGCGCGCGGCGGCGCAAATCGGCCAGTGAAATTATGCGACGCTAAAGGCGTGAGACAAGCCGCCGCGAAGCTCTTTCTCCTTGGCGTCCCCCTTTTCGCTTTCGTGGCGGCGGTCGACGCGCAGCCAACCCTGTCCCTGGCGGATGCCGAACTCCGCGGCGCGGATATTTTCGAACGTTCCGCCGTGACTGGCATGGTCCTGGTGGTTGTGCGCGGTGGCGAAACGGCGACGCTGAGCTATGGCGGGACATTCCCGGGGAGCGGGCGCCGGCCGGATGCCAACTCTCTGATTCGTCTCTGCTCCCTATCCAAAGTCTTCGCAAGCGACCTGCTCGTGAAGCTGGCCTCCGAGGGCAAAGTCGGGCTTGACGACCCTCTGCAGCGCTTTGCGCCGCCGGGGAAGGTGGTCCCGGATGGCGCCGGCGCTCACCACATCACGCTCCTTGACCTGGCCACGCACACCAGCGGACTGCCACGCGAAGTCGGCGCCTATCCCGCGGATACGCCGCACTTCACTTTCCCGGACCAGGCTTTTCGTTGGTTCTGGCTGCCAAAACAGAGACTGCTAACGCCTCCCGGCGCCGCCGCTTTGTACTCGAATGTCGGCTTCGATTTGCTTGGCGACGCTCTCGCTTCCGCCACCGGCAAGACATACGCGCAGCTTCTCAATGAACGCATCTCACAGCCGCTCGGCTTACGCGATACGACGCTCACGCCCAGCCAGGAGCAGTGCTCCCGCCTCCTGCTTGGAAGCCGGGATGAAGGCCCATGCGTCGATACGCAGGCGTCCGGCGCCAGCGGAGGCGCCTATTCAACCCCCGCGGACATGACTCGCTTCCTTCAGTACCTGCTTCATATTCCCGGGTCNNTCCATGGTGATGGAGAAAACCGGAGGCGGGGCCGGCTTTACCACCTACATCGCCCTGATCCCCAGGCGCCAGACCGGCATCTTCTTCGCTGTCACTGACGGCAGGGGCGGCGCGCATATCAACTTGTATCGCGAAGCCAACAATCTCCTGGCGGCATTGGCCAGCGTGCCGCCGCTGCCTACTCCGGCCCGGAAACGGCAGTCCCGTCCGGCGCGACGCTCCACTTCAGCGCCGCGGTAGAGCGGCTGGCTCAGCCCCTATTTCCCCACCTCCGCTTCGATGGCCTCCAGCTCCTTGCCGGCTTCGGCCCAGTGGCCTTGCGCGGAGAAATCCTTGTAGCGCCGCAGGTGCTCGCGAACGCGCTCGATGCGCGGATCGGCCGCGGGGGCCGGGGCGCCGGGCTTCGAGGCAGCCGCCGCCGGGGTGGGCGCGGATGCCTGCTGAATCAACTGCTGCGCGCCGCCCGAAAGCTGCGCCAATGCCTCATCGTAAGAGTCCGCATAGATCAGCCGGCTGCCCACCATCAACACGATCTTCTTCAGTTGCGGCATGCTGCCTTCCGTGGCCTGAATGTAGACGGGGTCCACGTAGAGCATCGTATTGCCGACCGGCAGCACCAGAATCTGCCCCCGCAAGACGTGCGATCCCTGCTGGTTCCACAGCGTCAGGTCCTTCGAGATGGTCTGGTCCTGGTTAATGGACGCGGAAACGTTCATCGGTCCTGGAATCAACTGCTGCTTGGAAAGTTGGAGCACCACCAACTCGCCCAGATGCGCGCCGTCGCAGCGAGCCGCCATCAAGCCGATCAAGTTGTTCTTGTTGCGCGGCGTGAAGGGAATCAGGAGGAGAAACTCGGGCTTGGTTTCGCCCGGGACGGCCGCCATGACATAGGTCGGAGTCACCGGGGTCGATCCGCTCTCCTGGCCGGAAGCGTTCAGAGCCAGGTCCCACATATCTTCCTTGTTATAGAAGGCCTGAGGGTCGAGCATGTGGTAGGTCCGGTAGATTTCGGACTGGATGCGGAACATGGTCTCGGGATAGCGAGCGTGGGCCCGCAGGTCCGCCGGCATCTCCGAGGCCGGGCGGAACAAGTCCGGGAAGAGATGCTGGTAAGCCCCGATAATCGGGTCGTCCGGCGCGAAGATATACATGCGCGTCTCTCCGTCGTAGGCGTCCACGGTAGCCTTGACGGCGTTGCGGATGTAATTCACGCTCCCCATATCGGCCACATCCACGGCGCGGGAATAGGGATGCGCGTCGGAAGTGGTATACCCGTCGATAATCCACACCAGCCGCCCGTCGGCGGTAATCACCAGGTAAGGGTCCGCATCCCACTGCAGGAATCCGGCCAACTGCTGCACGCGGTCCAACACCTTCCGGTGAATCATCATCCGGCTGTTCTGCGTGAGATAGTCCGTCAGCAGAATATTGGGCTCGCCTTCGCTGATGGATGCGGCCATGCGCATCGGAAAGGAGGAAATGGGAAATCCGCCCTTGCCTTCGTAGCGCGAGTGCTTATTCTCTTCTCCCGAAGGATAATTGAACTCCTCCTGCGCGGTATGCACGAAGACCGGCTCGTGAGTCACCTCGCCGTAATAGATTTCGGGGCGCGTTAGCTTGAGGCTATTCGTGTTGATTACCGGAGGAGCGTCATAGATGGTCAGCACGGGCAGTCCGTCCGAGGTCATCTTGCTGACTTCCGAGAGCACCAGCCCATAGCCGTGCGTGTAGATGAAAGCCGGGTTGATCCAGTTGGCGCGCGCGTCGGGAAGCTGGCTGATATCGAGCTCGCGCGGCGCCAGCAACACCTGTTTGTACTGGCCGTCGATGGTGTAGCGGTCTACGTCGCTATCGTGAAACGTATAGTAAGTGCGCAACGCCTGCCGCTGGGTGATGGTGTCGTGGAATGGACGCCACTCCCAGAGCCGTACGTTATCGAGCAGGGCTTTGTGCTGGGTGGTGTCGATCGGGGCGTCCGGCTGAGCCTGAAACTCCACTTCGCGGACCCGCTGTTCGATGCCGAATGCGCTGCGCGTGGCGTGAATGTGCGTCTGGATAAAAGGCTTCTGCAGCGAAATCTCGTTGGGGCGCACGTACAGCGCCGAGACGGCCCCCGGAAGGGCGACGGCGATCAGCAGCGCCAGCGCCATGCTCGCGGCCAGTAGCCAGCGGCGCATCCACACCAGAATGGATGCCGCGAAACACGCCAGAATGACCAGCCACTGCAGCGGCAGGCCGATGTTTAGGTCCACGTAGTCGATGCCCACCAGGAACGAGCCGTGCTCGTTGTAAACCATTTCGTAGCGCCCCAGGTAGAAGCGCACCGCCAGAGACAGAAGGAGCACCACCGCGGAAACACGCAGAAAGCGGGACTCCAGGCCGCCTTCCAGCCGGAAGAGTCTCGGGCTGATCTCGCGCACATCCTGCAAATTCGGCATCTTGTACCGCAGTTGCCAGCCGCGCGCGGCCACCCAATACACAATGATGCAGAAAATCACCAGCCCCAGCGCGTACCCGCGCACCATCTGGTAAAACGGCAAATCGAAGAGATAAAACGAGAGCGGCTTGTCGAAGACCGAGTCATGCCACGCCGTGGCGCCGGCCGGAAGGCCGCGGGAACCCGCGAAGCGCACCACCGTCCACGTGTCGATGGACGCGGCGGAAATCAGGTATGCCAGCAGCAGCAGCGCCAGCGCGGAGATGCGCGCGTAGAAGCGGTGTTCGCCGAGCCTGGTCCCCGCGAATCTGACTGCCCGCGCGTGCGCGATCCAAAGGGCCACGAAGGCCAACAACGTGGCTGCGGTCAGCGGCGCCACGTTATAGAAAAGCATGCTCAGCCAGGTGCGGAACTGGCCGAGTTCTTGCCACCATGCGATCTCAATAACGTAAGAAGCCACAAATCGCGCGCCAACCAGCAAGACCAACAGAATGGCACCGACGGTGACCCAGACCGCGGTGGAGGATCTCCGCCGCGGACCTTCGATTTCATACTCAGGCATCCCCCAAGCGTAACACCCGGCGTGAGGACCCTTATGCCTCTAATCGTAAACAAGAAATACTTCAACAAACCTCAACTCAGGCGGGCTCAAGGAGGGTGGTAGTCCGCCTCCAGTTTGCTGTTGGGCTGGCCGTCGTTGTTGGACCTAAGCCAGGCAGGTCAGCCGATTCGTGCTCGACCAGAGCCAAGCACCCGGCGGAAGGCCGCCGGAGTGCGAGCGTGAGGAGATGCAGGTGTTTCTCTCCCGTAATCGGGCGTTGGCTAACGGACCGTCACGGTGACGCTGGTGGAGGCCAAGTTGCCGGAGGCATCCCAAGCCTTGGCGGAGATGGTATGTGCGCCGGCGGCGACCTTCTTGGTGTTCCAGGAAGCGGTATAAGGGGATCTGGCATCACACGCGAGCTGAATGCCGTCGATATGGCGGCGCAGGCTACTTTCTGAACGATCTCACCGGCGGACAGCCTGAGAACCTGATTATCGGTCCGGGTCCCTACACCAACGCCAACGCAAGCATCGACAACTTTCAGCCATCCCTCGCCGGCGAGGTCGTTTTCGAGATAGATGGCGTCACCGGCCTAAACGCTTCAACCAAGGTGAGCTCTGTTGAGCTATCGTTTGGTACGAAGCCTGACGGTTACTCCACCTTGGACTGCACCACCGACTGCGGCGGCGGCACGTTAGGGGGCGAAACGCCGGAGCCGATGTCGCTTGGGCTGGCCGGGGCCGGGTTGCTTGGTTTGGGCCTCCTCAAACGACGGCGCGCTTAACGCTCCTGTCTGAATTTCGCGTTTCGGAAACCGGCGGCTGGGAAATGGGTCCTGGCCGCCGATTTTGTTTTTGTCCGTGATCGACGATGATTAGCCCTTATTTCCCCAGAAACTTCGCGATATCGTCGATTACTTCCGGCGCGAGGTGGCCGGGCTTGCTGTACTCCTCCGGCAGGATCTTGCCTTCCCCGGCAATGAACAGATGGTTCAGCGCCGGGTAACTGCGCAGCGTGACATTCTTCCGGCTGCCCACCGCGGATTTCCAAAGCGCGAAGTCCTTCATGGTGACTTGGTAGTCGCGCTCGCCTTGCAAAATCAGCATGGGGATAGTCAGCTTCTTGGCCGCGGCGGACACATCGTAAGCCTTCAGGTCCAGCCAGTAGGATGGCGGGACGGTTACCGGGCCTACGCTCACCGGCGGTCCGTCTTCGTCGCCCGCTTCCAGGGCTTTCACTTTGGCCGCTTGGGCGTGCAGGAGTTTCAGATCGGACGCGGTGGCGCCCAGGTATTGGCTTTGCTCGACGATGGCGTCCTCAATCGGCGTCATGTTGCCGGCTAGGATCACCAGTCCCGCAAGCTTGCCATCCTCCTCGGCGATCCTGGGCGCCAGATTGCCGCCCAGGCTGTGGCCCAGCAGGAAAATGTGCTTGGCGTCCACTTCCGGCTGTGCGCGCAGCACGGCGGCGGCTCTGACGGCATCGTCGACGGTCTCATCCATCACCGTCATATTCTGCAGTGCGGCCATTTTCACCTGGTATTGCCTGGTCCGTTTCTCGTAGCGAAGGACGACGATGCCGCGGGAAGCCAAGCCCTCGGCCAAGTCCTTAAACACCTTGTTCGGGCCCAAGGTTTCGTCGCGGTCGTTCGGACCGGAGCCGTGCACCAGAACGATCGCCGGAAAAGGCCCGTTGCCCACCGGCACGGTCAGCGTGCCGGGCAGCTTCCATTGATCGTCCCCAATGGTTACGTCGCGCTCGCGAAAAGAATCCGGCTTGCTGTACGCCGGCCGCTCCCAGGGGACCGCCGGCGGCGCCGCCGTCCGCGCCATAAAAAAGCCCGCCACCTGGCCGCCGGAATTCACAGTGAACTGGAACGCGATAGTCCCCTTGGGAAACGCAACCGGAATGACTACGATTCGGTTGGCGCCCACCGGATGCAGCGCCGCATCGCCGATCTTGCCGTCCCCCATGGACGCGATCTGGTCCCCCAGCCCCTTCAATTTGTCTTCCGCGAGATTCGGATTCGCGGCCATTTCCGGCGTGAACATCTGCCGCAGATCCGCGTACTTCTGCCCGAGAAACAAGTCCAGTGCTTTTCGCGCGGCGGCGCTGGGGTCCGGGGCCGCGGCGGACTGCGCCATCGCCAGTCCGACCGAAAAAAGAGCGCACAAGATGCGTGAAACCATAACTTCATGATACGGCCACGCCGCGGCGCCGGAGTTTCGATATAATTGGCGCAGATTATCGCTCGGAGCAAAACCATCCAAGGAGGAGAATTATGGNNTGGATTACGCGCATCCCGAAGCGCTTGCCAGCATCGACTGGGTTTCGCAGCACGCCGCCGATCCGAACGTCAGGGTGGTGGAAGTCGACGTCGATACCAAAGCCTACGACGAGGGGCACGTGCCCGGCGCGCTCGCCTGGGCCTGGAACACGCAACTGTGCGACACCGTGCGCCGCGACATCCTGTCCAAGGAGCAGTTCGAGGAGTTGATGTCCGCCTCCGGCGTGGGCAACGACACCTGCCTTGTGATTTACGGCGACAACAACAATTGGTTCGCGCGTGGGCGTTCTGGCAGGCCGAGATCTACCGCCATCGCGACGTCCGCC
>PLGA01000116.1 GCA_003139735.1 Bryobacterales bacterium | reverse complement strand
TGCAACGGGCGGCTGCGATGGTCGGGCGACGTGTGACGATCGAGCTGGTGTAGGGGAAGGGATCCGCTCGCAGCAGTCCAGAATGTGAAGAAGGTAAATCCGCGCATCCGGGACCGGCATGGGCTATATCGCCTTGGCTTCAGCCAGAACGTCGTCTCGCAGGCGATGCAAGCTGTTCGGCGTCACGATGTCCACTTCGACTCCCAGCAGGTCCCGCAGGTCCAAGCGAAGATCGATCAAATCGAACAAAGTCCGGCCTTTTTCGAATTCGACCAGCAAATCGACATCACTCGTTTCCCGGTTATCGCCGCGGGCTACCGAACCGAACACACGAATACTAATGGCCCCGTGTTCCCGCCCCAGTTTGACGATCACGGTTCTATTTTCCTGCTGAAGAGTCCGCAGCGTGATCACGCCTCCATTGTCCTCCACAATGACGCTCGATGTCTGCCGTGGGCAACCAAAAAGCCAACAGCCCGCTTCCGCCGCTCCTGCCAGCCGCACCGCATCCCGGAGATCCGACCACCTGGGATTCAAGAGTCCGCCGCCGAAACTTGATTCTCATGAAAGTTCACACCCCGTCCGGCGTAGCGGTCGCCACCTCACCAGCGGAAACATCTTTACCGAAGCGCCGCGCCTGGCGTTCCGACCACTCCGCAGACAGGCCTTCGACGATGCCCTCTGGAGCGAGTTTCTTACTTCGGCTCGAACGTCTCTCTGCCGATAGGGCAGTTCGTGGTGATCCTTCCGGCGCGGGGGGGGTTCAGAAGGAGCCGGGTTTAGTGGGCGTGAATCGGGGCCGAACATCAAGCCCAAGAAGAGAGAAACTCCAACCGGTTTTGCATATGCTCAGCTGTGCAGCGGCTGATGAGCCGCATGATCCGCCGCAATTCCTCGCCGACGGAGTACTGTTGTTGCGGTGCAACGATAATGCCCGCGTGAGCCCGCTCCAAGTCCATCAGCCTTGATGCAAGGCGCAGTAATCGGCCCTGTTATATGTGAACAGCGCTCTTCCGGCGGCCGCAGCAGCGGTCAGTTGGTCTTCGTCCTGACGGTTGATCATGTCCGCTTCGATGGCTGTCAGCACGTCGACGTTGCGCGCCCTCAAGCCAAAGACGAGGGATCTTCGCATGGAGTCCTCGTCGAGATAGAGCCGGATTTGACTCATGGACGATTCGCCTTGGTCCCGAGCTGTTGCTCCCACTGGAGCGCGGAGGATTGCTCGTGAGCCAAATCCGTCTCAATCTCCTCTCGATTGACGTGGTAGTACGCCAACGCCGCGTGGACCTGGGCCAGAGTCAAATGCGGGTATTCCAGGGCAATGTCTTCCGGGGTCATGCCCATTTTGTACCAACCTACGATTCGGCTGACAGTCAGTCCGGTGCCGGCAACCTTCGGCCGCCCGCCACGAATCTTCGGGTCGCGGTCGATCAAAGTCCCAATCTCGATAACTGATGCCATACCCATAGCTTACCGCCTCGTCTCTCGACCTCCAAACGTGCGAGTCGCCGAGGGTCTCATCTCGACCGCGGCTACATCCTGGCCCAAGCGCCGCGCCTGAAGTTCCGACCACTCCGTAAATAGGCCTTCGATAATAACCTCGAAGTCGATCCGGTACTTCTCCTGGAACTGCTGGGGTCCAATCCGGTGCAATTCCATGTGCTCATTGTGGGTCAGCGGGATGCAGGTGTAGCCCGAACTCTTTTGCCAGAATCCGTGCGGCCCGGTGTGGCAGGCTTCGACATCGCGCGTGGATTCCGATACGCACGATGGCTGCTGGCGGATCCAGTCTCGATAGGCTTCCGCCTGATCGGGGCCTCTTCGGGGCTTCCGGCGCTGGCGTGGCAGCCTGACGCCGTGGACTTGCTACATGAGCCAGGAATGAAGGTTTTGCATGGCATCACTTCCGGATCAGCATTTTCTTCCCGACGTTCAAGTCCGCTCCGGGGACTTGGCCGCCGCCGTCGATGGCTTTCTTGATGGAAGTCTTGCTCACGGCCACCTTGGGCTTTTCGACCGCATCCAGCACGCTGGCCCGCTGCTCCAGGTCCAGGGAATCCAGCAACTCTTCCCACTTCAGCGCCGGCAGGGTGATCGTGATGGCCTTGTAGTCCGCAGGGACCGCCGCCTCGTCCTGGATCTCGACCGAGGGCGGGCAGTCCTTGATTCCGAAGGTTACGGTGCGTCCTTCGAGCTTCTGGTACTTCCCCTTGGCATCCCGGCCGAGGGATTCGATGACGTTGATGACGTAGCCCTCCATGCGCTCGATGGCCCGCTCGAACCAAGCCTTGCGTTCCTGCAGCCGGACGATTTCGGCCTTGGCGAAGGCGGCCTGGCTTTCGAGATGCGCCAGAAAGGCGCCCACGCGATCGCGCTTCTCCACCGCGGCCGTCAGCGCGAGGCGGAATTCCTCTTGAAACTCGGCATGTTGATCCTCGGGAACCATGTCTTCGGTATCCGCAAGGACGGTGAGTGTTTCCTTCAGAGCATAGAGGGTCAGCGGGTGCGGGACCTGCGGGGGCGCCACGGCTCCCACTGGAACCGGCGACGGGGGAACGGCGCCGCCGGAAATCGGAATTACCTGAAGGACAGCCATGGAATTACGCCGCCTCCTTTGCAGCAAAGGCCGCCAACTCGCGGTAGCAGGCCCGAGCCTTGTCGGTGGAGCGGAACTGGTCGGGCGTCCGTACGCCGTGACGTTCAAGTACTTCCAGATAGCCGAGTTCCCCGATGCGCTCGCGAATCGCGGCGAAGGCTCGCCGGATCTCCCCGGCGGTCTTCAGGGCTTCGAGCTTCTGCTGGGCGACGTAATTGGCCGCCTGCCCGCCAACCGCGCCAGCATCGACTCCCGCAGTAGAGATCGGCTGCGGCCCCGCCGTCTGCGCCGGCTCCTGTTCCGGCGCGAAGTCCTCGACATCCTGCGTGAAGAACTCGGATGCGGACGTGGCGTTGATCGTGGTGGCCACCTTCGCCCGCTTGTAAGCCATCTTGAGGACGGTGTTGACCACATCGGCCGCGTCCGGGTTCAGCTTCCGGCCTGCCTGCTGGCTTTCGATGGCCACCGATCCCACCGGAAAGTTGGCTCCGCAGCCGCCGGTCTTGGCCCAGCAGAACCATCCTCCCTCCCGGCTCTTGCGTATATTCGGCTTGCCGCACGACGGGCAAATCCTTTCCGCGTTGCGCCAGCGGTATTTCGACTCCCAGGAGTTGCACGATCCGACGCCCTCGCCCATGAGGAACTGGCCGCGATACGCTCGCCCCCGGATCTTGTAATAGAAGAACGGTTCGCCGCCATGCTCCGTTCCACGCCAATCCTCGATGGCCTCGTCCGTTTCGTACTCGACCACCAGACCGAACAAGTTGCACAGCTTGTCGGCGCCCGGCTGCAACAAAACGTCGCGTTCCGTGCCAGGAATCCTGCCAAAGTCGACGCCCTGCTTCATGAGTTTCTGAGTGGCGTCGACGATCATCTGCCGGCGCATCACCGCCTGTCGGATGTCCATGACTGGCATGAACCGCGCCCGCTCCGTCTCCTGCTGGGCGGCCAGGGTTAACTCTTGCGAGGCTTTCGCCGCGCGCTTCGGTTTGCTACCATTGCAACTGGTAAGTGGTTGCTCCTTAGCAGCTGTTGCTACAGCCGGGATGGGCGTTCTGGCGCCCGTTCCGGCCTCATATCCGTTTACTCCTTCCATAACAGTTCCTCTTTCCTTCCCTTATAGCTTCCGGTCCTGATCGGGCCCAGAGCTAGTCCGGCGCCACTCTCGGTCACGTCGTCGCGTACGCCGTGGACTCGCGTCGGACACGGCCACCATTCGTGCGTGTCCGCCCGGTATTCGTCCCGGTCCTCGCGGGAACGGCGGGAGTTTGCGGCCAGGTCGGCGGCGGATTCTTCGGTGAAACGGTCCAAAGTTGCTCCACTTCCTATTATTCACACCACTGGTGCGTATGTCAAGAGGAAAATACGGCGGCTCCTTGCAAATATTCGAAGGTGGACTTATACTCGCCACTGATGGGTAAGAAGATAAGGATGGTCCGCGTCATCGATGTGACAGAGATGGGAAGGGCGGGAGGAAAGGCCACGGCCGCACGGCGGACACCGGAAGAGCGCAGCCGGGCCGCGAGCGCAGCGGTACAGGCGAGGTGGACAGCCTACTACCGGAAGCATCCCGAAAAGCTAACGACGAAGCGGCCGGCCAGCAGCCGGAAGAAGAAGGCCACGAAGTGACATCCGCGGTTATATCGGGTCGGTTTCATTGTTGCTGAGGCTACCGCCGCTTCCTGGGCGCGACGAAGAGCCGTTGAGTCATGGCGCAGCGCCCCCTCCCGCGCGGACTGAATGAACTCCTCTTCTACTAAGTCCCGATTGGCATACCACTAGCAGTTTTCGCTTGCATTCACTATGCACTCTAGGTTATATTACTTATATGGAATGCGAAGTGCTTTTCACGGATGAGTTTGGTGCCTGGTGGGACAGCCTGACCGTTGAAGAGCAGGATTCGGTGGACCGCGTGGTGGGAATTCTGGAACGCACCGGAGCCACGCTGACAGGGCTGTATAGTTCCGGAATCGTGACCAGCGCTTTTCCGCACATGCGCGA
>PLGA01000409.1 GCA_003139735.1 Bryobacterales bacterium | reverse complement strand
AGTGTCTCTATGCCCGAAAATGTCTTCATTTCCCCGGCCCCCGGCCCCCAGCCCCAACCCGCTCGATTCCCGGAACCCCGCCGCTGCATCCATATAAGCGTGCCCGCATCGCTCACCCACGGCGCGCTCCACGGACCGCCGCCTCCGCCCATCGAGCATGGGTGGGGTGGCGGAGGAAGCCCGGGGCCGCTCGGGTCGTCCCGCCGGACCGCGTTCGCGGGACTCTTCGTGTTGATCGCCGCCACCGCCATGGTATTTGCGGCGTTCACCACCGCCTTCATAATGCGGCGCGGCCTTTCCGACGACTGGGCGAGCGTCCCCAGGCTGCCCATCCTTTGGGTAGACACGGTGGTCCTCCTCGTTTCCAGCATCGTGCTCGACCGTTCCCGCCATGCTCTGAAGGCCGGAGACCGTTCGCGGTTCAACTTCTGGTGGACCGCGGCCACCGCCCTCGGCATACTGTTCCTGCTGGGCCAGGCATTCGCGTGGCGCCAGTTGTGGAACCGCGGAATCTACATGGCCAGCAGCCCGGGCAGCGCGTTCTTCTTCGTGTTGACGGCGGCGCACGCCTTCCACTTGCTGGGCGGCGTCGCGGCGCTGCTCTACGTCGATGTGCAGGCGCTGCGCCTCAGGCTCGGCCCGGCCAAGCGCACCACCATCGACGTCGCGGCCATCTACTGGCACTTCCTGGACGGCGTCTGGCTCTACCTGATGGCCCTATTCTACTTTTGGGGCTAACGCGCGCAAATCCCGATTGAAACCAAGGTAAACCAAACCATGCGAACCATTCTGTCCATCCGCGGCGGCGGCATCCGCGGTATTATCCCTACCTGCTGCCTGATGAAACTCGAATCGCAACTCGGCGGCCTCACCCGCGACCACATCGCCTACTGCGCCGGAGCCTCCACCGGCGCCCTGCTCACGGCGGCCGTCGCAGCCGGCGTCCCCGCCGCCGACATTCTCAAAATCTACACCGGCCGTTCCAAGGAAATCTTCACTCCCACCGGCGCTATCGCGGATGCCAAGCGAATCGCCGAAGGCTACATGTACGATCCTAAGAACCTGCGCGACGTGCTCGTCTCCGTCTTCGGCCCCGCCGCCTCCTGGGTTGTCAACGATTGCCCCATCGGAGTGATGGTCGCCGCCACCGCCATGAACGGGCACAATTGGTTCTTCGTCAGGGACAATCCCAGGAACGCCCGCACTACCGGGTCCGTCAAGCTGGTCGATGCCGCGGTCGCTTCGGCCTGCGCGCCCACCTACTTCGACCATTGGAAAATCGACGCCGTCGGCGGCCAGACCCTCAACTTCTTCGATGGCGGCGTCGGCGGCACTGCCAATCCCGTCTACGAAGCTTGCGTCGAGGCCTTCGAGTTCGACGCCTTCACGGGCGCCGACACCCGCGTGATCGCTCTCGGCACCGGTTATTATCCGGGTTCCAACAAGCCGCCGTCCGGGCTGCTGGGAGTCATTTCCTGGACCACCTCCACCCTGGTCGATACCTCCGAAGACTGGGCCAGCGAAGCCGTGGACCGCCAGTGGCCCGGCATCCTGACAGATTTCAATCCGCTCCTCCCCAGGGACATCGACGAGGCCGATCTTTCCGCGATTCCCGCTTTGGTAACCATTGGCCAACAGATGGCCGCGACCCTGGACTGGACCAAGCTCATCCCGTAGGTGGAGCGGGCCGGGGCGCCGACCCGTGGCGCAAGCCGCCAGGCTTGCAGAGTCGGCTGTCGAGCCGACTTTTCGAAGGCCGAGACGNNGGCTTATCTTAACGCCTATGGGGGTGCCCATTGTGGGCCCGCCTGCCTTCCTCGGAAACTACCTTAAGCCCAATTCCCTGGCGACGGCCGCCACGCCGTCCACCATATTCTTCAGCTTCTGCCGCGATGCCCAGCGGGCGGTCTGGCTCAGTCCGCAGTCCGGAGCGAAGGAGAGCTGCTCGGGCCCCGCGTACCGTAGGCAGCGGCGCACGCGGGCGGCGACATCGGCGGGCGTCTCGATGTAGTAGCTCTTCACGTCGATAACGCCCACGCACGCATCTTTTCCCGCAGCGGCGATCGACCCGATCAACTCAAGCTCCGCGAACTCCCGGCTGGCCATTTCGAGATGGATCTCATCCACCCGCAGGCCGAGGAACGCCGGAAAGAGCGGCGCGTATTGCCGTGGGCCGACGGCGCGGCCTTTATAATTTCCAAAGCAGAGGTGGGTCGAGAGACGGCAGCTTCCCGCCACCGGCTCCACCGTCCGGTTGAAAATCTCCACAAAGCGGTTGGGGTCCTCGCGGTACCCGTAGCAGCTCATGGAGGGTTCGTCGATGGCAATCTCCGCGCAGCCGGCTTCCGCCAATTGCCGCAACTCCTCGCGAACCACTGGCAGCAGCGCTTCCGTAACGGCCCAGCGGTCGGGGTACGGACCCCCCGGCGTCAAGCGCCCGCTCAGCGTATACGGGCCGGGTACGCTGGCCTTGAGCGCGGGGCCGTGCGGCGCGAGCCGTTGCAGACGGCGGAATTCGGCCACCGCTCCCAAGCCTTGGGGAGCGCGCAAGTCGCCCACAATCCGGTATTTTCCGCGTTGATCGTGCGCCGGAGGCCCGAAGCGGCGGGGCGAAACCGGCCGCGGATCGATGCCCTCCAGCTTGCCGTAGAAGGATAGGTTGAAATCGAAGCGCGTCTGCTCGCCGTCGGTGATCGCGTCCAGGCCGGCCGCACTCTGATCGTGAATGGCCGCCAGCACGGCGTCGTCGTATAGTTCCTCGAGATCGGCCTCGCCGAATTGGTCGAGATGCAACGAGGCAAACTCCAGCCAGCCCGGAAAAGGGTAGCTGCCGATCACGGTCGTGCGCAGAGGCCGCGCGGTCATGGGGTCACGCTCCAACCGGCATCAACCGTCAGCGTTTCGCCCGTGATCATGCGGGCTTCGTCGCTCATCAGGAAGACCGACGCCCGCGCAATGTCCTCCGCCGGAATCAGGTCCTCCGCCAGCGGCTGCTTGCGGCGGATGGACGCGAGAATCTCCGGATCGTCTTGCGCACGGAGCGACATAGGCGTTCGCACCAGCCCGGGCGCGATGGCATTCACGCGGATGCGGTGCGGCGCGTAGTAAGCGGCCATCGCTTTGGTCATCGCCAGGATGGCCCCTTTGCTGGCGGCATAAGCGTGAGTATCGAAATGCAGCGGCTCGGGCGACGTTGCCAGCACGCTCGCCATGTTGAGAATCGCGCCGCGCAGCCCGTTTTCCGCGACGGGTTGCCGCAGCATGACGCGCAGCGTTTCGCGGGTCAGCAGGAACATGCTCTTGACGTTGGCGTCGAAGATCTTGTCCCAAGCCTCCTCGGTGCATTGATCGAGCGGCCCATCCCCGAAACGCCGGCCGGAGATTCCCGCCACGTTGTACAGGCAATCGATCCTCCCGAACCGGCGCAGGCACTCGCGCACGCCGTCCCGAGCAGTATCGGCCAGCGCCAGGTCGCCCGTGAATACCTCGGCGCACTCGCCGCGCTCGAGAGCGATCGTGAAGACCGAAGCTCCTTCGGACGCCGCCAGGCGCGCGGTGGCCGCGGCGATGCCGGTCGATCCGCTGATGAGGACCACCTTGTCTTGCAGTCGGCCGCCCATCACGAATCCACCGCAACCCACTGGCGCGTGCGCATGGATTCATAACCCGCGTCGAGAATGCAGTTGACCAGATAGCCATCCTCGTACGTTTCGCGCGGCGTCCGGCGCTCGCGTACGCAGTCCACAAAATGCCGCATCTCGGCCTGATAGCCGTAAGCGAAGGCCTCTTCCGGCAGCGGACGCGTCCAGCCAAAATCGATGTCGGCCTTTTCCACCACGTACCCCGCCGACCTGGTGGTGAAGCTCGCAATCGGCGTTTGGCGCGTCACGTCGGTGAAGATGGACCCTTCGGACCCGTGAATCTCATTGCGCAAATCGAGCCCGCCGAGGGTGGTCCAGGACAGCTCGCAGTGAGCGATGCCGCCGCTTTCCATGCGCAGTATCAGCAGCGCGTTATCTTCGCCGCTGGTCTTCTCGCGGTGTACCAGGTTGGCGCCCCAGGCCATCGCCTCCACGATGCGGTCCTGCTTCCCGAAAAAGTAGCGCGCCGCCTCGATGCAATGGCAGCCGAGGTCGTTCAACGCCCCCCCGCCGGTCTTTTCGACGTCCCAGAAGTGCGGGCTGTGCGGCCCGCTGTGCGACTCCCGCGAGCGCACCCACAGCACGCGGCCGATGGCGCCGCACTCGATGCTCTGGCGCGCCTTGACCACCGCCGGGGCGAAGACTTCCGTTTCCGCGTAACCGTGCATGGCGCCCGATTCGCGCGCGGCATCCAACATTTGGCGGGCTTCCTGGCGGGTCCTGCCGAGCGGCTTGGTGCAGACCTGGTTGCGTCCCGCCTTGGCCAGCGCCAGCGCCGCCGGAAGGTGCGCTTCGTTGGGCATCGCAATCACGAACAGGTCCGCGTCCCATTCCCCGATCACCGCATCGAGGTCGGTCGAATGCTCGGGGATTCCCCAGCGGCTGGCGAACGCCGCAGCGCGATCTGCGGTACGGGAGTAATTGACCACCACGCGCTGGCCATTCACATTGGCAAGGCCTTGCATGTAGAACTCGGCTACGAAGCCCGATCCCAACATGGCAATTCGAACGGGATCACTCATAAAGATGTCTCAGGCTCTGGCGATATGCCTCATAGAAACGCTCCAGTTGTCCGGCCGCGCCGGCGTCGCCGACAAATTGGTGGCTCGGCAGCAGCACGGGTTCATGGCCCCTGGCGAGCAGCCGCGCGGCCACCTCGCACCGTAGCATATTGACGATCATGGCGCCGGTGACCGTGGACGCGGGGCCAGTGTGCCATTTGAGGCCCTCCAGTTCGAGGACGCAATCGCCGGGCGGGCAATGGTTGTCGATGACGATGTCGGCCAGGTCGATCAGCTTCTTTCCCGAGCTGTGCGCCGCGACGGACTGGTCCGAATGCCGCCGCGAGCAGATGGCGATGACAGGCAGTCCGCGTTTGCGCGCGCCCAGGGCCATCTCCACCACGATGGGCCGTATGCCGCTGGTGGAGATCACAATGAAGGCGTCGTGCGGGCCGAAGTGGAAGCCCTTCAGGATCTCCTCCGCGTATCCCTCGCATTTTTCGAGGTACAGCGGGGCGCGAAGCCCGTTCGTGCCCAAGATATTGGCGTGGTTGGAGAGGGCCAACTCCACCAGGGCCACGAACCCCGGGAAGCAGCCCTGGCGCGGAATCATCTCCTCGCACAGCATGCGGGAATGGCCGGCGCCGAAGAGGAAGACCAGCCCACCCTGGGCGATGGCGTTGGCGCAGACCTCCGCCGCCGCCTCGATGTGGGCCAATTCGTGGGTGCGCAACTCCGCGAGCAAAGCGGTCGCCTTGTCGAAATATTCAGCAGCGGCGCTTGGAGGGTTCGGGTTCATCAGGAATATGATAAGCGATGCCGCCAGGTGACAGCCATCCTGCTTCGGGATAGGAGCAAGGAGGCCAACGGCTGCAACTCCGCGACTTGGGCAAGGGTGCGCGGCGTAGGAGTGGAGATTTCCGGCGTTCTC
>PLGA01000325.1 GCA_003139735.1 Bryobacterales bacterium | reverse complement strand
GGATGCGCAGATCCAGGAGGCGCGCAAGCGTCACATGCGCCTGGCGCTCATCTGGTTCGGCTGCTGGAAGGGTCACTCGGCCTTCGCGCCGGTATGGGTGAAGAAGGACCAGAAGTTCCCGCTTCTGGAGATCCGCCCCGCGGCGGGTGGCCGCGGCGGGGTCAATGATCGCTACGAGGGCGAGTTGAGCGCCTTCGCCGAGCAGAATATGGCTACCGATGCGCGGGCCTACGCGGCGCTGATGCGCCATATTCGCCAGACCGATCCGCAGCACACGGTCATTCTGATGCAGGTGGAGAACGAGGTCGGAGTGTACGGCGACAGCCGCGACCGGTCGCCGCTGGCGGAAGCCGCCTACGCCAAGCCCGTACCAGGCGATCTGATGGCTTACCTGACGAAGAATAGAGACCGCCTGTTGCCCGAACTGTTGGAAATCTGGGGACGCAACGGCTACAAACCGTCCGGGACTTGGGCCGAGGTATTCGGGGACGACGCGCGCGCCGACGAAATCTTCATGGCCTACTTCTACGGCCGGTACCTGAACGGGGTGGTCACAGCGGGCAAAGCGGAGTTGAATATCCCGATGTACGTGAATGCGTGGATATACCCGGTCACCGGAACGCCCAATCCGGGGACATATCCCAGCGGCGGGCCAGTGGCCCGGGTCATGGATATTTATCACGCCGCGGCGCCCGCGATTGACTTCCTCGGGCCGGATGTCTACGACAAGCAGTTCAAGGAGATCACCGCGCTTTACACGCGCGCGGGCAACCCGCTGTTTTTCCCGGAATCGCGGAACGCGCCGGCCAACTATTTGTATGCCATAGGGAAGCACTCGGCGCTGGGGGTATCGCCGTTCGGCGTGGAAGATGCGGGCGCGGACGGCCAGTTCGCGCGACTTTATAAGCTTCTCGGGGGATTCAGCGCGCAGTTGGCGGCATGGCAGGCGGCGGGCAAGGTGACCGCGGTGCTGGTGGATGGCGACCAACCCGAAACCGTGTCCTTGGGTGGATATAAGATAACCATTGGCCGGGGCGGGTTCGGCCGCGGAGGGCGGGGCCCGGCCGGCGGCGCGGCGCCAGGGGGCACAGCCGCGGGGGCGGCCGCTCAGACGGCGATTGGCCAGAACTGCACGGGCGCTTTTAACGGCTGCGAGACGCTCGAGACCCGGCCCTTCGCGCTTATCGCGAATATCGCACCCGATGAGTTCCTGTTCGTGGGCTCCAATTGCACGCCCAGCTTCGCCGTGGAATCCGGCCCCGGGCGGGCCGTGGTCGGCTCTAAAGACGAGGGGCATTACGAGAATGGCAAGTGGATCGCGGGCCGCAGGCTCAACGGCGACGAAGCCGGCCGGGGTCTTCCGGGAAACGGCGTCATCGGCATGCTGCGGATCAAGTTGTTTCGAGTGGAGTGACGGGGGGAGGAGCCTTGCCCCGGCTTGACCTTGCTTGGAGTTAGACGCAAGGAGGATACGGTGAAGCGCAGAGATTTTCTTGCAAGAGGTACGGTGGCCGCCGGACTGGCCGGTTCCACGAAGCTGCTCGAGCCGCTCGAGGCGGCTCAGAGCGCCGCCCCGAAAACTCCGGCGGCGCAGGAGGAGATTCGCACCGCCGAGTACCTCCAACGCGCCAAGCGGGACAAGTATCTGCCGAAGCCGCCGGTGTTCGCGGAATCGTTGCGGTCGAGCGACGTGCGGATCTCGCCCATGCCGCTGGCGGCAAGGATCGAGCGGAAGATCGTGCCGCGGCGGGGCTTTTGCAGCATCGCGCCCGCGAGCGATGCGCTTCTCATCTCCGGCAATGGACGAATGGGTATTGAGATGCCCTGCGATCCGTACTCGGAGCAGATCGTTTTCCGTCACGAAAGCCTGTTCACGCCGCATAAGAGGCCCTTCGAGGCGCCCAACATCGCGGGTATTTTCCCGCAGGTCCGGCAAATGCTGCTGGACGGAAAATACCACGACGCTGCGAGACTCGGTTACGAGGAATGGCACAAGACCCCCATGAGCAGCGGGATGGGCGGAGGCGGAGGCGCGGCATTCTCGATGCGTCTGGAATCTCCCATAGCCGCGTCGGTCAAGGATTATCTCCGCACATTGGATTTCGAAAGCACCGAGTTGAAGGTCCACTGGACGGACGAGCGTGGCGAGTGGGTTCGCCGGACCTTCGCGTCCCGGCCCGACAACGTCGTGGTTCAGTGGCTCACCGCCCCGAAAGGTCAGTCGGTGAATGTCCGAATCTCTTTGCAGAAGTCGGCGGGCGGAGGCCGCGGCGGCGGGGGAGGAGGCGCGCCGGGCCTGGGTGGGCGGGGAGGCGCGCCGGCCGGCGCCGCGGCAGGGCGCGGAGGAGCCGCCGTCCCAAGTGCCGCACCAAGCAATGTCCACCAGGATTTCAACGAGCAGCGCCTGATTTTCAAGGGTGTTTTGGATCCCTCGGTAAACAACAGCGGCTTCGCCGCCGTGACGCGCGTGGTTCGCGATGGCGGCTCTGCCCGCATGGATGGCGACACGCTGGTGGTCGAGAATGCGTCGTCCGTCATGCTGCTCACGCGCATTGAACCTTTCTCCGCCTACAGCGAGGACAAAGTGGAAACGCTGCGGCAGGCGGTGGAAGGGCTTACCCCGGACTATCCGTCGCTGCTGGAGCGGGCGCGGAAGGTCCAGTCGGAGATGCTCAACCGCGTCACCGTGGATTTCGGAGGCGCCTCGAAATATGCCATGTCGTCCGAGGAGCTTCTGGCCGATCAGCGATCAAGCCCCGGCTATTCGGGCGCTTTCCTCGAGAAGTTGTTCGAAATGTGCCGCTATTGGTTTATCCTGACCAGCGGCAAGTATTGCAGCATGTCGGCCGAGACCAATGCCAATATCAACCTACAGATCGCTCCGGGAGTACAGGGCGATCACCGGGAAGGCATGGAGGCCTACTTTAATTGGATGGAGAGCCTGTACCCGGACTACCGTACCAACGCAAAGAACATTTTCGGCATGCGCGGCGCCCATTATTCCCTCACGCCGACCAAAGACGAGGGCGTCGATAAAATGTACGACTACGCCGGTTCCACCGGGGAGACGTGGCCGCATCCCTACTGGCTTTCCGCCGGCGGCTGGTGCGTGCGCCCGTTCTGGGACCACTACCTTGTCACGGGGGACCTGGATTTCCTCAGCAAGCGCGTGGTTCCGGCTTATAAGGACCTGGCGCTGTTTTACGAGGATTTCCTGACGGCCACCGATAAAGATGGGAATTACGTCTTCGCCCCATCCTTCTCGCCGGAAAACAATCCTGCCAACACCGGCCCTGGAGCCATGATGTCGATCAATGCCACCATGGACATCACGGTTTGCCGCGAAGTTCTGACCAACCTGATCGACGCCTGCGAACTCCTCAATACCGACGCCGGCAGTGTGCCGAAATGGAAGGCCATGCTGG
>PLGA01000539.1 GCA_003139735.1 Bryobacterales bacterium | reverse complement strand
CGTTCCTGATGCGATTCAAACAGATCTGTAACCACCCGTCGCAGTGGCTGGGCGATGGCGAATGGTCCGAGGAAGACAGCGGGAAGTGGAGGCGCCTGCGCGATATCGCCGAGGTCATTGCGGCCAAACAGGAGAAGGTCCTCGTCTTCACCCAGTTCCGCGAGGTGACCGCGCCGCTGGCCGGTTTCCTCGGCTCGGTTTTCGAACGGCCCGGCCTGGTGCTGCACGGAGAAACCGAAGTAAAGAAGCGCAAGGATCTGGTACGCCAATTCCAGGAAGACGAAGCCGTGGGTTTCTTCGTGCTTTCGCTTAAGGCCGGAGGCTCGGGCCTGAACCTGACCGCAGCCTCGCACGTCGTGCATTTCGACCGGTGGTGGAACCCGGCCGTCGAGAACCAGGCCACGGACCGCGCCTTCCGCATCGGCCAGACCAAGAACGTGCTGGTGCATAAGTTCGTCTGCCGCGGTACCGTGGAAGAGAAAATCGATCAGCTCATCGATTCCAAGCGCCAACTGTCGCAGGAGTTACTGGAGGGCGGCGCCGGCATGCTGCTGACGGAGATGAAAGACGACGAGTTACTAAAGCTGGTTGCGCTCGATATCAACAAGGCGCTAAAGGAGGCGTGATCGATGGCGTACGACGGTTGGGAATGGCGACCCTATGTTTCCGTTGCGGAGCGGCGGCGCAAAGCGGCGCGCGAAATGGCGAAGCGCAAGAAGCAAGGGCACGATGTGTCACCGGTCGTGATCGAAGGCCGAACCATCGCCAAGACCTTCTGGGGCAGCGCCTGGTGCGAGAACCTCGAGCGGTACAGCGATTATGCCAACCGGCTGCCGCGCGGGCGGACCTATGTGCGCAACGGGTCGGTGGTCGACCTGCAGATTACCTCCGGCGAGATCCATGCCCACGTCAGCGGCTCGGAGTTGTACAAAGTCACGCTGAAAGTGGCGCCGGTCAAGAAGGCGCAGTGGAAATCCATCTGCGCCGACTGCGCGGGCGCGATCGATTCGCTGGTCGAGTTGCTGCAAGGACGGTTGTCCAAGGGCGTCATGGAGCGGATCTGCCGGCAGAACCATGGCCTGTTTCCTTCACCGGCCGAGATCCAGCTTTCGTGCAGTTGCCCCGACTGGGCCGGCATGTGCAAGCATATTGCCGCGGTGCTGTACGGCATCGGCGCGCGGTTCGATCATCAACCCGAACTTCTCTTCCGCTTGCGTGCGGTGGACGAGGCGGAATTGATTCTCAACGCGGGCAAGGCGGCTCCGCTGGCGAAGCGGGGACCGGCAGCCGGCAAGCTTCTCGAAGGCGAAGACCTCGCCGGGGTTTTCGGCCTCGACATGGCGCAGGGCGCCAGTCCCGACGAGGGGCTGGCCGAGCGCAAACCGGCCAAGCCAAAGCGCGCAAAGAAGGCGGCAGCGGTGCCCGTGGCGAAGGGCAAACCGCGAAAGCAGGCCGCTTCGACCGAGCGCCGGAAGCGCTCGACGGGCACGCCAAAGTCGCGGCGACCGGCGAAGAAATAGTGGCGTGGGCAGTTTCCACCTTCAAAACAGCGGGCGGTGTGGGTAGCCGAAACCCCGCGATGTCTTGAAATCAGCATCTGCGTCCCGGTTCCGACCGGCACGGGGCCAGAGAAGCTCAAGCCGGGATCGTCTCACTCGCCGAGGAAGCCTCAAGCCTTGCCAGCCTCTCGTCGATCTTGGCAAGAGAAGCTTCCAATTGTCCTTGAGGAGCCTGGCTGCAAAAGACGGGGTTATTGACCCACCAATCCATGCCCATCTCCTTGGCCTTGTCCACCGAACAGATCACCAGGCGGATCTGAATGGAGAGCAACTCAATGTCCACCAGCTTGATCTTGATGTCGCCGGCGATGACAATGCCTTTGTCCAGCACTCGTTCGAGTACATCAGACAGAGTCGAACTCTGCATCGCGTGCACAACTGCCTGTTGGGGCATGTAAAATCTCCTCTGTTAAAAAAGCTTCCCTAAGGGTCCCAGATCGAGGTTCAGATCCTGCTCATCGAGGCCGAATTCTCTTCGCAGGCGATCGATTTCTTCTGCCTGGCCCATCAGGGTGAGTCCCATCCGTTCGATCTGTTCCTCGGTGAGCGAGCCGGCGTCGATGCGACGGAGCGCCTGGCGCTCCAGCAATTCGTGCAAGAGCTTGATGACAGTGAGAACGAGTTGTCCTAGTCCGTTTTTCAGACGTTCCGGGTCCAATTCCAGGCGTGCCCCGCCCGGAGTTCCGCTGCGCGGCGCCCGCGGCTGGAGTTTGTCATCCTGCTGCATCACGAGCGCAAAGTCCCGGATCGATTCAGACTCGACCCGCGTTGTTCCGACCGGATCCATTGGTATTCCCCTTTCCGATATCTATTGCCTGACCATCTGCTGCTCGCCCGTTCGCCAAGCTATCTCGCGCGGTCTCGATGGAAGTCAAGACCAGATTCAGGCCCAAGTACACGAGGTCCACGCCGGCCAGCGAAATGGTCACCTCGCCAGCCACCACGACCCCCTTGTTCAGCACACGATCGAGAACCTCGCAGATCGAAACGCCTTTCAGACTTTCGTCCAGCTCGCATAGTTCAGGCATGAACATGTCTCCGTCGGGTGTGGTTTAACGATGCGTCACGGCTGACCATCTCCTGTATAGCGGGCTGGTACAAGCGCCGCCCAAACTTCTCCAGCCGCTCCAGCCCGGCGATCTCCGGCTGTCTGTAAACCAGCGTCTGTTGCTTCTCAGGGAACATCTGCCGGAAACTCTCCGCCACCAGCAGCTCCCTCCGCCGCAGGTTCGAACACAGGCGGCAATCGCCCGGCGGTGTCATCAGGTTCAGAAACACGAGCGGGACGGCCATGCCCATCCGGTCGCACGCGACCACCAGATCCTTGGTTTCCTCCAGCGCCATCCGGGTGGGGATGCTCACCGCGTACAGCACGGAGGCGGCCGGATTCCGGAGCAGTTCCCGGAGCTTCTTCAAGTTCCGGGAGATCCCCACCAGTTCGTCGGCGAATCCGGGCAATCGCAGGATGCGTTCGTACTTGAGGAAGAGGTTGAAGAAGGCCTTCAGCCACTCGTTGATGAGCTCCGGGAGTTCCAGCAGGCGAATCAGGTGGCCGGTCGGTGCGCAATCAAGAACGAAAAGATCGTAGCTGTCCCGGGCCAGAAACTCCATGATGCGCGTGAGCGCCATGATTTCATCCAGCCCTGGCGGCGCCATGTCCATCATCTTCTCGAGGACTACGCGGTCGAAAGTCAAGTCGAACCCGCGGGAAACGGACTCAAGAAAGCTCTCCAGATCCTCGGCGTAACGCATTTTCAGCTTTTCAAACTCCGCACTGGCGTCGATTTCCATGGCGGTCAGGCCAAGGAAGAGGACGGTCGGCCGGGGGCCGATTTCCGCTTGCAGGCAGGCGGAGAGTGAGTGGGCCGGATCGGTGGAGAAAAGCAGAACCCGCTTCTCGGGGAAATCGCGCGCCAGCCGCACGGCGGTCGCGCACGAGAGCGTCGTCTTGCCCACGCCGCCTTTGCCGGCCACTAGGATAAACTGTATCCGCGTAGAGGGAGGCGCAGCCCGATGCAGCACGGCCGGTTCGGGGGGCCCACCAGGCTTGGCCGCACTCACCGGCCGTTGAGGGGCCGGCCGCGCGTGGTCCCAGAATCCGGATAGCGACTCCAGGCCGCGAACCTCTTCCGCCAACAGTTCGATTCCCCACGCTGCACAAGGGACCTCGAGTCCGGCCAGGAGCCGTTGAATCTGAACCTGTTCGGTCGAGGCGGCGGCCGAGCAGGCGGGGCAATCGCTCTCCAGATGGAGTTGGTTCACGATCAACTCCGTTACCGGCATTTTTCGCTCCAGCAATTCCCGGGACAGCGCCAGGGTTTCGTGCACGCTGAGCGGCTCGGCAATCGTGACGAGAACAAACTGGGTGCGGGCCGGATCGCGCAGCAGACGCTCGGTTCGCCGCAGCGAGGATTTCCACTTGATGATGAACAGGTCGAGGCGGTCCGGGCTGCTATCCCGGCTGAACATCCGCCGCATGTACCGGTGCTTGGCCAGCAGCGCCTCCAACGTGCTAAGCCATTGCCCAATCAGTTCGGGCATGGCCAGCAGGCGCAGGGTGTGGCCGCTGGGCGCCGTATCCACCACGATGCAGCCGTACCGGCGGCCCTCCACCCAGGCGGAGATCTCGAAGAAGGCCATCAACTCATCGAGACCGGGCAGGGAAAGGCTCAGGAATTGACTGATGTCCTCATCGTCCAGGAAGGTGCCGACGGCGGCAATCTGCCGCAGCATCGGGCCGTTCTGCTCGCGGAATTCAGCCAAGTATTGTTGGGCGTCCATCTCCAGCACTTGCAGGTTGCCTGGGGGCGCATGACCTGCCAAGCTGTCCCGTACGGAGTGGGCAGGGTCGGTGGAAACCAGCAGCCAGGAACGGCCCGGGGCGAGCGCCGACATGCGCAACGCGGCCGCCGTGGCACAGGTGGTCTTACCCACCCCACCCTTGCCGCCGAACAGCAGGAGCTGGAGGCCTTGCTGATCGAAAAACGCTGGCATCCGCTGGCTCATGCCGATCTCCCGCGCCTTTTACGGATGGCCAATCTCCTGCTCGGCCGTCACGGCGCCGGGATCCTCGAATTCTCCCTCGTCTTCCAGACGCCTGTCGATTGCGTCCAGCCGGTCCAGCAAGATCTTCTCTTCGGCGTCGAACTGTTGTTCGGTAATCCGGCCGGTTTCCAGTTGCATGTAGAGGAGTCTCAACTGCTCGTTGATCAACTGGCCTTCGCCGTCCAGTTCCTCGTGGGCAATCTTGTTAATTTCCCGGAAAATCCACAGAATGCTGGTGACTGGGAAACAGAGGATGTCGTCCACCAGCAACATTACTGCTCCAGATCGAGTTCGACGAAGTTGTGCGGCGCCCAGGGTCCGCTATAGTCGAAGGAGAAATTATTGTCGAACAGCTTGGCTGCCGCGAACACGCCGGCGGAAAACTCTTCGTGTGCGTCGCGCCCCACCAGGCATGCCAGGTTCATGACCTCGCGCTCATTGCGGCATTGGTTCGCCTTGAATTCCACGCACACAGGCGTCAGCACTTGCTCCACCTTCCGAGTGTGGTCCGCCCGGTCCTCATTGAGCAGGCGGTCGAACATCCGGCCCAGTTCGATCTTCTCTTCCTGTGTGAACTCGTGGCGGACGCCCACCAGGCGGTCCCGCGCCAGGCGCAGTTCAGCATGCGTGTTGACGAAATACTCGAAGATATTCGGTACGTCCCAAGCTACGCGCAACCCCATTTCCACTTTGCCGGCCACCCGCTGGAGCTGCTCCCGGAAGGCGTGCTGATTCCGGACCAGGATTTTGCGGATGGCCTCCGGGCTAGCGGCAATCGTGCCGAAGGCCATCGGCAGCGGGGTTGTGTCGGCCATCAGACACTTGAGCACCGCTTGGTGAGCCGCCAGGTTAGCGCGTTGCGGCCGGATCTTGGAACCGGCCAAACCGCTGACAACCGCGGCCACGCGTCCCTCGGTAATGGTGTACACGTCGTTCCCTTCGATGCCGAGAGATCGGTAGGACCGTGGTTCACCCCCCGCCACGACGGCGTACAGATAATGCCTCCCGTGAGCCACAGGCACTGCCGGCTGATTGGCGGGGCTATCTGACACTGCCGCACCGTCAGGGTCCTTCATCGGGGCCTCCTCCATTGTCTCGACTGGACTCGTCGCACATGCGCGCTCCATCGATCGTCCAGCCAGAGACGCCGCGACTCGGCGTCTAACAGCCGGGTCCATTCCTGAAGCAGACGCCGCCCGCCCGCCCGCGCACGAGACGCACCGGTGGAAGCGGGGACAAGGCGGAAGCTTCTGCAGTGTCGGTTTGCGGGGATGTGGGCGGAGGTCCTGAGCGTCAGCATGGTCTGTTTCCCTTTAGTAACGGATCTTGAATCCGCCCGTGCTTCGGCGGGGCGCGGGTTTCAGGTCCAGGCCGGGCAGGCTCCCCGGCATCCTTTGGCCCGGCGTAGCCACCGCCTGAAGCAGCTCCTGCTTGGCCTTCTCGATCTCATCGAGACGAGCGTCGATCACCGCGATGCGCCCGCTGGCGCTCTTGCGCTCCATATCGCGCCGGGCCTTTTCCATCTCCAGGCAGGTGATCTGCATGTAGCTGCGGTAGGGCAAGGAAACCTGGTCCACCCGGCCGGAGAGGGTGCGAATGTTGTTTAGACCTTTTAGGGGGATGGCCATGACATCAGTCCTTTCCCTTGTCTTCCGAGGCGGGCTGGCTGGCATTTCTCCGCGGTTTGAGAGAGGCGCCGCAGATTTTGGCTATGGCTTCGTCGATCTTATGTGGCATCAACGACTGCCCGTCCCGCGTGACTTTGGCCGTCTCGGTGGCGAGAACGTCGTGGCATACCCATTGGAATACCGGATCGTCCAGCCGCGCATGTGCCCGCCGGTGGACCAGAATCCTGCCGATGACAATGGTGGCGCGAATCGTCGGCCGGTGATTGTTGACGCCGGTGCTGCGCAACTCGCGGACNNCCGGTCCATCAGAGCGTCCTGGGTCTTGTGAACCCCGGCATACTCCTCCGGGTTGGAGGTGAAGATCGCCCGGAAGTCCGGATGCACTTCCAGGTACCCTGCGCCGCTCGGCCGGAGGGCGGGAAGATTCAAGATTTTCTCCTCCAACACGCTTAGCAAGGCGTTGTTGGCTTCGGGTCGGGAGCGGTTGAACTCGTCGTAGATCAGGGTGTTCCCGTTGGCGCAAGCCGTGGTGAGGCGATTATCCACCCAAAGGGTATTCATGGCCTCTTCCGTCTTCAGCACGGAATGGATGTAGTTGTCGATCAGCTTTGACTTCCGGTAACCGGCGTCCTTGCCGACCAAGTCCGAACTGCCAAACTCATCGTCCCCGTGAATGAGAGTGACTGGACGGCCAAGTTTGGCTGCTACGTGGAAGGCCAGCGTCGTTTTTCCCGTTCCTGCCGCGCCGGCAAAGTGCACCGCATAACCAACTTCCAGGTACGCGAGCGCCCTCTCGGCCAAAGCCTGAATATGCGGGGTCGCCACGAACTCGTCACTGGCCTCGGGCACAACATCGTCCCCCTGTGGCTGCACTCGGACCACCACTCCCCCGAGGTCTCTGCTCTCTGTATCCACCATCGGAACACTCACTTTTCTATTGGTAATCATCAGTGCTTCTTCGATCCCTTGAACGGCGGCCTCTGGGCCTGCGGCAATGTCGCACTGGGCGGTTGCGCAGCCGCCGCCGGAACAGGCTCAGCGGGTGCGTGCCTCCGCGGCTCCTCTTTCGGCGCCGCAGGTGGCTGCTCTTCCGCTTGGGCCTTCGCCTTTGCTGCCTCCACCGGTTCGCGCTGCGCTTGTCCCGCCGCAGTCCGGCCCTGGAAAAGCCTTGGACCGAACCAAGCGCGGTGGGCGCCCGCGCGGTCGCTCGCGAATCCGGCGCACAATGCGGAAACCTGGGTGCGCCGCTCGTCGGTCTGGCGGACCAGGTCGCCCCGCAGGGTCACTCGCATATGGCGCCACGCCGCCATTTCCTCTCGCAGTCGCATTGTCGTTTCAGTTAGTACACCCACGTTTGTCCTCCCTTTCCAAAGGTCACCCCACGCACCGGCGTTCTTGCCAATTCGCATCGCACTCCCAAGCAGCCAGCCGCAGCAGCTTCGCTTCAGGCGGCCGGGTCCGCGACTCCCGCCGGACGCTCTTAGCCTAGCCTCGGCTCCGCTCAAAAGGCCTCTCGGCCGAAGGGAGCCGGGTCTCCGTCAGAAGCCTGACTGCTCGGACATCGGCTTCCTGGGTCGAGATCTCCATGATCGCGCCACAGGCAAAGCACTTGATCTGGCCTTCGTAGTCGTCATAGTTGGCGGCAAGATCCACCTTGAGCCCGCAACCAAGACAATTGATTTTCATCTTACTCTCCTCATTCTTTCAACCAAGCCCACGGCACGCAGGCGATGACGTTGAGTTGCGCTCTTACCCGAAGCGAGTAATCGCAGACGCAAAGTCACCTCGCAAGGCCACTCGGGCATGACGCGAAGACACAATCTCGTCTCCCAACCGCATCGCAGCTTCAGTGAGTACGCCCACCTCTGTCCTCCCTTGAAGCAACCCTCGTTTGGGAAGGTCGCCGGCGGGGAACCTGAATCAGGGCGCCTTGGCCACTCGCGCAACGAACCCACCGGCGGGCCCTGGACAAAAACAAAAGCGGCTCTGGCTGTCAAGCCAATTGCTCCCGCCCGGTTGAACTCCGGTCCCCACCGATTGTTGCTATGAGCGCTTGCCAGCCCAGGCGTTGCGGGCGCCGGATAGGTCGTTTCTCATATCGCGCCGCTGTCCGGCAACCGAGCGCTTCAGGTTGTTCAGAAAAGCCACGCGTTCATTCTTGGTTCGCTTCGCCATCATCGCGCGAGAGCGGCCCATGTGCGCGCAGAGCTTCGTAACAGTGTGCTTCCGCGCCTTGGCGCCGTGCTGCAACTCGTTCACCAAACTGCCGCGCGCCTTGCGCATCGTCAGGATTTCATCACTCAAACGTGTCATATCGTCTGTCAACATGCTTCAGGCTCCTTTCATTTCTTGTGGCGTCTTTGGATTCCCAAGCCGGCAGAGGCCCCTATTGCGGGCCTCCGGCCGGGCGGGAATCTTGTTGGGCGCAGTTCTAAGCGGGCGCTGCGGCGCTGGCAGTCAAACCGATGGCTTCGGCGTACTTCAGATACGTCTCCACCGAGGCGATCACAACGCGGGCTTCTATCGAGAGCAGTTCGATACCGACCAGCGACACTTTGACCCAGGCGTCGATCACGATGCCCTTGTCAAGAATGCGGTCGACAACTTCTGCCAAGCTCGAGGAATCCGTGGACTTATTCACTTTTGCCATTATTTCGTTCTCCTTATTTGGGGCTTCATCTAACTGCTTGCAAGGGCTTCACGTATTGTTTAACCCTCGGACGGAATATAGCACGTGAAAGCCCAATAGGTACTATACTTACCATGCCCGGTAACTGGTTGAATCTTCATAAGAATTTAGGAAAAGGACCACGAAGGTCCGTGTTTTTTGGTACCAGTACGGAACATATTCCATAGAGCTAAGTCCATAAAATCACCCAGGAGACGCCGCGAAGTTGTAGGGTGGCCAGGGACCGCTTAACAACAATTTCATGCCGCCGGGAGGACAGATTTGCCGGGCCCTATTTCGAAAGCGTTCCACGTCGGTTTTCGGCGTCAGAAAGTACAGCGAGACTAGGCGTCCCTGGTCAGCCGGCGAGATTTCTCTCCGCTGCTCTGTGCAACAGCCCGAGAGCAAACCGGCGATCTGATCGGCCAGTTGAGCCTCCTCCGGAGCGAAGCTGTTCCCGGAACTGTAGCGATTTCGCAGGGAGGCCAGGTATGCGGCGCCGGGAGACAACGGAGATCCCGGGAGAAACCCTGGGCGGGCTGGACACAGGACGCGGATTCCCATCTCAGTCATGCCGCGAAGCCGGCCTAAGAGCGCCTCGTATTCCTGCCGGTGCTCTTCCAACAGTCGGATGATCGCCGATTCGCTTTCCATCAGGCAGCCGTATCGCAGAGGAATGACGGCCTGTCTGGCATGGGTCGCCTCGACCACTCTCTCGTAAGCCACCAGGGAGGAAACGCTGGGCGCCGCACTTGTCTCTTCCACCCGCGAAACCACGGCCGCCAGGCCGTGAGCCGCCACGACACACATTCCCGGCTCTGGAGGAGGTCCGTCCAAATCTTGCTGGACGATGCAGTAAAGAAGGTATTTCATGCCTTCGCGCCGCCGGAAAGATCCGGAGCAAAACTATAGGGTGGCCACGGACCGGTCAGCGCCAGCATCAAGCCGGGAAACGCTTCGCCGACATTGAAGCGGTCCAGCCGCACCCGGAAATCCTCGAGCGCTGCCGGCGAGAGGAGGAAGGCCCAGTTCAATACGACCTCGGCGTCCGTTCCCGCGGTAATAGACCCCAGTACCTTGCGCTCCCGGAAACCGCCGGCCTGCGCTCCCAGTGCCGCCGCCGCCCGCCGGCAGAACTCTTTCAACCGAAGGTTGAAGTCCCGTTCCAACTGGGCCTTGATGCGCTTCTCCTGGAAATATCGCGCTCCAGGGGAAGTGACCAGCGCTCGCTCTTCCGCCGCTGGCTCACCTGAGGAGCCCAGCCTTTCCAGCGCGTCGGCGCGATTCAGCAGCCCTTTGACGGCCCACTCCTGTTTGTCGCCGAGCTGAGCGAAGAATCCGGTGATGGCCTCCCGGTGTTCGAGAACAGACTGCTTCAAGCTGTCAACGGAAGTGAACAGGGTCGCGAAACGCGCCGGCAGCACTGGCGCCTGGCTCATGACTTCCTCGATTACCGCTTCATGGCGGCAGACCCGCGGTCCCAACCAAGCCAAGTCCTGTAGGCACGCTTCCGCCGATTCGCCGCAGAACTCTCCCAACTCTACTTCACTGAAAACCGCGCCAATTTCCCCGCAGGCGCGCACAGAGACAGGGCGTTGCCCATCCACCCCGATCACGGAGGCTTTAATGCCGCATCCACAAGGCGTCAGGCAATACAAGTAATAAGCAGTCTCGCTATTACTCATTCACCCTTGCTTCTTTCAGAGCCGTTTCCAGGTCGTCAGGCTCGATGATCACCCGCGCCTCGTCCGCCGGTTTCCCGATCCTGTGTATCACAGCGCGCCGCACTGCGCGCAGCGCTGCCTTAGTGCACACGCCTTGGATATCGGCGCCGCTAAAAGCATCCGTGTTTGCGGCGAGGTTGCCGACGCTCACCCCAGGCGCCAGCGGCTTGTTCCGCAGATGGACCTCAAAGATCAGGCGGCGGCTCTCCTCGTCAGGCAAGGGGATGTCGACGATCTCATCAAAGCGCCCCGGTCGCAGGATGGCCGGATCGAGCATGTCCGGCCGGTTGGTCGCGCCCAGCACGAGCACCCCCTTCAGTTCCTCGATGCCATCGAGTTCGGTGAGGAACTGGCTCAGGACGCGCTCGGCGACGTGCGCATCGGAGCCGCCGGCGTTGCGTGCCGGCACCAGCGCGTCGATCTCGTCAAAGAAGATAATGCACGGCGCCGCCTGCTTGGCCTTCCGAAACATGTCGCGCACGCCTCGTTCCGACTCTCCCACATACTTGGAGAGCAGCGCTGGGCCTTTTACGGAAATGAAGTTGACCTTGCTTTCAGTGGCGATGGCCTTGGCGAGCAGCGTCTTCCCGCAACCCGGCGGCCCCACCAGAAGAATTCCTTTGGGCGGACGGATGGATGCCTTCGTGAACAGATCCGCATACTGGAGCGGCCACTCCACCGCCTCGACAAGACGCTGCTTAACCTGCGCGAGGCCGCCCACATCCTCCCACTGGACGTCGGGCACCTCCACGAATACCTCGCGCATCGCGGAGGGCGTTACCTCGCGCAAGGCATCCAGGAAATCCTCCATCCGGACCTCGAGCTTGGCCAGTTGCTCGTAAGGGATGCTCGCCCGCGCGAAGTCGATGTCGGGCATGATGCGGCGCAGGCAAATCATGGCTGCCTCGCGGCAAAGCGCTTCCAGATCAGCACCCACAAAGCCATGGGTGATCCCGGCCAGGTGACTCATGGTCACGTCTGCGGCCAGCGGCATGCCCCGGCTGTGGATGGCGAGCGTCTCTTCGCGCCCGTTGCGGTCCGGAATGGGGATAGCAATTTCCCGGTCAAACCGCCCAGGTCTGCGCAACGCTGGGTCGAGCAGGTTGGGCAGGTTGGTGGCGGCGATTACGATCAGTTGCCGTCGTTTGGCGAGCCCGTCCATCAGCGCCAGCAGTTGCGCCACGACCCGCTTTTCCACTTCCCCCACCACGTTCTCGCGCCGGGGCGCAATGGCGTCGATCTCATCCAGAAAAATGATGCTGGGGCCCTTGCGCGTAGCCTCCTCGAAGATCTTCCTAAGATGGGCTTCGCTCTCGCCGTAGAACTTGTGGATGATCTCCGGACCGCTCACCGAATAGAAATTAGCCTCGGTTTCATGCGCGATCGCGCGCGCGATCAAAGTCTTGCCGCAGCCCGGCGGCCCATGCAGCAGCACGCCCTTGGGGGCGTCGATGCCCAGCCGCTCGAACACCTCCGGATAGCGCAGCGGCAGTTCGATCATTTCACGGATGCGCTGGAGCTGCGGCTTCAACCCGCCGATGTCCTCGTAAGAGGTGGAGCGCGCGGCCCCTTCCTCGGCCTGCTGCGGGCTGCCGATGACCAGTTGGGTGGTTGGATTGATCAGGACCGGGCCTTTCGGTGTTGTGCTCTCCACCCGGAAGTCTGCCCACCGGCTGCCGAAAAGCGTTGCGCGGATCCGGTTTCCCTCCTGTACGGGTACGCCGTCGAGCAAACTGCCGATATAATCCAGGTCGCGCTCGGATGGCCGGACGTTGGCCGGGGCGAGTACGACGCGCTCGGCTGGGCGGCAACTGGTCTTCCGCACCAGCACGAACTCGTCCAACCCCACTCCGGCGTTTTCACGCACCAGTCCGTCGATCTGGATTCGGGATTGCCCGCGAAGTTCCTTGTGCGCGGGCATCGCCTTGCAGACCGTCCCGCGCTTCCCGGTCACCTCGACCATGTCCCCGATGGCGACCTGGAGTTTGTCGAGGTCTTCCGGACCCATGCGGGCAATCGCTCGCCCGACATCCTTGCTCAACGCCTCGGTGACTTTGAGCTTGAAAACTGGGACTTCGGTGCGCTCTGAGGCCATTTTCGGGCTCTTCATCTCATACACTTGATTTCAACTACTCCGTTGTTGCAGGTGACCTGCGTCTTCTCGCGAGCACAGCTCGCAGGCAGCAGCACCTCCTTGCGATACTTCTTGTCGCCGCGCTCGGCTGAGATCGTCAGCAGGTCGTCCTCCACCGTAATTTGCACGTCTTGCACACTGATGCCAGGCATCTCGGCCACCACCAATACATGATCCTCTTCCTCGAAGACGTCCACGACGGGTTCGCGAACTTCCTGCACAACGGTGCGCCCGGATTCCTGGTCCTGGCGAATGTTGCCGAACGGCTCGACACGCGGCCGGTCGTCCCCTAGCCCCGTCTTGATCGTGAATCCGTAAATCCCTTTAAGTTCCTTATTGTGCCCGTGGATCTCACCGGTTCGGGATAGCTGCTCGCCGGTCTTGGCCACGTCCCCAAGTTTCTCGACCAGATCCCCAAGGCCCTTGAGAATCCCGCCAAGCCCTAGTTCGAAGCCGCCTTCGGAAGTCTTCTCGTTGTGTTTCTTAGTCACGTAGTTGTTCTCCTTCGATCTGAATTCCATACTCCTTCACTTTCGAATGAATGGTCTTGTAATCCACCTGGAGGAGGCGTGCGGCCTTGGCTTTGTTTCCGTCCGTTTTCCGAAGGGCGTGGGTAATTACTTGCCGTTCCAGGTGGACCGTATTGCGCCGCAGGATTTCCCGCAAAGGGAGATCGTCCCACCCCAGAGTGGAGGAACGCGTCGCCAGTTGGTCCTCCGCCGGGAGTTCGGACGGTTTCTGATTCAAGCCCAGATGAGCTTCGGTGATGACATCCTCGGCCATCAGAACCGCGCGGCGGACGGCCGACCGAAGCTGCCGCACATTGCCCGGCCAGCGGTAAGCCAACATCGCCTCGATCACCGACGGGGAAAAACCCTTGATGGACTTGGAAAGCTCGATGTTGGCAATATCGAGGAACCGCTTCGCCAGGAATGGTATGTCCTCTTTGCGCTCGCACAGCGGCGGGATGGAGATAGTGAATTCGTTCAGCCGGAAGTACAGGTCGGGACGGAACAAGCCGCTCTGGCAAAGTCCTTCGAGGTCGCGGCCGCTGGCAGTCAGCATCCGGACATCCACATGGATGGGTTTGGCGCCACCCAACCGGAACAGGGTCTTCTCCTGGAGCACCCGGAGCAGCTTGGCTTGGGAGGCCATCGGCATATTGGAGATCTCGTCCAGGAAGAGTGTCCCCATGTGCGCCCCCTCAATTTTTCCCACGGTCTGCTGATCCGCTCCGGTGAATGCTCCCCGCTCGTGCCCGAACAACTCGCTCTCGATCAGCGTCTCGGGAACAGCGCCGCAATCCACGGGGATGAAGGGAAGCCGCGCGCGCTTGCTGGCCTGATGAATGGCGCGCGCTACCACCTCCTTCCCCGAACCGGTTTCTCCCACGATAACCACGCTGAAATTCGATTTCGCCACCCGCTCGATGGCGGCGATCACTATACCGGCGGCTTCGCTGGGGCCGAAAGTTTCTCGTGGCGAGAGGACGTGGTGAACGTGATCCGCCAGATGTTTCAATTCCAATCGCAGTCGCCGCTCGTTCAGCGCGCGCAGCACGACGCGGAGAACTTCGTGGTTCTCAAAGGGCTTGGCGAGAAAGTCGTGGGCGCCGGCGTGGATCGCGTCCACCGCCCCCCGCACCTCGGCAAATGCCGTGATCAGCACCACCGGCAGCTCCGGATCGAGATCCTTGGCTTTGCGCATCAACTCCATGCCATCCATGCCCGGCATCCTGAGGTCTGCCAGCAGCACGTCGGGGTCTCCTGCGCGGACCAGTTGCAGCGCCTCTGTTCCGTCTTTGGCCAGCAACGGCGTCAGCCCCTGGCGGTGCACCAGGTGCCCCAGTAGCTGGGCCATTTCGTGGTCGTCGTCCGCGATCAGGATTCTGCCCCGAACCGTACTCATAGGCGTCTTCTTTGCCTCACCAGGGTCGGGCCAAGCGGGTAGACAAGGTCGATATTGGAATCTAAATATCTTGTGACATCGTGGAGCATCCCCATGAACAGGATGCCGCTTTCTCCGGCATCCAAAGTCCCATTGATGCGATCCGCGATGTAACGGTCTCGCCTCTCCAGTAGCGTGTCGCGCAACTGTTTCTTCCAAATCTCCATCCGGACAGTTGCCCCGGAAGCAAACGCGGCGGCTGCAAGCTGGTATTCTTCAACCAGCAGTTCGGGCGACTCCGTACCCATCAGCGTCGCGCCACGCGCCTGGAGTTTCAAGAGCAACCTGTGGTTCCGACTGCCTGCCCCAGCCAACTCCGACACAATCTCCTGCTCGCGCCCGCAAACCGGCAATCCGTCCTGATAGACCCGCACGGTCCCGGGGGTCACCGGCAGGTTGGCGACCACGCTCTCGATCTCCTCCCACATCTTCTCCACCACGGCCGCATTGCGCGTCAGACCCTGCCGCCCAAGCGCCGACAGTTTCATCCTTCGTATTGACGCCCCCAGTGTCCCCATATCGGCAACAGTGTGGATAATCGGGAGGTAGGCGAGCTTCCTTTCACGACTGCTGGATTGGCTATTATTCATCTCCCTGAAAGACCATGATGCGCCTCCTCTCGAACGGAGTCCACCCCGAGGCAGGGTTCCTGCGGTTCTCCGGAGTCCATGGAAACTATGGACACTCCACTGTCCCGCTGGCTTTCGGTATCCCCAAACACGGCCCCATCCAACCATCCCGGCCCACAACCATGGTGATCGCCGGCAGCAGTCCGCCGTAGGGCGTCAGGAGAAGTCATAGGGCGTGGAAGCATTGATTTTATTGGGCTCCGGAACAACATCACGAACCCCTTGATTAGCGGGCTTCCGGTCGCTATCCTGTTCTTGTTCGTTAACCATTTGGGTGGCTCCTGAGAATCGGCTCGCGAAGCTGAGAACTCCGCGGACCTACTGTTTTGACGCAGGATTCTCAGGGGTCCAAATGACACCACGCCTCAACCGGTCCTCTCAGGCGCCGTGCATAGGTCAGGTAGTAGTCACGCGTCAGTATAGTGGACGTACCGACGGAAGAGCAATCATCATTTCTATGGATTGACTTTGGCGTGGGATGCCGCAAGACTCGGGTTGAACACAAGGAATAATTGAAGATAGAGTGAAAATCTCCGAGCCAGCCCACGAGCAACGGCGCTTGCAGATTGCAGAAGCTACAGCGGGACTGTTTGGGAACAGTCGGCTGCCGATGTGGGTCTACGACCTGCGAACGCTGTCATTTCTCGCGGTGAATGACGCAGCCGTCGAACATTACGGCTACTCGCGGGAAGAGTTCCTGGCCATGACGGTGCGGCAACTGCATCTGCGGGCGGAAAGGTCCGCTCTCCTCGATGGGGCGCTGAAGTCGCCTGTTTCCTCAGTGCAGGAACGGACGTGGCGACACGTAAGGAAAGACGGAACGGTGATCTACGTCGAGGTCGCAAGATCCGCTGTGGATTTTGCGGGCGGGAGCGCATACCTAGTCATCGCAAACGATGTCAGCGAAGGCAAGAGATCCGAGTTGCTCTATCGGATGCTGATGGACACCATTCCCTCATCGGTTCTGCTGCTTGACGAAGACTTGCGCGTAGTTTTGGCCAACAGGAACTTCCTTGACAAGTCCCGCCAGACCACTGGCGTGACTGCCGGTAGGCGACTTGCCGAGGTTTTCCCGGAGGTGATCCTTGCGGAAATGGGCCTGGAACAGCAGATCCGAAATGTCTTTATAAGCAGCCACGCGACCGCAGGCCAGAGACTGACCTACCGGGCGCCGGGCGTTCCCAT
>PLGA01000077.1 GCA_003139735.1 Bryobacterales bacterium | reverse complement strand
GAGATACATGGCGCAGGGCTTCCGGAACGTCCGTGTGCAGATTGGGGTTCCGGGCATGTCCGGCTACGGAGCTGGCGGAACGAACGCGACGCGCGTCACGGCGCTGCACGAAGGGCAGGTCTTCGAGGCCGCGCCGTACCTGCGCCGCGCGCTCAAAATGCTGGAGACTTGCCGCAAGGAACTGGGCGACGAAGTGGAGCTGCTGCANNAGGCGGTGCAGTTCTGCAAGGACATCGAGCAGTTCAAGCTGTTTTTCGTGGAAGACCCGCTTTCACCGGAGGACAACGCTTACTTTCGGCAGATACGGTCGCAGTGCGCCACGCCCATCGCCATGGGCGAGTTGTTCAACAGCCCGCACGAATGGCAGCCGCTGATCGCGGACCGGCTCATCGACTACATCCGCGTACATGTGTCGCAGTCGGGCGGGTTCACGCCGGCGCGGAAGATCGCGATCATGGCGGAGATGTTCGGCGTCAAGACGGCGTGGCACGGGCCGGGCGACGTTTCGCCGGTCGGCCACATGGCCAACGTGACGCTGGACGTGGTGAGCTACAACTTCGGCATTCAGGAATACTCGGAGTTCAACGCCCGCACGCAGGAGATCTTCAAGGGATGCCCGGTGATGAAGGATGGGTACCTTTGGGTCAACGAGACGCCGGGCTGGGGCATTGAGATCGATGAGGCGGCAGCGGCCAAGGCTCCGTTCACGCAGGGCAGGAACAATCTCAATGGCGGCTGGGGCGAGATCCGGAGACGCGACGGAACGATTATCAAGCAGTGAAATGAGTCTGACGGGCCCGCAAGGGCAGCGGGCACCCCGACGCAGAGACGCGGAGAATCATATAGGATTCTCATTCTCAGCGTCTCTGCGTCTCCGCGTCAAGTTTCTATGACTTCGGGATTAACTCCATTCCGGTGGCCGGCGAGTTGGAAGGACGGCTCCGCGCTGGCGGCGCTTGACGGGACGCCGTTCGATTGTTTGGTGTGCGAGAAGGGGGAGGCGCCGGATGGCGTGCTGGCGCAGGCGAGGCAGAAGGGGATGGCTATCGCCGACCCGGCTTCTCCGCCGAGCGGCGCGGCGATTACCGAGGGAGTATGGCCGGGCGTGCAACTGGCGCGAGGGCAGGCGGCGGCCAGCTCCGGACCGACGGGCAATCCGTGGGTAGATTCCAACGGGTGGAAGATTCGGCTGGAAAGCGCGCTGCATCCGGGAGCGCGTGTGTGGGTGGATGCCAAACCTGCGGATGGGCGGGTATTGGCTGCGTCTTATCCGCGAGCCATCGCCGATTGCGCGGCGTACGGCGGGCGCTGGATTGTCACGCTGGACGAGGGGCTTGCGGGCGGCATGGCGCAGGGGAACGCCGATGCGCTGGCGGCGTGGAAGAGGATTGCGGGCGCGGCGCGGTTCTTCAAGGACCATGACGCGTGGTCGGGTTATGCGCCGGTGGCGGTGCTGGGAATCGTCTCCGATTTTTCCGGCGACAATGAATTCATGGGCCAGGAGCTTTTGAACCTGGTGGCCCGCACCAATCAGCAATTCGGCATTATTTTGAAGGACAAGGCGTCGGCATCTTCGTTCGCCGGTCTGCGCGCGGTGGTCTATGCGGATGGAAAGCCGCCGGCGCCGAGCGTGCGAAACCAGATCATGGCGTTCGTCCAATCGGGCGGCACACTGATCACGGGACCGAACTGGGGCCCGGCGCCGGGGACGCCGTCGAACGGTCCGGATCAGCCGGGGTACGTGTGGCGCGCGGCAGGCAAGGGGCGCGTGGCTTTCGCACAGGAGGAGTTCAGCGACCCGTACGCGCTGGCGAATGAAGCCGTGGTGATGGTGAGCCACCGCTACGACAGCGTGCGATTCTGGAACGCGGGATCGGCGGGATTCTCCTACACGGCGGCGCCGGACGGAAAGCGGGCCCTGGTACAAATGCTTTTCTACACCGACCGCGGCGTTACGTCGGTGAGCGCGCGCGTGGCTGGAAGGTATCGAACGGGGAAGTTGTGGACACTGGACGGGACGGATGCCCGTCCGATTGAATTGGACTTGCAGAAGGATGCGGTAGAACTGCATTTGCCAACCGTTTCTCAATACGCTGCCGCTGAGCTGGAGGCTTAAACGAGATGCATGGGAACTATACGCGCCGGGACCTGCTAAGGGCGGCATCCGCCGGCGCATTGCTCGCCGGAGCACGATTGGGGCGCGCGGCGGCTCCCGCCGGGACGGTGGCCATCGCCAAGTGCAAGACCTACGACCCCGCCGAGTTGATGCCGGCGATGGCGCGGATGTTCGACCAGATCGGCGGGCTGGGGAGGATTGTCAAGGGAAAGACCGTCGCGGTGAAGATCAACCTGACGGGCGCTTACACGTACCGGTTGGGGTATGCGCCGCTGGGAGATTCGCATTACACGCATCCGGCCGTGATTGCCGCGGCGGTGAGCCTGATGGGGAAGGCGGGCGCCCGGCGCATACGCATTTTGGAAAGCCCTTGGGCAACCACGGACCCGCTGCCGGAGTACCTCCTGCTGGCGGGCATGGAGCCGAGGGACATCGAGCGCGCCGCCCCCAACGTGGAGTTCGAGAACACCAATTATCTGGGCAAGGCGAAGAAATACTCGCGCCTCATGGTTCCGACCGGCGGCTACATCTACCCCGGCTTCGACCTGAACCACTCCTACGAAGAGTGCGACGTGTTCGTCAGCCTGTCCAAGATGAAGGAACACGCCACGGCGGGCTTCACGGGGACGCTGAAGAACTGCTTCGGAATTGCGCCGGTGACCATCTACGGAGGGAATGCGGGGGTAGATGAGCCGGCCCTGCAGCCGGGCGGCGGCCGCGACACGTTCCACAGCGGCAACCGCCAGCCTTCCAAGAGCGCGCCGCAGGAGAGGGACTTCAAGGGGCCGAAGCAGGATGGATACCGCGTGCCGCGCATTGTGACCGATTTGGTATCGGCGCGCCCGATTCATCTGGCGATTAACGATGGCATCCGCACGATGACCGGCGGCGAAGGCCCGTGGATTCGGGAGGCCGATAAAATAGTGAACCCCGGAGTGATTGTGGCCGGCACGAATCCGGTGAACACCGATGCGGCGTCGATGGCGGCGATGGGTTTCGACCCGATGGCCGACCG
>PLGA01000504.1 GCA_003139735.1 Bryobacterales bacterium | reverse complement strand
GAGAAAACCGATCAATTCCCCGTTGTTTGAAGAATCTGGAATGCTGCCGTCAAACACGACCCATCAGCCCGGAAACATTGAGGCCCGCGAGACTATCTCTGGCCTCCCAGGGCACCCGCACAACACGGTTCAAGCCCGAACCCAATGAAAGGACAAGCCTTTACAGTTTCTCGCTCAGAGCCCTTTTGGCAAAGTAGAAATGTCCCCTTCATTTCAGACAAGTCGCTCCCATTCCCTCTTGCGCGCATTGTGTGGCTTGCGGCGGAACCCGTCAAGGCTTCCCTCCGGCGCGCGCAAAACCGGCGCGCTGTCTTGGCAGAACCCGCCGCAAGCGGAAGACCAACTTTCCTGACAAGAGGGAATGGGAGCTTTTGGAATCGCCGCCAGGGGACATTTCTACTTTGCTGGGGATGGTGACATTTCTACTTTGCGGTGACATTGCAGTCATTGCAGTCCAGTTGCCTTGCATTTGCCATCCATATGTAGTATCCTCGGCACGAGCGCCGCTGGACTGGCTAGTCGGGGCTTCCCATGAGCCTGCCAGTGGGGCGCTCCTAAGGAGATGGCGGAATGGCAGATATCCTGAACCAAGCCGAATTGAAAAGCTTTGTCACTCGCCCAAAGGAGTTTTTGAGCGACCCGAATAACGCTAAGAAGATCCTCGGCGCCGATACGGCGTCCCGCCAGAAACTGGTCGAGCAGATCGCTCGCATACAAGGCGTCAGCCCCGAAAATGTTGCCCTCAACATCGGCGCTCGCGCGAACGAGTATTCCGTAACCGGTTACAAGAGCAAGGGGCAGTCACCCCAGGAGCAAGCAAAGTAAACCCTTCGACTCTTGCGCCGCCGAAACGCGCTGAACGTAGCGCGCGGGCCCGTGCGGCGATCAAAGCTTGCCGTCGGCCGGGCAGTGACGTTTCGTCCAGCCGGCGACGAAAATCGCTCTCGTGGTTTTTGGGTGGATCGAGCCACTGAAAGGGGAACGCCTTGTCCGAATCCGAAGTGCATGATCCGCCCGATGCAGCGGCCCGTGTGGCGGACGAAATTCGTCGCATCCAAGCTGAATTTGGTAAAGTGCTGGCGGTGTCGGTGACGTCGCGGTGTAATCTGCGATGCCGGCACTGTGGCCGAAGCTGCGTGGCCGAAGGGGTCGATCTACCGGACGAGCTAATTGCCCGCATTGGCGCCGGACTTCCCTCCGTTAGTCGCGGAATTCGAGAATTTGGGATCACCGGCGGCGAGCCAATGCTGTGTCGCGATAGAGTCCGGAGTCTGTCGGACATGGCCGCGGATTGTGGGATAACCGCCTGTGTAATGACGAACGCCTACTGGGCGACTTCCGTTTCCATAGCAAAACAGGTCTTGCGCTCATTTGCGGGGCTGCAGGCCATTGGCGTCAGTACCGATCGTTACCATCTGCCTTTTGTGCCGCTCACCCATATCCGTAACGCTTGTGAGGCTGCACGGGAGATCGGCTTGGGGGTCCGCGTCAGCATCACGGCGGCCGTGCCTCATGACATAGAGGACGAAAGGCTGATCGCGGACGTCCGGGAGTTCGCAGGAGACGACCTTTTGGTACAGGAGTTGGCGCCGCGGGGCCGGGCGAGATCGTTGAAAGAGACGCCGCCCACCTCTTCGGAACTCCCCTTGCTGCCCTGCACGTCACTTGGACCTCTGATCCGTGAAGACGGCGTTGTGGCGCCCTGCTGCCGCGGTCTGGATTGGCTCCCGCACGGCCACGTCATGAGCGTAGGCGATTTGCGGGAAGCCTCTCTGCCGGAATTGTACCGCCGGCTGCAGAGTCACGCGGTTCTTCAGTTCGTACGGGTTTGGGGCTTTTCTTCCTTGTTCGAACGGATGCGCTCTGCCGGGTTGGCTGGGTTCTTTCCCGGAGGGCATCTTCAACTGAGCCCGTGCGCCACCTGTTCTGCTCTTTGCCGGATTCCCGAGTTATGCGGGTTCTTCGAAACACTTATGGCTGATTCTTGGTTTCGGCTTCAGGTGGCCAGCGGGAGACACCTTGTGCTGGACGAATCCGAGATGCTGGACCTGTTGCTCCCCTCGAGTATCCAGTGAGTACGCCTCGTGTGCTCCTGATCTCGATGCCGTGGGCTCCCAGGGCTTACAGTCCAATTCGTCTCGGCGTGCTGAAGAGCGCTCTGGAAAACGAAGGACTGGAGTGCCGGACCCATAATCTTTTCTTGGGATTCGCCGAAAAAGTAGGTGGAGATCTGTATGACCGTATTTCCATGATGCCGGAGTACCTGTTCCTGGGCGAGTGGCTTTTCGCGGCCAAACTCCACAATCAAGGCTCCGCAAACGAATACCTGGATCACCTGGCGAACTGTCATGAGCAGGAATCCTCGTTTCTTCAGGACGAATCGCCGGGCCCTCTAAATAGTCTCGGAGATCCTCGGTGGCGTGAAACCCTGCTGCACATTCGGAATGAAGTGGCGCCGGAGTTCCTGAGCGAGGAATTGAATCGTCTGGAATCCGCTGAGGTTGACGTCGTTGGGTTTACATGTGTAGTAAACCAATTGGCGCCCTCTCTGGCCATGGCGAGACTCTGGAAGGAGCGCCGGCCGGACGCGCTGATTGTGCTGGGCGGCGCGTCTGTTCAAGGTGAGATGGGAAAGGAATGCGTTCGGGCGTTTCCATGGGTGGACGTTGTAGTGGATGGCGAGGGGGAGGAGGCTCTTCCGGAATTAGTCCGGTATCATCGGACAAGCCGAGCGGAGACAACGTCTGGGACGCTCCCTCGCGGGATCTTTGTGCGCCAGGACGGAACCGTGACGCACACCGGGGACCGGGCGCCCATTCGGGATCTGGATCGCTTTCCACCACCCGATTACTCCGAGTACTTTCAGGAACTTGGGGCTCGGCCCACCGCGGCGCCGCCCGTCCTGTGGGTGCAGATCGAGAGTTCACGCGGATGTTGGTGGGGCGAAAAGCGCCAGTGCAGCTTCTGCGGCGTCAACGGGCGCTATATCGGATATCGCTCCAAATCTCCGGGGCGAGTCCTGCTCGAGATCGTGAAGATGTCTGGCGCGTACAGACAGAATCGCCTGTATTTGGTGGACACGGTCGCCGGAAAATCGCTTTTGACGGAGGTTCTCCCCGCTCTGCGGGATACCGGATATGACTTGAGTCTGTTCCTGGAGGTGCGCCCGACTACCGGGTGGGACGAGTTGCTGGCCATGCGGGACGCGGGCGTGACCATCGTGCAGCCGGGCATCGAGAGCTTCAGCTCCGAGGCTCTGCGGGCGATGCGCAAAGGCACGGACGCGATGCACAACATCCGATTTCTGAGGTGGTGCCGCGAATTGGGCATTGATGTCGCATACAACCTGCTGTGGGGCGTTCCGGGAGAATCGCCAATATGGTATGAACAAATGGCCGGGTTGTTTCCGAGTCTGGTCCACCTGGCCCCGCCCGACTATCCGCCATCCCAGATCGTGTACCAGCGCCACAGCCCGTATTTCAATGAAGCCGTGGCCCGTGGAACGACGCTCACCCCGCAGCAAGATTACCGGTATATCTACGGCGAGAATGTCGATCTCCGCGCTTTGGCGTTTCTTTTCGAATATCCCGGCCTCGATCAGTTTGGCAACGCATTCTATATACGGCCCGTCGCGGGGGCTGTGCGGGATTGGAGGAAGAGGTACTACAGTGCAAATCGGCCGATCCTCAGTTTCAGTCACGGGCTGAACTTCGTCAAAATCTCGGATTCCCGGTTGGGTAAGGCCGACGAGTACGTTTTGTCCGGCCCGGCGGCCTCGGTGTTTCTATGTTGCCAGGAGATCCGCTCCAGGCGCTCTATCGGTGAGGCGATCGGCAATAGCTGGAATGGTTCGTGCGAGGCGGCCGAAATCGACGACATCCTGGCCGAACTGGTTCGGGGAAGGCTATTGTATTGCGAGAACGATAGGTACCTGAGCCTCGCCATCCCGGAGCGCGCGATCCGGCGGGAAGTCGGGTTTTTGGCTTCGTCGATTCTGAAACGGTCTTGATCCAGGACGTGCTCTTCCGCTACGAGAACCGTCTCCGGGGGGGGAAATTCGTCGGCGCGGGCGTGCTGGCGTCCTGCGCAGACAAGCGCCCCTGCCGGCATTCCAGAAGAAGGGCATCCCGTTATACTGATTCACAGAGGTCCCCTATGCGCAACGTCGCCCTAATCCTGATACTCACTGCCGCGGCCGCCCTGCTCGCGCAGCCGTCTCCGTCTTANNCCGCCTGTTCATTGCCCGCCAGACGCGCCTGATGGTGGTCGATGAAGACACCGGCAAGCTGCTCGGCGAAGTCGCCGGCATCGACGGCGCCCACGGAACCGCCGTGGCGGCGTCCACGGGTCATGGATTCGCAACCTCCGGTAACGACCAATCCGTAATCATGTTCGATCTGAAGACCTTCAAGACGCTCGGCAAGATCCCGGCCGCCGAAGACGCCGACGCCATCCTCTATGACGCCCCGTCGAACCGCGTTTTCACATTGAACGGCGATGCCCACTCCTCCACCGTCATCGACGCCCGCCAGGGAACCCTTATCACCAACATCCCCCTCGGCGGCAAACCGGAAAACGGCGCGTCGGCCGGCGACGGCAAGCTGTACGCCAACATCACCGACACTAGCGAGGTTGTTGAGATCGACGCGAAAACCGCCGCCATCGTGCGGCGCTGGTCCACCGCCCCCTGCAAGCAGCCGGTTCCCATGGCCCTCGATACCGCCCATCATCGCCTCTTCAGCGGATGCCGCAGCGGCGTCATGGCCATCTCCGACTATCAAGCCGGCAAGGTGGTCGCAACCGTCCCCATCGGGACCGGCGTCGATGGCGCCGGATACGATGCGGCCTCCGGAGACGCGTTCGCCTCGAATGCCGATGGCGCCCTCACCGTCATCCATCAGGACACTCCGGACCAATACCACGTCCTCGAAAGCGTCCCGACGCCGCAGGGTTCGCGCAATATGGGACTCGATCCCACCAATCACCGCATCTTCCTGGTCTCCGCCAAGTTCGGGCCGGCGCCGGCGGGCGGCAGGGGCAGAGCCCCGGTGCTGCCGGGTTCATTCTCGCTCATGGTCATCGAGCGCGCCCCAGCCGCGCGCTAGCCCGTGGTCTTCCCTGAACATGCCGCCCTCCTGCTGATGGGCTTCGGCGTCGGCTTCCTCGTCGGCCTCACCGGGATGGGCGGCGCCGCCTTAATGACGCCGTTCCTGATCCTCGTCTTGCGCCGCCGCCCGGGCATTGCCATCGGCACGGACCTGGTCTACGCGTCCGTAACTAAAATCCTGGGGGCCGTCATTCACGCGAAGCAGGGCATGGTGGATTGGCCCGTCGCGCGCGCGCTCATGCGCGGCAGCGTGCCGGCCGGCGTCGCCGGCGCCCTCGCAGTCCACGCGATGGGCCGCTTGTCTCCCGCCGCCGACCGTTACCTTCGGGATGCCATCGGCTTCACGCTCCTGGCCGTCACCGCCGCACTCGCCCTGCGCGGGAGTTGGGTCCGCGCCAAGCCCGTCGAATGGAGCAGCCCGCGCCGCCGCGCCCTGGCGACCGCCGGTTTCGGAGCCTTGGTCGGCAGCGTGATCGGCTTCACCAGCATCGGCAGCGGCGCCCTGATCCTGCCTTTCCTGATATGGGCCTATGACATCCCGGCCGCCCGCCTGGTGGGCACCGACATTCTCCACGCCGCCATCCTGCTATCCGCCACCGGCGCCTTTTTTATCGGCTTCGGCTCGGTCGAGTGGGGCATCCTGCCCTGGCTGCTGGCCGGCTCGCTGCCCGGAGTGGCGTTTGGCAGCCGCTTGGCGCCGCGGGTGCCGGAACGCGCTCTGCGCGCGATTCTCATCGCCGTGCTCCTCCTCAGCGCCTGGAAGCTGATCGAGTAAAGATCCCGCCCACCCGAACACGCCCTTAAATTGGATACTGCTGTTAACCCAAACTCTTTTCTTATCCGTGTTCATCTGTGTTCATCTGTGGCCAAAACGCCTTTTTCTCCCGCCCCAAACCTAAGCTCGTCCCTCATTTCTCCGCTAAATGCAAAGCCACAATCCCCCCCGTCAGCATCTCGTAGCTCACCCTTTCGAACCCCACCCGCCGCATCTCCTCCGCCAGCTCCGGCGCGCTCGGAAACTTGCGCACCGATTCCGGCAGATACCGGTACGCGTCGGGCGACCCTGAAAGCGCCCCGCCAATCCACGGCAAAATCCGCCGCGAATAAAACTCGTACAGCGCCGCGAATGCCGCGTTCGTGGGCCGTGAGAACTCGAGTATCGCCGCCATCCCGCCGGGCCGCAGCACGCGCCGCATTTCCTCCAGGCCCGCGCCGTAATTCGCCAGGTTGCGAAAACCGAACGCCGCCGTAATCAAATCGAGCGACGCGTCGCCCAGCGGCAGCCGCAGCGCGTCCGCTTCAAACAGCCGTGCCCGCGCCGCGCGGCGCTCCGTCTTCGCGCGCGCCGCCGTCAGCATCGCGTGGCAGAAATCCGACCCGAAAATCGCGCGCTCCGCCGGCCCCTTCTTCGCCAGCGCCAGCAGCAGGTCGCCGGTCCCGCAGCAGATATCCAGGACGCGCGCCTCCGGCCGTTCCAGAATGCGCCCCACCCGCCGCGCCGTGTGCGACCGCCAGAAACGGTCGACATTGAAGGACAGCAGGTGGTTGGCCAGGTCGTAGCGGTCCGCCACCCGGCCGAACATGTCGCGCACCCACAGCGCCGCCTCGCGCTCGTCGCG
>PLGA01000125.1 GCA_003139735.1 Bryobacterales bacterium | reverse complement strand
ACGAGCCTTCGCTGCGCAAGTTCCTGCCCACGGTGGAACCGGGCGGCGTGGTGCTCTACAACGCGGCGGAGTTTCCCGAAGATTGCCAGCGCCCCGGCGTCCGCACGATCGCCATGCACTTCACGAGCCTGGCCGATGGACTGGGCGCCGCGAAGGCCGCCAACATCGTCATGCTGGGCGCGCTGCTCGAAGCCGCCAACCCTCTCGAGGAAGAGTTCGTCGTCGGCGCGCTGCGCGGCAAAGTGAAGAGCCAGCGCTGGTTCGATATCGACATGGCGGCATTGCAATTGGGGCGGAAGGAAGCCCGCGCACGCCATTGATGGTAAGATTGTCTTACCATGCAGACCAAGATATCCACCAAGGGCCAGGTCGTTCTTCCGAGCGCGATTCGTCGCCGGCTCGGCCTCCGCGCCGGAGATCCGCTCGATGCCAACGTCGAAGCCGGGCGCATTGTTCTGACACCTCGCAGAGCGCGCCGGCTGCGGGCCAGGATAATCAAAGATCCGGTGACCGGCCTCCCTGTCCTCAGCGCCGGACCCGACGCTCCGGTGCTGACCAGCAAAGAAGTTGAGGACATCCTGGCCGATTTTCCATGAAGTACCTCCTCGACGTGAGTGCTCTTGTTGCACTCGGAGTCATCGACCACGAGTTTCACGCCCGAGTGGCCGTCTGGCTGAGGGCGCAACAATGGCCGCCACTGGCAACCTGCTCCATCACGGAACTAGGGTTCGTGAGAGTGCTAGCGCACATGCCCGCTTACGGATTCACTATTTCCGAAGCGCGGGCCCTGTTGCTGCGTCTGAAGAAAGCTAAGACCCTGCCGCTCGCGTTCATCCCGGACGATCATGACATCTCGCATCTGCCGGCGTGGGTGAAGACTCCGAAGCAGACCGCCGATGGCCACCTGTTACAGCTTGCGGCGGCGAACGGCGCCGTTCTTGCGACGCTGGACGAGAGAATCCCCGGAGCCTACCTCATCCCGCGGAACGCGCTGCCGTAGGCGCCCAATTCCGCAGGCACTGTAAGAAAGCCGCTGGATTCAGCGACTATTCCAGTAGAGGGCCCGACTGACGGTGGTGAACGCAGCCAACAAGTTGTACGCGGAGGCCATCGCCGCGCATGGCGCATGCCTGAGCCGGCTGGCGAGGGGATATGAGGCCGACCCGGACCGGCGGCGCGACTTGCTTCAGGAAATCCACATCGGGCTTTGGCGGAGCCTTGGTCTATTCCATGGCCGATGCAGTGTGCAGACCTGGGTGTACCGCGTAGCTCACAACGTGGCCGCCTCACACATTGTGCGGAGCCGTCGCGTATCGTCGCGGCTGGTCGAGTTGGACGCCCTGGAAGAGGAGCCTTGCCCGGTTGACGGTCAAGCGCATGCGGACCGCAGGCATTCGGCCGCCAAGCTTCTCGAAATGATCCACAGACTCAAGCCGCTCGATCGGCAGATCATTTTGCTCTATCTCGAGGGCGAGCAGGCAGCGTCGATCGCGGAGGTGATGGGATTGTCGGCAGTCAATATTGCGACCAAGATTCACCGGATCAAGAAATTGCTTGGCCGGCAGTTTCAGGAAGGAGGCGACCATGCAGGGCGATGACCCGGAAAGCCGGTACGAGGGCGTGTGGAAGGCCCAGGAGGAAGAGAAAATGCAGATGACGCCGGAAGAGATTTGCAGGAGGGCTGGCGCTTTCGAGAAGAAAATAGTCCGCGAATACTGGCTGGTATTGGGGCTGTTGGCGCTGTTTATCGCCAGGGCGGCCATGTATGTGATTCGATTCCCCGCGCCCCTGATCCGGGTGGGATTTGCCTCGGGCATCGCCGTGTTCCTGTATATCGCCTTGAGATGGGCGCGAAATGGACCGCCCCGGCGGATTCGCCTGGCGGCCGAACCGGAGCCGTGCGCCCGGTTCCTGCGTAACGAGCTGGAGGGAAAGCGCCAGCGGCTGCTGGAGATTCGTTGGACGCTGTTTCTGCTGTTCCCCGGGATGTTGGCCTCGTGGTGGGGCGGGGCGCCGGTGGCAATCGCAAAGTCGTTGGGAATCGACGCGCCCTGGTATACCCGATTCCAGGAGTCGCCCGCCCCTTTGATCGGATTCGCGGTCTTGCTGCTCGTTTGCTGGGCCGGTTTTGGAAAAGAGGCCCGTGCAATCAGACGTGAAATCGAGAAGCTCGGCAGCGAATGACCCGAGCGGGCTCGTGCGATAATTCTCGTCATGCACTCAGCCACGTCGCGGAGCGCACTTGCCGCGCTCCTGTTCTCCGCCGCGGTGTTCGCACAGACGGACCCCGGCGACTTCATCAAGCAGGGCCAGGCCCTCAGCCGTCTCGGGAAGCAGGACGAGGCCACCGCCATGTACCGCAACGCGCTTCAGTTTACGCCCAATTCCTATCCCGCAAACAGCGGGGCGGGCGTCGCGCTCGACCTCAAGGGCGATAGCGCGGAAGCGCAACAGTACTTCGCCAAGGCCATCGACACGGCGCCTTCCCCCAGCGATAAGATCCGCGCACTGCGGGACATGGCGCTCTCCTATGGTTTCGAAAGCAACTGCAAAGGGGCGGTTCCGTACGACCGGCGAGCCTACGATTTGGAACTCGCCGCCGAGGATTTCTACAACGCCGGCGAAGTGGCCGACGAACTGGCGCGCATCTGCATCGATTCGGGCGATCTGGACACAGCCGCCGCCTGGTACCGGACCGGGTACGACGCCGGACTGCGCCAGCCCGGCATCAAGCCCGACCGCAAAGACCTGTGGGAGTTTCGCTGGGAGCACGCCCAGGCGCGCGTCGCGGCGCGGCGCGGCGACAAGGCGGAAGCGCAGAAGCACGCCGCCGCCGCCACCGCCATCCTGGCAAAGGGCGATAACCCGCAGCAGGAGCCATTCCTGCCCTACCTGCTGGGCTACGTCGCGTTTTACGGCGGCGATTACAAGGCCGCTCTGGAGCAGTTTCAGAAGGCCAGCCAGGACGATGCGTTCATCGTCGCCATGATCGCCCAGACTTACGAGAAACTGGGCGCCAGGAGTGAGGCGATGGACTGCTACCGAAAAGTGCTCGGGTTCAATGCGCACAACCCGCCGGTGGCGTACGCGCGTCCGCTAGCCAGAAAAAAACTGGGGGAATAGCGCCGCCGAAAGGAGCGCGATGATCATCTTCTAACTCCTATCTGCGCGGCTTGGATGCGTGCTCGAGCACCACGGCCAGACCGTGCATACCGGACACGCCAGCCGGCGGCACGCAGAAGCTGGCGGCGTCCGAAATGCGCTGGCACTCCTGCCGTTTGAGCTCCTGCCAACCTTGGAATTCGTCCTGGGCGTGCGCCACCGCATCGAGGTTCATCTGGATGCGCGCGACATGCTGGCTCGTGATCCGGTCCAACTCCGCCTCGATGGCGCGATTCTCGTCCGCCTTGCCGGCCTCGAAGGTTCGCAGCCGTTCCTGAAGCGTGTCCTCGTGGTCGTTCAAGGCCCGCTGGCGCAGCATGGCGTCCTGCAAAAGCTGGTCGGAATCCATGTGGGCGGCTTCGAGGGCCATCAATAGGGCGCAACGCCTGACCTCAGGCGGCATCCCGGCAAGATGGGGCTATTGGTCGTCTCCGCCACCTGTAGAATGCTGTAGGCCGCGCGCGGCGGTTCGACCGCGGCCGTCTGGTAGATTTGCTCGAAGCCCCCCGGCTTCTGCGCGCTCGCGGCCGGGTCCGTTCTGGCCGAACCGAAATCCGCAGCCCGGAGCGGCTGCCTCCATTCGTCGGCAGGCGCCACGGCCAAGGCTCCATTCGCGGAGCCCGAGCTTTCGGACTCGGCTTCCGCCGATCCGTGGCCGTTACTTGAAAACTGGAATAGTCTCTTTAACATGCAAAACCCCCCATGGCATTCGCCACGCCTTTCCATCCGAAGTTCCTTCTCGGAAGCAATTGCTTCGTCGGAATTGCGAACGGACTTTAGAGTTCCGCAGAAAATTACTTAGATCTATGGAAAACCGTGCGTTCCGCCGATAGCTCTCATGCAAAAGGGTTATGCCAGCACAGCGCCAATCGGATCGTCACGCGTGGTTAGAGATGGTCGCGGAACGAATCGACGGCCCGGATGGGCCTTCGGATTTCAGTACGCCTCCGGCCCCACGAATGCAGCCGACTTCGGGGTTTACGCCGGAGTCGCGCGAACCGAAGGGCGCATCGAAGCGAGGGCATCGGCGGCCGGAATAGGGCTGGCGGCATACCGAAAGTCGCTGCGGACGCGCTTCGAGCAGCGACTCGGAGAAATGCGGCGCTTCGAGTCCGGGGGATCCGGTTGAAGCGGGCTGCCGGCCTACGGCTTTCCGGAGCCGCTCGCGATCTTCCCATCCGGTCGCAGGCGCAGTTTACGGTCCCGCCAGTACACCGTGCTTCCGAACGCGCCCGCCAGCCAGACGGCGAAACCGAACACGTCGCGCAGGGGGATCAACCAGAGATCCCGCGAGGCGCGCCGGTCCTTGAGCACGGCAGCGGACATGGCGCCGGCGGCAATGCGCAACGCCAGCGCCGCCGCGCCCGCCTGCCACTCGCCCGCGGCAAAGGCGACCAGAGCCCAAATGGTGGCGTGCGTCACCGCGAAGCCGAAGTAGCCTCCGGGCCTCGAAACCCGTATGGTGCGGGACCAGCGCAATTGGTGGCGCCAGGTGTGCACCCAGGATTCGGCCCCCAGATCGGTCTCGACCACCACCGGCGCGAACTCGATCCGGTAGCCCATCTCATGGATGCGCCGGCCAAGCTGGTAATCGTCGGCGATGTAGTCACGGATGGCCTCGAAGCCGCCCATGGCGCGCAGTTCGGTGGCGCGAAACACCATGGTCGAACCCAGCGCGAACTCCGCCTGCCCCAACAGCCGCGCGACCATCACGCTCGGCGCGAACTCCGTGGCGATGCCCAGCGCCTCAAAGCGCGATGCCCACCGTTCCGCCCGCGCGCGGTAGAGGCACGTCACGAGGCCGATCTTGGGATCGGCGAGCGGCGCCGTCACCGCCCGCAGATAGCCGGGTTCCACGCGGATGTCGCTATCGTTCACCAG
>PLGA01000053.1 GCA_003139735.1 Bryobacterales bacterium | reverse complement strand
TTCGTGCTGTACAACGACATTACCAAGATTTTGCCCGCGGGCTAGCCGTAAACGGAGGGCGGGCTTTAGCCCGCGCGGGGCTTGAGCCCCGCTCTTTTGCATCTTTGAGCATATGCCAGTCATCACTTACTTTCGGCCATGAACTGTACCTGCGTCCGCTACACGGATTTGCCGCACACCAGCAAGCTCTTCGCGGACTTCACCTACCATCCCGATCGCGTCCGGTCCTTCTATCCCCACCTTCCTTCAGACCCCGGTGTTTTCGAAGCTGCCGCCCGTGAAATGCGCTTCCCGCCCGAGCGGCGTGCCGCCCTGGTCGCGGCTCTGCGGCAACAAAATGGCGGCAGCCCTCAGCTTGACCTTCTCGCCCGCGAGGGCACCGTGGCAGTGGTTACCGGCCAGCAGGTCGGCCTGTTTTCCGGTCCGGCTTACACCATTTACAAAGCTCTCACGGCGGCGAAACTGGCGCGCAGCCTGGCGGCGCAGGGCATCTCCGCGGTGCCGCTCTTCTGGCTGGCGACCGAAGACCACGACTTCGCCGAAGTCAATCACTGCTGGGTCTTCGACGCCGAGCACCATCCCATCAAGCTGGAGAAACCTCACTCGCCGGCCACCAGCCAGCCCGTGGGGCAGTTTGTGCTGAGCGAGCCGCCCGTCGCCCAATTGCGCGCGGCGCTGGCCGGCTTGCCGTTCGGCGATGAGGTGTCGGCGCTGGTGGAAGAAGCCTATCAGCCCGGCCGCACCATGGGTGAGGCGTTCAGCGCGCTGCTCCACCGCCTGCTGGCGCAATACGGGCTGCTGCATGTGGATCCCATGTCGCCCGCCATGCGCGAGTTGGCCGCGCCGGCCATTCGTTCCGCGCTGGCCGCTGCGCCGGATTTGACCGCCGCGCTGCTGGAGCGCAACCGCGCGCTGGAAGCCGCGGGCTATCATGCGCAGGTCCACGTGGAGGATCAGACTTCCTTCGTGTTCCTGCTGGAGAACGGCCGCCGCTATACGCTGCGCCGCTACGGCCGCGATTATCTGCAGAATGGCCGCCGCTTCTCGACCGAAGAATTGATGGATCGCGCCGCCCAGCTTTCCCCCAACGCGCTGCTGCGTCCCGTGGTCGAGGATTCCATGCTGCCGACAGTGGCCTACATCGGCGGTCCGGCCGAGTTGGCGTATCTGGCGCAATCCGAAGTAATCTATCGCGCCATTCTGGGCCGCATGCCCGCCGCGTTGCACCGCGCCGGGTTCACGTTGATCGATCAGCGCAGCCAGAAGCTGATGACGCGCTATGGATTGTCGCTCGCCGATTGCACGCATGGCGACGATGCGGTGCGCGACCGCATCGCCGCACGGCTGATCCCTCCCGCTCTTTCCGGCACCCTGGCGCGGACCAGGACGGCCGTGGAGCAGGCCGTCGACTGCCTGATCCGCGACCTGGCCGGGTTCGACGCCTCGCTCGCCGCCAACCTCGGCAAGAGCCGCCAGAAGATGCTCTACCAGCTCGCGAAAATGGAGCGCAAGATCGGCCGCGAAACTATGGCCCGCGATGCCCGCGTGGCCCGCGACGCGTCGTATCTCTCGGGATTGGTCTATCCGCAGCGCCACCTGCAGGAGCGGCTGTATTCCATTCTGCCTTTTTTGGCCAAGCACGGTACGGGTCTGATCGACGATTTGTATGAGTGCCTGAATCTGGAGTGCCCCGACCACCAGCTTGCGACGCTGTAGTTCTGCGCGCCTCCTACCTACATCAGTAGTCCGCCCAGCTTGGACTGGAGGCCCAGCTTTGAAATGCCGCGCTTGTTCCGGTGAGGAAAGTTACGCCCCCAATCGCGTTGGCCCCCAAATCTCCCATCGTGTTCAGTGTCCAGTTCAAAGCAGCGTCCGTCTGGCTCGGCCACAGGATTGAGGCGGCCCCGTAAGGGATTCCTACAATCGGATTAACACCTAGCAGTATATTCGCCGAGGTTCGACCAATCTTCAGCCCAGCGTTGAGGTTGGGGTTATTCGCATCCTGATAGGCACCGACCGCCGCGGAGGCGACGCCTGCTACTCCGCTGGCTGCACCGGATGAACCTTGTAGGTAATCGGTTAGCTGCCCAGAGACAGCGGCCGATCCTAGAAGGCAACTTATCTGCGAGACGTTTAGGGCACCCCTTTGAAAGCAGGGTGAACTTCCGTTGAGAACAGGCCCCTGAGTTGAGGAAAACTCGGGAGACAGCCCGCTGGGATCGACTTGAGAAGTGGGGCGGTCGGCCGCATAAAGATAACGGTTCTGCGCGGTGGGTGCCGTGACGCCGCCGCCCAAGGAGTCGCGACTGAGAAATCTTCCAATGGTTGGATCATAATATCTGGCTCTCAAGAAAAACAGGCCGCTGTTCGCGTCAAACGCCTGCCCCGTGAACTTGTACTTGTTCTTCGTACCCAGCGGGTCGGTCGTATTCAGCACGGTTCCCCAAGGGTCGTACGTGTACGTCTCCTTCGACGCTCCGGTGGACCCTGTGAGTACCGACGTACTCCCCAAGCCGTCAAACTGGTAGTAGTCCTGGAATGTCGAGCTCGTTGCCGAGATCATCTGCAGTCCGTAGAGGTAGTCGATGTTTCCGTCCGGACCGTTCTCGTTCAACACTACCGGCAGCGCTGACGCGGTATCGTTGGTGTATTGATAGGTCCCCGTGGCCAACTGCTGGCTCACCCGGTTGCCGTCGCCGTCGTACTGATACTGCGTGTTTGCCGTCCCGCCAACGACCGAGGTTAGTCGATTCAAGGCGTCCCATGCGTACGTCACGGTCGTCGAGCCGGTGGTCTTGGTGAGCTGGTTTCCGTTTCCGTCATATGCAAATGAAGACGTCCCGGCGGTCAGCATTTCGTCCCCGTTATTGTACGAATAATTGGTTGTCCCGGCGGGCGATACGAGCGACAGCCGATTTCCCACGGCATCATACGTATACTGCGTCAGTTGGGCCGCCGGATTGGTCCAGGAAGTCAGCCGATACAGAGTATCGTAGCCATACGTCGTCGTCCCACTTGGCGAAGCTACCTGCAAACGGTTCCCCACCGCGTCCAGCGTGTAGCCGAACGATGAGAGCACCTTCGTTCCGGCTTTATTCGTCAGGCGCGCCAGACGATTGGCGGGGTCGTACGTGAGCGCCACGGTCGTCGCGTTCGGATTCGCGGCGCCCGTCAGGTTCCCCGTGGGGTCGTAGGTGTAGGTTGTCAGAAGGTGCGTCGGACCCGTCACCTGCGCGAGGCGGTTCAGCGCGTCGTATGCATAATCCGCCGTTTTGCCATCAGGGTATTGGAGGACAGTGCGATTCCCCACACCGTCATAGGCGTAAACTATCGGGCTTCCGCCGGGGGTTGTCACGGACAGCACGCGGTTCAGCGGATCGTATGTATAGTTCGTCACCCCGCGGATATCCGTCATGGTCAAGCGGTTCCCAACCGCGTCATACGAATACGCCACGTTCTTGCCGTCCGACAACGCCATGGAAACCAGCCGATTCAATTGGTCGTAGCCGAAAGTGTTCGTCTTGCCGTTGCCATCCACCGTGCTGGTCATGTTGCTGACCGCATCGTATCCATACCGCCGCACGTTGCCGAGAGGGTCCCTGATGGAACTCAACCGGCGGAGGCCATCGTACGACATGGTGGTGACGTGGCGTTTGGCATCCGTGACCGTGATAAGGTCCGTATTGCCGTTGTATCCGTACTGCGTAACATGGCTCAGGGCGTCGGTAACCTTGCTGAGCTTGTTCGTTGGGTCGTAGGCGTAACGCGTCACGTTCTTATTGGCGTCCGTGAGTCTGATCATGTTGCCGTTATGGTCGTAGACGAATGCGGTAGCGTGGCCCAGCGGGTCGACGATGCTTGTTAGCCGGCTGTCGGCGTCGTAGTGCCGATGGGAGGTATGGGCCCGCTGATCCATTGTGGACAGCAGCCGCCCCACCTCGTCGTAGGTCATGTTCACGGAGTTGCCGAGGGCGTCCAGGGTTTTCGTGAGGTCTCCAGTCGTGTCGTATTGGAAGTCGGTCGCGAACTCGCGGGCATTCGTCGCCGTGAGCAGTTCGCCAAACGAGTCGTAGGTAAACGTGCTGGTGTTGCCGCCCGCGTCGGTACTGGTCAGGAGATTGCCGTTGGAATCGTACGTGAACGTTGTGATCCGGCCCAGCCGGTCCGTGCTGGTGAGCAGGTTGTTCTTCGAATCGTAGGTGAAGGTGGTGGCCTTTCCTGTGGGGTCCGTGACGGACAAGGTGTTCCCGTTGTTATCGTACGTGAAGCTCTGTACGCGGCCGAGCGCATCGGTAACCGACGCCGGCAAATTGCTCGCGTTGTACACGTAGGTTGTCGTGCCACCCAGCGCGTCGATTTGCTGGACCAGGCGCCATAAACTGTCGCTTGTCTGCCGGGTCACGTTGCCGAGCGGGTCCGTGATGGTCGTGGTGCCGGGGGAAGGGGTATCGTAGGCGAACGTGGTTGCGAAGTTCCTGGCATTCAATTGCACGATCACGCGATTTTGCGAGTCGTAGGTGTTTTGCAGGTAAACGTTGCCGAGGGGATCGGTTGCCGAAACGAGACGGTTGTAGGTGTCGTAAGCGTAGCTTGTAGTCGCGCCTAGCGGATCGGTAAAGGAAACCATGCGCCCAAGCGAATCGTAGGCGTATCCCAGGACCCTTCCAATGGGATCGGTAAGCGTAAGCAGGCGATTATTGCCATCGTATGCCAGCGTGAACGATCTGGAGCTGCTGTCGGTTATGTCGGTGAGATTGCCGGAACCATCGTAGGTGAACGCCTGGGTATTGCCGTTACGGTCCACGATGGAGAGCAGCTTGCCCGGCGCGGAAAAGTTCAGTTGCGTCTGGTTCGGATGCGTCAAGGTGAAGGAGCCGTCGCCATTCTGCTTGAGCGTGTCGAAGACGCCGCTCGTGAGCGGGACGAAGCCTCCAGCCACTGGCATGAAGGAGATCACGCCGCCATCCTCCAGCTTGATGCTCACCGAGGTATCGGCGTTCTGGGTCAGGAAAAGGTTGAAGGAATGGGTCCAGCCGATACCCATTGGACCGTCGTAAGGATCGGCGCTATTGTACGAGCGCGCGAAGTTGAACGAGAGACCCTTGCCGGGTATGGCCAAGTCGGTGCTCGTGGAATAGTAATTTCCGGTTGCCGTATTGACGGGTTCCGCGACGGCTCCGGACGGGTTCCTGGATGTGCCTGGCTGGCCGTAGGCGGCCGTGATCTGGGTGGCGGGGGGGACGGACCCGAATGCGACGCTGACGCCTCGGCCGGCGCTGTCAGAAGCATTTTGAAAAGAGATACTGACTCCCGCGCCCACAGCGTAGTTGCCCGTATTCTCGAAGCTGACTGTAACCCCCGCGCCCACCGCGTAGTCGCTCGTATTCTCGAAGCTGACCGTAACCCCTGAGTGGACGAATCCCGTATTCTGGGACTGGGCCAAGCCCGGAAGAGCCGTGTACACGCACCCGGGCACGAAGAGAAAGATAAAGCCTATGATTTGCCGGCCTCGCATGCTGTTCTCCAGAGGGGCGTCAAAGGCCGAAAGCACGGCGCAGATCTGGGGAAATCGCTCTTGGGTCCACTTCTGTCCCATCGCGCCGGAGGAAGCGGTACGTGCTCTTTTGGCCGATTCCGGAGGCGACTTTGATTGTAGAGACTCTATTTGACGCCGGGCCGATGTTCTGAGCAACTTGGCTGGCGTTGAATGAGGCAGAGACGAACAGGTAGGAGACCGCACTGCGCGTCAGCCCGGAGACGTACACCGTGGCCGACGATGAACTGGCCGTGCCGCTCAAGTTGGCTGTTGTGGAGGTCGCGCTGGCCGATCCGCTGAACGCGACGCTGACGGGCGAACCCACCGGCACGTTTGTCGCTTGCACCACAACGGGGATCGGATCCTGCAATTGCGTCGGGAGCATTAGGTCGATGGTGTTGAAGCTGGACCCCGAGTAGGACGGCACCGGGTAGCCGCCAACCGATACTATCGTCAATGATGGCGGATTGGTTGGGACGAGGATGGGATTGATGGTTGATATGATCGGCGGCGTCCCTCCCCCTGAATAATTGTTCGAGCCAAGTGGCGCTTCGAGCCGGACGATAGCCGCCGTTAAATTGCCGGTCACTGTGACCGAATTGGCCACCAGGCGGACGGCGCCGGACGCGCCAGGAGTCGAAAGCACAGGATTGCAATTGATCGTGCCTAGAGGGTCGCCATAGGCCAAAATTTGCCCGGATAGCGTTATTCCGGTTGAGGAGGCAATTAGTATTGCGCCTCCGCCCCCGCCGCCCCAGCAGGGGTTGTTACCACCAAAGGGGTTGCCAGCCCCGCCCGAACCACCGATTATTGGGACAAGGGAGAGCGGACCAACCCACTGAGCGGCAACTTGGTTCGGAGAGTTTTGGCCAGGTGACGGACCGAAACCAGGCAGGTAGGTATCGCCACCCTCAAATCCTCCAGGCCCAGGCGCGCGCCCCACGCCTCTAACGTTGATTATGCCACTGACCGTGACGTTACCTTGAGCCAACATGATAACCGGCGTATTCTGCAGGTTGTTCTGGAACGTCAGGGTGACGCCGGCCGGGATGTTAACCGTCGTGTAGTTAAGCGTGCCAGAGGGCGGCAACTGAACAGTCGTGTTGCTGGTGGGATTGAGCGCGCCGTCGGCGCCGGTCGATCCACTGGAAAAGGTCTGGGCAAGGGCGATCAAGGAGAAGACGGGCGTAAGCAGCAGGAACCGGGCAGAACTCATCATGGTCCAGCCTCCAAGGGTAAGGAGAATCTAAACAGCCAAGAGCGTACCACGAAGTTTAGCAAAAGGCAAATATGATTGACCTTAAAGACACTGGGCATCCCGAACCCATCACGGAAAACAAGTGCGCAATAGCTGGTCCTCGGTTGTGCCGCCGAACGCGATTTGGGCGGGCTTTCGCGCTTCGCCTCACTTTATTGTTATTAATGGCATTAATGGTTACCCTATTAACGCCACTAATTTTGTTATGATTACCGTACCCCTGTTCAACGAATTCATGAAGCGGCAATTGCCCAATCTCGAAAAGCATAAACCCAGACGGCGGCCGCACTGATACAGGCGCCAAATGCGAACGACCTCACCCATCCTCCTCCTTCTGGCCACCCTCCCGGCCGCCGCCCAGCTTTCCCAGAACACCCCCGAACTCATCCGCGTCAACCCGCAGGTCTATTGCGCCACCGGTTACGCCCTGGGCAACGTCATCTTCGTATTGACGGACCGCAGCGTCGTGGTGGTCGACACAACGGAAGGCCAGGCGCCCGCGCAGGCGGCCCTCAACGATTTCCGCAAGGTCTCCGCGCTGCCCGTCAGCTACATCGTCTACACTCACTTCCATGGCGATCACGTCAATGGCGCGAAGGTCTTCGCGGCGCCTTACACCAGGAT
>PLGA01000173.1:5854-7889 GCA_003139735.1 Bryobacterales bacterium | reverse complement strand
GCAATCCCCAGATACCCTCGACTTCGAGGACTCCGATTCGCCAACGACGTTCCAGGAGCGGAAATACCGAGAATTATTGCCCCCCGTTTCTGGACTGGACGAAATCACTCCGAAACGTCACGAGGAGGTACTCGGGAGTGGCGGCCATTCGTGATTGGACAGATGGCGGACGCTAGAGCGCAGCCTGCGCAAACCGGACTACAGCGACTTGCTCAAGGTGACGATGTGGCGCGCCGGGATATGGGTATAATCGCGTTCAGCCTCGTCGTGGTGGTGGTGAGCTATGCGGCCTGCATTCAGTCGTTCGAACTACCGCCGATCTTCTGCGGCGATATCATCCGGAGCTTCTTCAACCAAGAAACGGTAACCCAGGATCGGATATCGTGAGTCGACCGTGGCAAAACCGTGACAAAACCCCTCGCGTTGAGCTGACTCGGGTTGCCTTTGAGCGAAAAGCAGATTCCCCAAGTTGTTGAAAACCTTGAAAGTGGAGATGAATCTAAAGAGGCTTTGGGGACGGTCCCGCTGCGTGTGAAGCAGGCGCTCTAACCAACTGAGCTACGCGCCCTGAAGCGGAAAAACCGGGCAGGTCTGGCGTCTTTGGACGCCAACTCTTGAGTCTACCTGAAATGCGCAGTCCATGCCAACTGCGCCGCGTTTGCGAAACGGCCAGGCGGCGAACTTTAGTATGATGAACGTAGTAATGTCCGAGCGGCAACCCATGGTCGCCCAGCCGGTTGGGTCCCCGCCCGAAATCGCCCGCAGCCTGGCCGACTTGGAGGCTGTTCTCGGCTCGGCGATTCGCGGCAAACCGGAAGTCATCAGGCTCTCGCTGGTGTGCCTGCTCGCGCGCGGTCACCTGCTCATCGAAGACGTGCCGGGCGTCGGCAAGACTACCCTCGCGCAGGCCCTGGCGCGCGCCGTTTCGTGCCGCTTCCACCGGCTGCAATTCACCAGCGACATGCTGCCCAGCGACGTGCTGGGCGTCACCATCTACAACGTGCGCACGGAGGCGTTCGAGTTCAAGCCGGGACCCATCTTCAGCAACTTCCTGCTGGCCGACGAGATCAATCGCACCACCCCGAAAACCCAGTCCGCGCTGCTCGAGGCCATGAACGAAAGCCAGGTCACCATCGACGGCCACTCGCATTCCCTCGCGCGGCCGTTCATGGTCATCGCCACCCAGAACCCGGTGGAGCACCACGGCACCTATCCGCTGCCCGAATCGCAGCTCGACCGCTTCCTCATGCGGCTCCGCATCGGCTATCCGGACGCCGCCAGCGAGCGCCTCATCGTTCGGAACTCGAATGCCGTTCCGCGGGAAACCGGCGCCGCGGGGTTGCTGGCCGAAGACGTGCTCCGCCTCCAGGACGCCGTGCAGGGCGTCGCCGTGGAAGAGGCGCTGGTGGATTACATGCTCGCCATCGTCGAAAAGACGCGCAGCCACGAATCCCTCGCCCTCGGCGTCAGCCCGCGCGGGGCGCAGGCGCTGTACCGCGCCACCCAAGCTCTGGCGCTGCTGGAAGGGCGCGACTTCGCGATCCCCGACGACGTGAAGCGCCTGGCTATCCCCCTTTTCGCGCACCGCGTGGTCGTCAATACGCGCTCGGCGCTCGTGCCGCGGCGCGCCGACGTGGCCGAGCGCATTATCGAAGACATACTGACCCAGGTGGAAGTGCCCCTGTAGACCGCTCCCATTATGAAGACAGCCATTATCGGCCTGCCCATGGTAGGCAAGACCTCCCTGTTCACCATCCTGACCGGAGTCCACCAGGACACCCGCATCGGCTCCACGGCCGCGCGCATGGGCGTCGCCAAGGTGCCGGACGCGCGGCTGGAAGAACTGGCGCGCCTCTTCGAACCGCTCAAGGTCACCCATGCCACGGTGGAATACGTGGACATGCCGGCCATTTCGAAGGAGAACCTGCGCGACCCCGGCTACCTGGCCAGCCTGCGCGTGGTGGATGCTTTCGCGCAGGTCCTGCGCCTGTTTCAGGATGCGACCGTTCCTCACGAAAAAGGCTCGGTGGACCCC
>PLGA01000173.1:0-5838 GCA_003139735.1 Bryobacterales bacterium | reverse complement strand
AAAATCAAGAACCCCGAGCTCGATCACGAGTACGATCTGCTCCGCCGTTGCCTCGCCGCGCTGAGCGACAACCAGCCGCTGCGCCAGCTCGATTTGGACGCCGAGGAAGAGAAGCGCATTCGAGGCTTCCAGTTCCTCTCCCGCAAGCCCATGCTCTACGTCTTGAATCTGGGAGAAGAGGAAGCCGGCAAGCTGCACGAGCGCGAGCTGGAGTACCGCGAGGGCGCGCTGGCCGGGCGCAAGCACGCGTCGGCCACCGCCGTCTGCGGAAAAATCGAGGCCGAGCTGGCCGAGTTGAGCGCCGCCGAGCAGCGCGATTACCTGGCGAGCTACGGCCTGCAAGAGTCCGGCCTGGAGCGGCTGATCACGGCCACCTATGCCCTGCTGGGACTGATGAGTTTCCTGACCGCCGGGGAGGACGAAGTGCGCGCCTGGACCGTTCCGGCGCAAAGCCACGCCGTGAAAGCGGCCGGGGCCATCCACTCGGACTTCGAAAAAAAATTCATCCGCGCCGAGGTGGTGAATTGGAAAGCGCTGGTGGACCTGGGCGGCTACGCCGGCGTGCGCGAGAAAGGCTTGCTGAGGCTCGAAGGCAAGGAGTACATCGTGAAAGACGGCGACGTCCTGGTGATCCGCCATGGGTAGGGCCGGGCATGCCCGGCCCCTACAGGGCACGTTCGGCCACCAGGCAGAGCAGCGCGAGGCTCGCGCACAACCACGGGAACCAGTCGCCCCAGCGCGTGTAGAGCGTCTGCTGGGAAATGTAGTCGAAACTGGTTTCGAGCGTCGCCTCGGTGGATAAAGGCAGCGTCGCGCGCACGCGGCCGGCGGCGTCGATGGCGGCCGTGATTCCGTCGTTGGTGGAGCGCAAAATCCAGCGGCGGTTCTCCGCCGCGCGCATGCGCACGATGGAGAGGTGCTGGCGGCGGGCGGCGCTCTGGCCGAACCATCCGTCGTTGGAGATGTTGAACAGAACCTGGGCGCCGCCGGCCGCGAACTTCCGCACGAAACCCGGGAAGACCGATTCGTAGCAGATGAAAGCGCCGATCAGGTGTCCGCCGCCCACCGGCGAAACCACCACGCGGTCTCCGGCGGCGAAATCGCCGGCCTCGGTGGAAACCTTGTCCACCAGATAGCCGAAGGGCCAAGGCACGTATTCGCCGAAGGGCACCAGGTTCACCTTGTCGTAGCGGTCGATCATGCCTCCTTCGGGGGAAATCAGGACGGCGGAATTGAGCGGCTCTCCGGCGGGGTTGTGGGCCACCGATCCAATCAGCAGGTAAGCGTGCAGGGTACGCGCCAGATCGTTCACGCGGGACTGGAGGCGCTGGTCCTCGTCGTAGTAGAGCGGGGCAGGAACCTCGGGCCACGCCACGATGGAAGGCGGCCGGTCCAGGTTGCGAAGCGCCGCATTGAGCGTCAGCGTCACCTGCTCCTGCTGCATGGCGTCCACGGATTCCATGGTCCACTGCTCGGTCTCGGAAATGGCGGGCTGCGCCAACACCGCGGTCTCATGGCCCGGCGCGGCGGCCGGCAGGCGCGGCAGCAGGAAAAGCAGCGGCAGAGCCAGGAGCCACGCCACTTGCACGCGCGGCCGGCGCAGCAGCGTGAGGGCCAGCACGGCCGCGGTCGCCGCGAAGACGAAAGACAGCCCGTAGACTCCCGTAATGGGCGCGAGGCGCATGGGAACCTGCATGTCGATTCCGGCGTTGCCCAGCGCCAGCCACGCAAAGCCGAGAGATCCGTGGGTGGCTTCCACCGCGACCCACAACGCGGCCACGCCGGGGACGGCCCACCAGCGGCGCAGGGGGAATCCGGCCAGCCAGGCGAAAACGCCCATGTGCAGCGCCTTGGCCGCCGCAAAGAGGCAGAACAAGGCCCAGGCTTCGATTTCGCCCATGCCGCCATGAACGGCGAGCGTGAACTGAATCCAGTTGCAGACGCCGAACCAATAGGCCACGCCGGCGGCCCAGCCGAGCAGGAAGCGGCGCGCGGCCCGCGGTTCGCGCGCCACGGCCACGAGCAGCGGCGTCAGGGCCGCCGGGGGGAGCCACACCAGCTCAAACCGGGGATAAATCAGAATCAGCAGGCCCGCGGAAGCCAGCGCCAGAAGCAGGTTCAGCACGGCTGGCGCAGCGCCTCGCCGCTCACCGCGTCCGCCATGTAGGAGCTGCGGACCAGGGGCCCGCTGAACACCATCTTGAAGCCGAGCGAGAGCCCGTAATCGCGATACGCGTCGAACTGGCGCGGTTCGATGTAGGCGGCAACGGGCAGATTGCGGCGCGTGGGCTGGAGGTACTGGCCGATGGTGGCCACATCGGTTCCGGCACCGCGCAGGTCGCGAAGCAGCTCGCGCACCTCCGATTCGGTTTCGCCGAGTCCCACCATGAAGCCGGATTTGGTAAGGAAGTTGGCAGGCGAAAGCGCCTNNGAGGTTTGCTGCCGCCGGGTGGTCTTAAACATCGCGCAGTTCGACTGCCGGGGGTAGGGGTCGGGCATGCCCGACCCCTACAGCGGCGAATGCCAGCACGCTCAGCGATTGTTGGTAGCCGGCCTGTGGGCGCACGCGGCGGTAAAGGCGCGGGACGGTTTCCATGTTGTGGTTGAAGACGTGGGGTCCGGCTTGGAGCACGCGAGAGACGGCGTCAAGGTCGCCGTTGAAATCGGGCGTGAGGGCTTCGACGCGCGCATCGGGCAGGGCCAGGCGCACCTGGCGGATGGTTTCGGCGAAGTGGCGCGACCCGCCATCCTCCAGGTCGTCGCGGTTGACGCTGGTCAGCACCACGTAGCGCAGGTTCATGGCGGCGGCCATGCGCGCGACGCTGGCGGGCTCGGCGGGATCGAGGGGTTCGCCGCGTCCCTTCGGCACGGCGCAAAAGCCGCAGCCGCGCGTGCATACGTTGCCCAGGATCATGAATGTGGCGGCGCCGCGGTGGAAGCACTCGTGGATGTTGGGACAGCGCGCCGACTCGCACACGGTATGGAGGCGCAGCGCGCGGAACCCGCTCTTGAGGCGATTGAGGGATTCGAAATGCGTACGGCTCCTGCGCGCCCACTCGGGGAGCCGGGGCCGCGCCGCGCCGATCTGGATCAGGGGTCCGCTCACGCTACTTGCGAATGGGGTCGTGGATTCCAAACTGGGAGACCAGGGCGTCGCGGGCCTTGCTCAGGGACGCGGGATCGGAATAGGGACCAACCAACACGTGGATCAGACCGTCGGGGCCTTGCCGCAGCACGACCGGCATATTCCCGTCCTTGAGCGTTTGGGCGATGGGCTGCGCATCCGCCGCCCGATTGTAGGCGGCGACCTGCCAGTAAGAACCGGGGGGCGCGGCGGCAGCTTGCGGGACCGGAGGAGCAGGCGCCGGCGCGGCGGGCGCTTCGCGCGCGGGCTGGGTGGTGGGCTGCGGTGGCGGCTCGACGGGCTTCTCGGCCTCGCCCGACGGCGGGTTGGTCTCCGCCGGCTGCGCGGGGGCAGTCTCCGCCGGCTGCGCGGGCGGCGCGGTGGCCGGCTGGGAAACGACCGGGGCCGTGGTATCCGCTTGCGCCTTGGCCGAGCGCGGGGTGTTCTGCCCCACCTCGTACCCCATGACGAAGGCCGCCGCGCATAGCAGGACGACTACCACGAAAGCGCTCAGCAGTTGCGGGTTGCCTACTACGAGTTCGTATTCGCCGGTTTGATCGTTCTTCATGGCTTACTTTGGCGGTTCGACGGGGGCGGCCAAGCGGTCCAGGGCGTGGCCCAAAGAAGAAAGTATATCGAGGGGCAGGGGGAACACGATGGTGGTGTTCTTTTCGGCCCCGATCTCCACCAGCGTCTGGAGATAGCGCAATTGAATGGCGGCAGGCTGCTTCTGGATGACTTCGGCGGCCATGGCCAGCTTCTCCGCGGCGGTGTATTCGCCTTCGGCGTGGATGATCTTGGCGCGCCGTTCGCGTTCGGCCTCCGCCTGGCGGGCGATCACGCGGACCATCTGTTCGGCGAGATCCACCTGCTTCACTTCCACCATGGTGACCTTCACGCCCCAAGCCGCGGTGTGCTGATCGAGCGTGGATTGCAACCGTATGTTGAGCTTCTCGCGCTGGCTGAGCAAGGTATCGAGATCCACCTCGCCGAGCACGCTGCGCAGGGTGGTCTGGGCCAACTGCGAGGTTGCATAGGCGAAATTCGTGACCTCCAGGACGGCCAGCCGTGGATCCATCACCCGGGAATAGACCACCGCGTTGACCTTCACGGTGACGTTGTCCCGCGTCACTACATCCTGCGGCGGCACCTCCTGCGCGTCGACCCGCAGAGAGATGCGGACGATGCGGTCGAGGGGCGCGAAGACCAGGATGATGCCGGGTCCCTTGGGCTGGTCGAGCACGCGGCCGAGCCGGAAGATGACGCCGCGCTCGTACTCCCGCAGAATCTTAATCGAATTCAGCAGGTAGATGATGACAATTACGACTGCGATCAGGATGAGCGTGCTTGAATCCACTTCAGCCTCCTTCTTGATGCGGCACGGGTTCCACCGTGAGCTTCAACTTGTCGATGGCCGTGACTCGGATGCTTGCGCCAACCGCGGCCGGCTTGAGGGACACTGCGTCCCAGTATTCGCCATGGACGAGGACTTTGCCGGCCGGCGACAGATCCGTGATGGCGGCGCCGATCTGGCCGATCATGCCCTCGCTTCCGGTCTCCACTTTAGCGCGCCGCGAGCGCAGGGCGAGAGAGAGCAGCAGCACGGTGATGGCGGCGAACGGGACGGTCAGCGCAATGGCCGTGCTCCAATGGATGCGCATTTCCGGGATGGGACTATCGATGAGCATGACAGCCCCGAGCACCATGGATACCGCGCCGCCGGCCGCAAGGACCCCATGCGAGGTGAATTTTGCCTCCAGCGCGAACAGGGTGAAGGCCAGCATGAGCAGCGCCGCGCCCAACCAGTTGATGGGCAGGATGGAGATAGCGGAAAGCCCGAGCAGCACGAGAATGGCTCCCACGACTCCCGGGGCGATCAGACCGGGCGAGGTGAACTCTACATAAATGCACACCGCGCCGATGACCAGGAGGATCAGCGCGATATTGGGATCGGCGATGGCGGCGACCACGGACTGGCGCAAGGTTTTCTGGTAGACCTCGACTTCGGCGCCGGCGGTATGCAGCACGACGGAACCGCCATTGAAGCGCGTCACGGTGCGGCCATCGAGGGCCGCGAGCAGCGCCTGTTCGTTGGGCGCGACCAGATCGATCAAATGCTGGTCGAGCGCCTCGCGTTCGGTAAAGGACTTGCTCTGGCGCACGGCGGTTTCGGCAACCTCGCTGTTGCGCCCGCGTTTGGTGCAGATGCTGCGCATGTAGGCGGCGGCGTCGTTCTCCACCTTCTCCTTCATGGTGGGGTCCATATCGCCGAACTCGGCGACGGGGTGAGCCGCGCCAGTGTTGGTTCCGGGCGCCATGGCGGCTACGTCGCCCGATTCCAGAATGAAGAAGCCCGCCGAAGCGGCGCGGCCACCGCTCGGTTCGACGTAGGTGACGACGGGGATGGGAGAGGCGACGATTTCCTCAATGGTTTCGCGCATCGCGTCCATCAACCCGCCGGGAGTGTTGAGGCGAACGATGAGGAGCGAGGCGTTCTCCTGTTTGGCGCGAGCAATGGCGCTTCCGACGATCTCGACGGTGACGGGATGAACGATCCCATCCACATCCACGGCGATGACCTTCACGGCCGCGGAAAGCGTCGATGCCGCCAACGCGAAAGCGACTGCTAAGAACGCGGTGGTTCGCAACCTAGCTTCACTATACCGGAAAAGGGCGCTTTCAGCCATTGGCTATCGGCTTTTCGGGCAGAGCCG
>PLGA01000446.1 GCA_003139735.1 Bryobacterales bacterium | reverse complement strand
ATCTGGGCGATGTTGCCGGAAGCCTCCTTGACCGCAACGATGTTTTCGATCCGCGCGAGGCGCGCCAGGGTAGACGGCTCCACATTGACGCCCGTGCGGCCTTGCACGCTGTAGACCACGATGGGAATACGGATGGCCGAGGCGATGGCTTGGTAGTGCTGGTATAAGCCTTCCTGGGTGGGCTTGTTGTAATAGGGCGTCACGGAGAGGATGCCATCCGCGCCGAGGCGCTCCAACTCACGGGCGAGCTCGATGACTTCGCGGGTGCAATAGCCTCCGGCGCCGCCCAGCACCGGAACCTTGCCGCGGGCTTCTTCGATTGCGATTTCGACCACGCGCAGGTGTTCCGCCCGCGTCAGCGTGGGGCTTTCGCCGGTGGTGCCGCAAGGAACCAGGAAGTTAATGCCCGCGTCGATCTGGCGCCGGACCAACCTGCGCAGCGTTTCCTCATCGAGCGACTGGTCGCGCCGGAACGGGGTTACCAGCGCCGTGCCGCATCCTGTGAACATGGGACCTCCCAAAAAACCGCTCTCTTACGTTCGCGGCTCGGTTTCCGTTCGCGAATCGGTTTGGTTCAGCGATCCAAATACAATTTCACCAAATTCGAAGAAGCCTTTTTTGCCCACCACCCATTGTGCGGCTTTCAGGGCGCCGTGGGCAAAACCTTCGCGGCCGCGGGCGGTGTGCCGCAGCACGATGGTGTCGGCCGCGGAATCGAAACCGATTTCATGCGTGCCGGGATGCGCGCCGGCGCGATTGGAGCCGACGTCGATGGGCCGCGCGTAGCCGGATTTTTTCATTTCCTCGACCAGCTTCAGGAGCGTGCCCGATGGCGCATCTTTTTTGGTGGCGTGATGGATCTCCCAGGCCCACGCGCCGTATTCCGGCTGGCCGGCCAGCAGGCGCGCGGCCTCCGCCACCAGGCGGAAGAAAGCGTTGACCCCCACGGAGTAATTGGGACTCCATACCAGCCCCACGCCATGTTTCTCCACCGCCCGCTTGACGGCATCGGCGTGATCCATCCATCCGGTGGTGCCCAGCACCAGGTTGACGCCCAGGGCGGCGATGCCTTCCACGTTGCGCCGCACGGCGGAGGGAATGGAGAAATCGATGGCCACATCGATGCCGCGGAAATTCTCCGGGGTGAGGCCTTCGAAGTTGGAGTTGTTGAACTCATCGAGCTTCAGCGCCACAGTGAAGCCGTAACCCGGGGCAAGCTGTTCCACCAGCTTACCCATCTTGCCGTAGCCGACGATGGCCAACTTGCGGTCAGGCATGCGGCGCCTCGTGTCTTTCGAATGCGGCGGGGTCGAGATCGCCGAAAAACGCATCGTGCAGCGAAGCCACGGCGCGCGGCAGGGCGGCCTCGCTGACCACGACGCTGAGGTTCAACAGCGAAGCGCCTTGCGAGATCATGCGGACGTTGATGCCATCGAGGGCGTCGAACACGCGCCGCGCCACGCCGGGGGTGTAGCGGATGTTCTCGCCCACCAGGCAGACGATGGCCTGCCCGTGCTCGATATCGGCCGCGGAGAACTGGCGCAACTCCGTGAGGATCGCATCCAGGTTCGTGGTGTTATCGATGGTGAGCGAAACGCTGACTTCGGAAGTGGAAACCATATCCACCGCGGTCTCAAACCGGTCGAATACTTCGAAGATGCGGCGCAGAAACCCGTGCGCCATCAGCATGCGCGTGGAGTGGATGTTCACCAGCGTGATCTTGCGTTTGCAGGCGATGGATTTTACGGTATTGCCGCAGGGAACGGTCTCGGCGACGATGCGCGTGCCATCCACCTCCGGCCGCCTGGAGTTCAGGATCAGCACCGGGATGTTCTTTTCCATGGCCGGGACCACGGTAGCCGGGTGCAGCACCTTGGCGCCGAAGTANNCCGAAGTAGGCCAGCTCGGCGGCTTCGGCGAAGGAGATGGTCTTGACGCGGTGGCCGCCGGGGAGAATGGTGGGATCGGCAGTAAGCATGCCGTCCACATCCGTCCAGATCTGGATCTCCTCGGCGCCGATGCCCGCGCCCACGATGGCGGCGGTGAAATCGGAGCCTCCGCGGCCGAGCGTGGTGGTGACGCCATCCTCGGTGGCGCCGATAAATCCGCCCATCACGACGACGGCATGTTCGGCGAGCGGCGGAATGGCGGCGGCCAGGCGCTTGTCGGTCTCGGGGAAATTGGGCGCGGCCTGCGTGTGGCGATTGTCGGTGACGATCACGTCGCGCGCATCCACGTGTTCGGCCGGGAGTCCGAAGTGGCGGAACGCGAGCGTGACAATGTAGCTCGAGAGGCGCTCGCCATAGGACGAAATGGCGTCGATGGAACGCGGCGTCAGCTCGCCCAGGATGGCGAGGCCTTTCACCAGCTCGGTCAATTCCTGGAAATGCTCATCGAGAAAACGGTCCAGATCCACGCGCGCGGCAAGCGGCGCCACTTGCCGCGCCTCGCGCGAGTGAAAGTCGCGCAGGTCGTGAAGCTGGGCGATGTAGTCCGCGCGCCGGCCCGCGATGGCCGCGGCGGCGATGGCCAGCAGCTTATTGGTGGTTTTGCCCATGGCCGAAACCACCACCACGGGACGGCGGTCCTGGCGCGCCTTGACGATGCCTGCCACCCGTTCGATGGCGGCCGCGGATTCCACCGACGTGCCGCCGAATTTCATGACGATCATTTGTTACGACCTATCCGTTCTGTCGCGCGCCCTGCGAGCAAATGCCGGCGCGAACGCCGGCATGGCAGGCCTGGAGGCCCACTCCACGGAGTGATGACAATCATCAGTCCAGCATCCCTTCCGACTGCATCAGCTCGGCATTGAGCACGGCCGCGCCGGCGGCCCCGCGCACGGTATTGTGGCCGAGCGCGACAAACTTGTAATCGAGCACGGGGCAGGGGCGCAGACGTCCGACGAAAGCCGCCATGCCGTTTTCGCGCTCAGCGTCCTTGCGGGGCTGCGGGCGGTTGGCCTCTTCCAGGTAAATCACCGGCCGCGGCGGCGCGCTGGGAAGGTGGCGCTGCTGCGGAACGCCGGTGAAAGCGTCGAAGGCGGCGCGCAAATCGGCCAACGAAGGCTTGGAGGAAAGCTCGACGGACACGGTGACCGTGTGGCCATCCACCACGGCGACGCGATTGCAGTGGGCGCTCACCTTGGCGGCCAGCGGCTCGATGCGGCCGTTGCGGAATTCGCCGAGGATCTTTTGCGTCTCCTGCTGCATTTTCTCCTCTTCGCCGCCGATGTAGGGGATCACGTTGCCCACGATGTCCATGGAGGGCACGCCCGGGTATCCCGCGCCGGAGATGGCCTGCATGGTGGTAGCGACCACGCGCACGATGCCGAACGGCTTCAACGGCGCGAGGCCCATGGTCAGCACCACGGTGGAACAGTTCGGATTGGTGACGATTTGCCCCTTCCATCCGCGCGCGCGCTGCTGCCCCGGCACGAGCTGTAGGTGGCCGGGATTGATTTCGGGCACCAAGAGCGGAACGTCGCTCTCCATGCGATGGTTCTTGGAATTGGAGACCACTACATGGCCGGCCTCGGCGAAGGCGCGCTCAATCTCCGTGGCCACGGAAGCGTCCATGGCTGAGAACAGCAAGTGCGGGGCATTGCCCGGCTTGCACTCCTCGACCGTGAGGTCCGCCACGGAATGGGGCGCGCCGCCAGCCAGGTGCCATGTCATGGCGTCCTTATACTTCTTGCCGGCGGAACGGTCGCTCGCGCCGAGCCAGTTCAGGTGGAACCAGGGATGTCCCTGCAGGAACTTGATGAAATGCTGCCCCACCATGCCGGTGGCGCCNNGCGCCCAGAATGCCTACTTCGATTCGCGTTTGCATAATTGCCTGACGATGTTTTGATAGATTGCGACGGCTTCCAGTAACTGCCGCTTGGGGACGCCCTCGTTGGGCGTGTGCGCCACATGAATGGACCCCGGCCCGAGCAGGAACGGTTCGCCCCATTGTCCGCCGAAAGCCGGAATATCGGT
>PLGA01000546.1 GCA_003139735.1 Bryobacterales bacterium | reverse complement strand
GTAGTCCGTCGCGGGACCCGAGCCGCTATCCCCGCCCATGTCGTTAAACGCCGCGTTGCCGGTGTTAAACAAGGCCGAGGCATTGGCGATGTTAAACTGCACCGTGCCATGGACGTTATTCGCTCCATAAGGGGTGACGGTGAACGGAATGGTGGATGCCGGACAGTACAAACCCTGGACGTTGCCGGAACATTCGACGATCCCCGTGGAGGCCAGACTGGTGGCATCGGAAAAGAAAATGACCTCCGAGCCGGTATCGATAAAGCTTCCATTATCGGGAGAGGTATAAGTCACGCCATTGAAGACAACTTTGGGGAAATTAGCGTACTCGTCGACCTCGTAGACCTGCGTGGAACCGATCTGGTTGTTGGATTGGGTCCCCACGCCGAAGATCAACGACCCCGTCACGGAGGCCGCGCCCGTGGCGGTGACAGCCGGAAGGGTTAGCAATATTCCGTTGGTATCCGAGGAGGAAAACGCGGCAACCGGGTTCCAGAGCTGCTGCTGCAGGGGAACCTCGGCAATGGAACACGCGCCGCCGGGGCAGATATAATACTCGGGCACCGATTCCGTGACGCAGGCGGCGCCACAATCCTGCGGTTCGGTCCCGATGCCCAGAATGCCGTTACCGCCGAGGCTCTCCACCGTGTTCAGGTCCAGCACTTCACCGGCAATCGGGGCGGTGGCAAGGCAACTCGATGGCACGGCCGCGGAGGGAGAGGCGGCAAGAATGTGAATTGGTATTCCCGAGTTCGTGGCTTGCCCAGGGACTTGCAAAGCCTTTTCATCGGTACCGGCGATCTGAACGCTGGCCGACGCCACCGGCCCCCAGGCGTATGCGAAGTCGGCGAACTGGACGCACTCTTGCAGCGCATTGCCGCCGATCTGGACATTCGGCAGGGAAACCGTCAGCGCGGAAGATAGGATACGCAGCCCATAGGAGCCGGTATCCACCAGAACGTTGGGGATGGTTTCACAATTGGTGGTACTGCCCGGAGTGCAAACGATAACCGAGGTCCAGATTCCATTCACGTACCCACCCGACGGCCCCAACGCGCCAAAACCGACCGTAACCGCCGCCGTGTTGGTCGCGGACGTGGTTATGGTAGTGGTGGTTGAGGGGCTGCTGCCATCATTGCAACCGGCCAAAAGAACCAAGCCCACCGCCACGGCAAGAACGCGGCCGCGAGCCGCCGCTCGACCATTTGCGTGCATCATTGCGCCACCCTCGGAGAAACGCCGCGAGGTACAAGGCCAGGTACGTATGCATACCCATGGAAGGACCGCATGTGACCGCCGCTGACGAACACCAGCGTGTTCGTCTGCACGATCAAGGGTCCCCCGCGGCGCCGGTGCGTGCTCGATTGCAAAGCCACCTGAAGTTCCGCCATGCTGGATCCCAGCAGTTGCTGGAGGTTGGGCATGCGCTCCGACTGCCAGGTTACCTCGAACACCAAACCCGCCGGCGAAATGAGTTCTTTCACGACCGTGCCGTCCGGAGCCGTGAGCTGGTGGATTTTGTAGCCCTCCCGGGCCTCTTCGCGGTCGGCGCCGCGCAGAACCCGTTGGTCCACGCTCACCGACGACTCATATTCACCCAGCGTTGCCCACGCCGGCGCGCCTTCCAGGATCAGAATCGCTAAAGCTGCCAAAGCGGTCTTCATATGTTCCTATCCGGTGACGCGGTTTCGCGCTGCAAGTGTCATGGACGGACGGCATAGGCCGTAAGTTCCACGCCGTATGCAAGGGGATGCGCGCTTGATTACGGATTTTCGTTTCTAGCGCAAGGCGCGCTCCTACCAATATCTACCTTGGCACGGCTGGCGGCGCCGCGTTCGCCGAACGATCCGCCACCAGTTCCGGGTGTTCCCGGACCATCTTGTTGGCCAGATAGCAGGCCGCGCACACCGGCTGGGCGGTCGCCAGCGTCTCGGGCAATTTCTCGGCCGGAATCTGGCCCCATTCCACCGCGACCCGGTTGGTCTGAAGCAACGCCGGACCGGCCGCAGTCCATTCGATCGCTCCGAAAGCCCGGCCGCAGAACACGCAGGCTTTGCCTTCGTACCAACGCGAAACAATGTTCCGGACCAGACAATCCTCCGGGGAGGCGGCAATCTGGCTCAGGCACGGCTGCCCGCAGTCGCGTTTCTCGGGCCACCGGGAACAGGACGCCAGGCGCAGTTCCGCGGCGCCCTTAAGCGAACTGACCGCCGCATGGCGGGCATCCACGACAACGCCAGCCGCTAATTGGTTTTCAGGGCAAACGATCACGCGCTGGCCGCGGTATTTCCGCCANNCCCGCCGCAATCGCGATTACGACCAACGTTTGAGCCATCACGGGACGCTCCCAACACCGGGTATGCAATGCTCGGACCAACCGGGCAAGCGGCTTCATCGGGAGCTAAGTGGTTAGCTGCCATACAAGTATGGGCTTGCGCGCCATCGCCTGGAAGCATTGCGACTTGCGGGGAAACCCGCAGGTTTGGGTGCTTTGACGCTCAAAGGCAACTGCCGGAGCTTCCGGGCCGTCTATAGCAGNNCGGCATCGAAAGCGACCGCTTGAAACCCGGCGCACGCGTGGAACTGACGCCACGGGAGTTGAATGCCTATGCGGAACATAACCTGCCGCAGGGCGTGCGCAACCCGCAAGTGCAAGTGATCGCGCCGGAGATTGCAACCGGCTCGGCGATGGTGGACTTCGGAAAGTTGCAGCGTTCCTTGGGATATAAGCCCGGCTGGCTGCTCTCGAAACTCCTCGATGGCGAGCGGCCCGTAAGTGTAACGGCGCGGATTCGCTCGTCGGGCGGTCAAGCTACCGTGGAGGTTCAGCGCGTGCAGGTTTCGGGCCTGCAGATTGACGGCGCGACGCTCGATTTCCTGATCCGCAACGTGCTCCTGCCGGTGTATCCCGCGGCCGTGGTGGATCGCCCCTTCGATCTCGGCCATCATATTCGTGCGCTCGATGTGCAGCCGCGAGCCGTCGGCGTGCTGATTGGCCGTTGAACCGCCCGCGCAAGCTGGTATGTTGAGGGGATGTTTACTGCCGGGCGCGGCGGACGCCCGTATCTCCGGCTATGCGGATTCGTGGCCCTGCTGGGCGCCACGCTCCTGGTCTATTCGCAGACTCTAGCCTTCACATGGGATGAAGGGTTTCACCTGCTGGCCGCGCAACTGATCGGCGCCGGAAAGACGCCCTACCTCGATTTCTGCTTCCCGCAAACCACCTGGAACACCTATTGGATGGCGGCGTGGATGCGCATCTTTGGGGAAAGCTGGCGGCTGGCGCACGCGCTGGCGGCGCTGCTGACCACCGGCGCCGTGATGCTCGCCGCGGACTACGTCTACTCCCGGCTTCCGATATCGCGCTGGCGCATGGCCGCCGCGTTCACGGCCGCGCTGCTCATCGGGCTAAACAGCGCCGTATTCGAGCACGGCGCCGTCGGGCAGGCGTATGGCATGTGCCTGTTCGCCACCGTCGCGGCGTTTCGCGCAGCGGTGGCGGCGAAGTACCGCGAGGGCCCCGGGTTGCCGGCCCTGGCGGGATTCCTGGCCGGCGTGGCTGCGGCGTCGTCGCTGCTGAGCGCGGCCGCCTTGCCCGTGCTGCTGGTCTGGACCGCCATCGGCAAGCGCTGGAAGCAGGCCACGGCGTTCGTAGCAGGCGCGCTCGTCCCTTTCCTCCCCACGCTGTGGCTGTTTACCCGTGCGCCCCGCCAGACTTGGTTCAACGTGCTCGAGTATCATCTGCACTACCGCGTCGAGAATTGGCCCGACGCCACGCAGCACGATTTCGAGGTGCTGATCTCGTGGCTCGATTCGGGCCACGCGCTCCTGCTCATCCTGCTGGCCGTTGCGGGGCTTCTAGTCATCCGCGGCGGAACCGAATGGCGTTCGGGGGGCCGCTCCGAGTTCTACCTGTGCGGCGCATTGGCCCTCGCCATCGGGGCCGAAGTTTCCTCAACGCACCCCACGTTTCCGCGCTACTACCTGCTGGTAGTGCCGTTTGCGTCTATTTTGGCGGCCGCCGGCTATTATGGCGTCGGCACGCGCCTGGGCGGCCCGGTCCGCCCGCTTTGGCCGACCCTCGCCTTTGGCCTGCTGATCGCTTTCGGCTGCGCAAAAATGATCTACGACCGGCGCGATGTGTACGTCTGGCGCGACATGGAGCAGGTGGCCCGGAAGGTGCGCGAGGTCACCCCCGCCCAAGCCCCGCTGTGGGCCGACGAGAGCATCTATTTCCTCACGCGCCACGCGCCGCCTTCGGGCATGGAATTCGGATATTCCCACACCATCGCCGGTCTCACCCCGCAGCGCTCCGCCCAACTCCACATTCTTTCCGAACCCGAAGTCAAGCGCCTGGTGGAAGCCGGCGCCTACGCCACCGTCGAAACCTGCGACCTGGACACCGATTTCATCGACTCGCTGGAACTGCCCAAGCTCTACCGCCAGCATGCCGAGATCTCCGATTGCGGGGTGTACTGGGATAAAGTGCAGCCGTAACCTGTGTTGATTCGGCAAGCTTTCGGGAAGCGTCGGCCAGCCTGTCTGCATCTGTAAATTATGCCCAATGCAGGTGAGGCGGCCATGAGCCTGCCCCGTGAGTTGGAAACCGCGCGGTTCACGGTCCCCCAAATGCGCGATTACGTCGAACTCACCAAACCCCGCATCACGTGGCTCATCCTGATGAGCACCGGGATTGGCTATTTCTTTGGACTGCGCGGCGCCTCGAACTGGTGGGAGTTCCTGCGAAGCGTCCATTTTTGGCCCCTGCTCCACACCTTAGTGGGTACCGGGTTGCTCGCCTCCGGGACCGCGGCGCTGAACCAGTGGTACGAACGCGATGCCGACCGCTTGATGCGGCGCACCGCGCAGCGCCCGTTGCCCACCGGCAGGGTTTCCGCGAATGGCGCTTTGGCCTTCGGGATTCTGCTCTCGGTGGCCGGCTTTCTGGAGCTTTGGCTCGGCGTGAACCTGCTGGCGGGGTCGATTGGGGTATTTACCCTGGCCAGTTACCTCTTTTTCTACACGCCGCTGAAGCAGCGAACCTGGTGGTCCACCACCATTGGCGCCATCCCCGGGGCCATGCCTCCGATCATCGGCTATGCGGCGGCCGCCGGCGCCGTTACGCGCGAGGCCTGGGTGCTGGGCGCGATCCTGTTCCTGTGGCAATTTCCGCATTTTTACTCGATCGCCTGGATGTATAAGGAAGACTACGCGCGGGCGGGCATTCGCATGCTTCCCGTGGTGGAGCCCGATTGCCGGTCCACCGCGCGGCAAATCGTGTTGTTCGGGCTGATGCTCATCCCCGTGAGCCTGATTCCGGGTATGCTGGGAATGTCCGGCAGAATCTATTCGATAGGGGCGTTGTTGCTCGGCATGTGGTTTCTCTATTCGGGCGTGCGGGTGGCGCTGGAGCGAACTCCGGTGCGCGCACGCGGCGTGCTGCTCACATCCGTGCTCTACCTGCCGCTCATATACTGTCTGATGCTGCTCGATAGGCCTGGTTTGTGATCGAAGTTCAAGACTTAACCCACCGCTACGGCGCGCGCGTCGCCCTAAAAAAGATCGGCTTCGAAGTGAAGGAGGGCGAGATTTTCGGCCTGCTGGGGCCCAATGGCGGCGGCAAATCGACCCTTTTCCGAATCCTCTCCACCATGATGGTCCCCACGGAGGGACGCGCCTTCATCGCGGGGGATGACGTGGTGCGCAATCCCTCCACGGTGCGCCGCCACATCGGCGTGGTCTTCCAGACGCAAAGCCTGGACAAGGCCTTGACCGTGGAAGAGAATCTGCGCGCGCAGGGGCATCTGCACGGGCTGAGCGGTCCCGAACTGCGCGACCGCATGGCGCGCGCCATGGAGCGGCTGGGCCTGACCGACCGAAGCAAGGACCTGGTGGAGACCCTGTCCGGGGGGCTGCGCCGGCGCGTGGAAATCGCCAAGGCGCTGCTGCACCGGCCCCAGGTGCTTCTGATGGATGAAGCCTCCACTGGTTTGGACCCGGCGGCGCGGCGCGACCTCACGCGGCACATCGAAGAGTTGCGCGACCGCGAAGGCGTCACGATCCTGCTGACTACCCATGTCCTAGAGGAAGCCGACCGGTGCGACCGCCTGGCGCTGTTGCATGAGGGGAACATTGTGGCGATGGGCAGCCCGGGCGAGCTGCGGTCCAGGATTGGAGGCGACGTGGTGGTGCTCGAATCGAGCGACGCAGCCTCGCTGGCGGCGGGAATCGAGAGCCGTTTCGGCCATAAACCGGCAGCCATGGACGGCCGTGTGCGCGTGGAAATCGCCAACGGACACCGCTTCATCGCGGAAGTGGTCGAGGCCTTTCCGGGCGCGATCCAATCCGTGGGCCTGCACAAACCGACGCTGGAAGACGTCTTCGTGCGCGAAACCGGGGCATCCATTGAGTAACTTCTTCTTACCCGCCGCCACACTGTGGCAACGCGAATTGGTGCGCTTCTGGCGCCAGAAAAGCCGCGTTCTGGGCGTGGTGGCGTCTCCCTTGGTCTTCTGGTTGTTGATCGGCTACGGCTCGAACGACCTGGCGCGTTTTTACTCCGGCGCGCTGGTCTTGACCGTGATGTTTTCGGCGATCTTCTCCACCATTTCGATTATCGAAGACCGCCGCGAGGGGTTTCTGCTGTCCATGCTGGTGTCGCCCGCGCCGCGAACCAGCCTGGTGTTGGGCAAGATTCTGGGATCGGCGACGCTGGCCTGGATTCAAGGACTGATCTTCCTGGCGTTCGCCCCTTTGGCGGGAGTCCGCATCGGCCTGATGGACCTCCTCCCCGTGGCGGCGGCTATCTTCCTCATTTCATTCACGCTGACCGGACTGGGCTTCGTGATCGCCTGGCGAATGGAATCCACCGCCGGGTTCCACGCCATCATGAACCTGCTATTGGTTCCCATGTGGATGGTTTCGGGATCGCTCTTCCCCATGGCCACGGCGCATGGATGGATCAAGGCCGTCATGTGGGCGAATCCGCTGACTTACTCCATCTCCTTGCTGAACCACGTGTTGCGGATGCCGTACGCCACGCCCGGCGGCATGACGAGCCTGCTGGTGACGGCCGCATTTGGGTTGGTCCTGCTGATCGCCTGCGGCCTGATGGCGGCGCAGAAAGCCGCCAAGAGCGCCGCATGAGGAGGGCCAGTGGGGCGGGCCTCCTGGCCTGCCTTC
>PLGA01000339.1 GCA_003139735.1 Bryobacterales bacterium | reverse complement strand
GTCTGCTCGCGCTCGTCGTGCCCGCCGCCGAGACCCGCCCCGCGATGCCGTCCCACGGCGTCGATTTCATCGATGAATACGATGCAGGGCGCGTTCTTCTTGCCCTGCTCGAAGAGGTCGCGCACGCGGCTTGCGCCCACGCCCACGAACATTTCGACGAAATCGGAACCCGAGATGGAGAAGAACGGTACGCTGGCTTCGCCCGCGATGGCGCGCGCCAGCAAGGTCTTGCCGGTTCCAGGAGGGCCGATCAACAGCACGCCCTTGGGGATGCGGCCGCCCAGTTTCTGGAACTTCTGCGGCTCGCGCAGGAATTCGATGATCTCCTGCAACTCCTCTTTGGCTTCCTCCACGCCGGCCACGTCCTTGAAGGTGACCTTTTTTTGCTGCGTGGAATGCAGCCGGGCGCGGCTCTTGCCGAAGCTCAGGGCCTTGTTGCCGCCGCTCTGCATCTGACGCATCATGAAGATCCAGAAGAACGCCAGCAGGATGATGGGCGAGATATTCACCAACATGGAGAGCCAGTTGCCGGAACTTGCGTCCTTCATGTTGATGGTGACGCCCTTGTCCATCAACGTGTCGTACAACGACGAGTAGGTGGGTGGAATCTGGGTGCTGAAACCGGAGTCCGAATTCTTGTATTCCCCGTGAACCTCGCTGCCCGAAATGGTGACGTCCTTGACCTGCTGCTCCTTCACCTTGTTCATGAAGTCGGTGAAGTTGATGGCTGTTTCCCGGCGCCCCTGGCCGCTGCGCACCACCATGAACAGCAGCAGTACCAGGCATACCAGAATGACCCAAAATAGCAGTTGCTTAATATTCGAATTCACGAAACCTCCGTAGCAGCCCCGATGCTTCTATAGACGCCGTCCCGCTCCATCCCGATTCCTTTTCCTGGCGGATCGAGCCGGTCATGCGGCTTCGCCCGCTGCGTCTCGAATCGCCAGCGCGACCCGCGTGCCCGCATGGACGGCATACCCCTGCGCCGGCCCAAACCGGCGCGCCCACACAATCGAAGAACCGTCCGTCAGGACCGGCCAATACCGGCGTTCCCACAACGGGATGCGAGCTTCCTGGAAGAGCGTCTTGATTTTCTCACCGGCGGAACGGCCCACCGGCTGATACCGGTCGCCGGGCCTCCAGTTCCTCAATTCGAGGACTCCGGACACACGCTCCCAATCTAGGCCATCCAATTCACTATTATATACGCAATCCGATGTTTTCGAAGTTTCCTTTATTTCAATGAGTTCGAGGCGGAGCACGCCGCCCGGTCCGGGGATTTCGAACGAGCCGGGGACGGTGGCCGCGAATTGGTAGTTTCTATTGGCCAAGGTGTCGTTCCCTGGCCGCGCCAAACGAACCCAATCGAAGGAGCGGTAAATGTCGAGGCCCGGCGCCTGGAGCCGCCCATGCCCCTCGGCGGCGGCGGCCATTTGCATCACCGCCGCAATGTGGCGGAAATCGATGCCGCGCAGGTCGCCTCTCACGCGCGCCATGGCGTGGCGCACCATGCGGCGGGCGGCGGCCACCGGTAAACAACGGAGAGCCTCAGCGCGCAGGATTACCGTACGGCCGGCCTCACGCATCCGCCCAGGCGCCAACCGGCCGATCTCGGCCTCCCAATACGCCTCTTCGGCCAGCGCCCAATCGGCCGTGTTCGCCAGGGTTTCGCCGATAGATGGGTTCCAATCGCGCGCCAGTTGGGGCAGCAGTTCATGGCGGATGCGATTGCGNNCGCAGAAACGCCTCCACTTCGGCGCGTTCCACGGTGAGCAGAGGCCGTACGATTCCCGCCGGCGTCACGGGCCGTATGCCGGCCAGCCCCGCGGTTCCGGCGCCGCGCAGGAAGCGGAAGAAAACGGTTTCGGCTTGGTCGGAGCGCGTGTGCCCGAGGGCCACACGCTCGACGGCGCCACTTTCCATCGCCTGCGCGAAAAAGGCCAGGCGGGCTTCACGGGCGGCTTCTTCGAGGTTCGTGCNNGGCCAGGGGCCAGGGGCCGGGGGCCGGGGGTAAGTCCTTCGTTCCACTCCCAGGATTCGAAAATGGCGGGCAGATTCAGGCGGTCCGCCATTTCGCGTACGAATTGTTCATCCGCGTCGGATTCCTCGCCGCGCAACTTGTGATTCAGGTGGAGCACGCTCAGCCGCAGATCCCAGCGGGGCGCCAGATCGAGCAGCACGTGCAGCAGGCACACCGAATCGGCCCCGCCGGAGACGGCCACGCCGACCCGTGCCCCGCGCCCGAACATGCTATAACGGGTGATGAATTCAACCACGCGCTCGAACACAGTCCGATTGTAGCGTGGTGGTTGTCTTGGGCAGCCACCGCGCGTTCCACGGAAGACGCAAATGACTCAATACAAAATAGGCATCGTAGGGTTGGGAGTGATGGGCCAGAACCTGGCTCTGAATATCGCGAGCAACGGCTTTCCGGCCGCCGGCTTCGACTTGGATCCCGTGAAGAGCCAGGCCGCCGCCGCCAAATTCGCCGGCCAGCCTATGAAGACCGCCAGCTCCATGGCGGATCTGGCGGCATCCCTCGAGGTCCCCCGCCGCTTCCTGATCATGGTACCCGCCGGCAAGCCGGTGGACTCCGTGATTCACGATCTCAAGCCCCATTTGCAGCCGGGAGACATCCTCATCGATGGCGGTAACTCCTTTTTCCCCGACACGGACCGGCGCGGCAAGGAACTGGAGACCGCCGGCGTGCGCTTCATCGGCATGGGCGTGAGCGGCGGCGAAGAAGGCGCACGGCACGGTCCCGCCCTGATGCCCGGCGGCCAGGAAGAGGCCTACCGCCTGGTGGAACCGGTGCTCGACGCCATCGCCGCCAAAGTCGATGGCGAACCATGCTGTGGATACATCGGCAAAGGCGGCGCCGGGCATTACGTCAAGATGGTGCACAACGGCATCGAGTACGCCATCATGCAGCTCATCTGCGAGGCGTATGACCTGATGAAGAGGGGCTTGGGCATGAGCCCGGCCGAAATGCGCCAGGTCTTCACCGAATGGAACGCCGGCGACATGAACTCCTACCTGTTGGAGATCACGGCGGCCGTTCTGGGAAAGAACGACCCCGAGACCGGCAAGCCCATGGTCGATTCGATCCTCGACCGCGCGGGCCAGAAGGGCACCGGCAAGTGGACCTCGCAGAACGCGATGGACTTGGGCGTGGCCATTCCCACCATCAACGCCGCGCTCGAAGCCCGCATCCTCTCGGCGGTCAAGGATGAGCGGGTGGCGGCGTCGCGCATTTTGACCGGGCCGGAACTGAAGCTCGATGGCGACCGGCAGGAACACCTCTATATTCTGCGGGACGCGCTCAAGCTGGCCGCTTTCACCGGCTACGCGCAGGGGTTTTCGCTCTTGCGCGAAGCGTCCCAGGAGTACGGATACGATCTGCATTTCGACGAGATCGCCAAGATCTGGCGCGGCGGATGCATTATCCGGGCGAAAATCCTGGACCGCATGCGCGCCGCGTTCGCCGCGCAGCCCGGCCTGTTGAACCTCATGACCGCGGGCGAGTTCTCGCCCATGGT
>PLGA01000368.1:12994-16565 GCA_003139735.1 Bryobacterales bacterium | reverse complement strand
GACGCCGAGTGGGTCCGCCTGCCGCAGCGTCTATCGCCGGCATATTATATAATCAGGCCATTGCGATTAGCCTGCGCCGCCTCGGCCGCTTGCGCCGCGCCTGATTTCGCGGGCTACAGTGAGTAGCCTTCACATCGCGCTGCGGCTGCGCGGGTTTGTGGAGCGGACGGAAAGGTTCGTCGAGCGGATGGACCGGTTCGTGGAACTGGCAGAGCGGTGTTTCGATTTCCTGTCGGAACACGCGGCCGCGGTGGACGTCTGTCTTGCTTCGCTGGAAGGGAGGCTTGCGAGCGTCGAGGCCAACATGGCCACCAAGAAAGACCTCGCGGAACTCCGCCCGGCGTCTTGCTTTAGCCCGGCCCGATGATCGGCGCTCTTCAGCGAGACGAACGCCGCTTCATAAAGGACTTTGCCTTCGGTGGTCGCGAGCTGATTGAATGAGCCTTCTTCAGCAGACCTTCTCCTCTTGCGCAACCGTCCACATGCAAGCGGACTCAGATTGATTCCACTGAGAATCCCTGCTTACTGGCCGCGCTTGCCAAGCCGCCATCCAGGCAGACAAACGCCCGTTGTCGCGGCTGTCGCCTCGACCAGATCACTGCCGCAGACAGTTGCAGGGCATCTGCGGCGTGCAACGGATGCCTCTGGATGAGATCCTCCGCGAGTTCCCGAAGCCCTTCGCTCGGCTGAACCTCGATCCACATCCCGCGAAGCGCGGCGAGGCGCGCGATCGCCATCTGGAACTGGCGCTCGTCGAGATCTCCGGCGCGAGCGAGGCGCGCGAAGGCGCTGATCGTCTCGACCGGCGTGCCCCACCACACCGCGATCGACCTGTTTCTCAAGGCCGTTCTCGCGAACCCGCTACCGGGCTGCCCCACGCACAACGGAACGATTGCGCTGGCGTCCCAAAACGCATCAACTTTCTTCACGTTCGGCCTCGATGGCGGCCCTCAACTTCGCAAGCGGAATCTCCGGAGCCGGCAGAGCGAAGAACGCCTTCAGATCGAAACGCCTCTCCGGCAATCGCACCACACCCTGCGCCGCCAGCTCCAAGAGTCCTTCGCCGAAGTCTTCGGCGCTCGAGAGTGGAACGAGCTTCGCGATGGCTAGGTTGCGGTCGCGAATCAGGATCTCTTCCCCATTGCGCGCTTTGTTGAGGTATGTACTCAACCGACCCCGCAATTCAGCCACATTCACGCTCGCTTTGCTCATAATATGTACATTATGTACAAAAATGCCCGCAGATTGCAAACCCCTGATCTGTTTTTTTGACATCCCGTTCTGCATCGGTACACGCCAGTGCATATCCGAGCGTGCAATCCGGATACTCTCAAATTCGGCAATCTCAGCACTGCATTTCAGAAACTGCCGGCCAGGGGAGCGGGGCTGGGCGTGGCGCATTCTAAATCAACTTCCATCCCGTGACCTGGCCGTCGCCATTCAGCTCGGCGGCGAAAGATCATCCCCGTCTTCGCGTAGGCTGCCGTTGCGGGCCAGCGCATACTCTTGTCGGGAAGGTTGCGGGAAAGGCGGACGTGGGGCAAATTCCCTGAAGGGTGGACAGCAGGTCCGTGACCGAGCGGCGCCAATGTTCTAATCGTCATACCAGCCCGACGTCGATCTCGCGGCGGCGCGCCGCGACGGCGCTGGCGCTTTCGCCCGAGCACTTGGCTCTTTTCCTCTGCGCCCACGGAGCGAAACATTATTGGGAGCGGCTCGGCTGGATCTGCGATGTCGGGCGGCTGCTCCAGGTGGAAAAGACCGTCGATTGGACGGGCGTGTTCGCCGAGGCCAGCGAAACCGACACGTCGCGAATCCTCAGCCTCGGGCTGTTGTTCGCCCGGGATTTGCTCGGAGCCGAAATCGGGAAGCGCCGGCGCCCACTTGGTCGCGCGCGCCGCCAGCTTCATGCTGCTGGCCGACAGCCGCGCCAGCTTCGAGATTGAGGGCGAACGGCCGCCGCGCAACCGTCTGGAGCGATGGGGCCGCGCTGTCGTGCAGGCGGGCAAGAACCGGCTCACGCTCAATGAAATCATCCGTCTCCACGGCGTCCTCATCGAGGACACACGCTTTGTGGCCGCCGGCCTGCGTCCCCACGGCGTCTTTGTAGGCGAACGGGATCACAACGGCGATCCCTTGCCGGAGTTTATCGGCGCGCGACCCGCGGATCTCAACGATCTCATGAGCGGCTTGCTAGAGGCCAACGACCGCATGCGCGACGATGNNCCGTTCGAGGACGGCAACGGGCGTCTGCACCGCTGCCTGATCCATCACGTCCTCGCCGAACGGAAGTTCACGCCGCCGGGCATGGTGTTTCCGGTTTCCTCCGTCATGCTGGACCGCATTGACGATTACCGCACCCTCCTGCAATCCCATTCCGCCCCGCTCATGCCTTTCATTGAGTGGCGGCCCATGCTTCAGCGCAATGTGGAGGTGCTCAACGAAACCGCCGATTTGTATCGCTATTTCGACTGCACCGAAGCGGCGGAGTTTCTGTACGCCTGCGTCCGGCGCACCGTAGAAAATGATCTGCCGCGCGAGATCGACTATCTTCGCCGTCACGACGAAGCAATGCGCCGCATCATGGAAGCGGTTGAGATGCCGGATCGTGTGGCGGATAACCTGATCATGTTAATCCGGCAGAACAAAGGCGCTCTGCCCAGAAAGCGCCGTGAAGATGAGTTCAAAAAACTCCGCGATGACGAAGTCACCTTGATCGAAAGCATCGTGCGCGATGCCTTCGACGGGCAATAGCGAACAGATCGTACGCAAGCACTACGCCGGTGATCGCGTCCTACGCCGATGCCCTGGGCTGGATCACGGGAGGGGCGAGGCCATGGACCGCACGCCAAGTGCTTTCGACTCTCACGAACCACGTGTACGCTGGGCTCGTGGTCCACGGTTTTGGGTTCCGAAAGGGATGTCACGCGGCGCTGATCGACCGAGAGGTTTACCACAGGGTCCAGAATCTAATCACTGGCCGGCGAACTCGCGCGCCACTGATCACCTGGGTTCTGCGCGGCCTCCTGCGATGCGCCGGTTGCGGCCGGCCGATGAGCACACATACCGTGCGGTCGGGCCCGGTCATTCGCTGCTACTATCGATGCCGCTCCACGGCCGGCGTGTCTTCCAGCAACGCAACCACGGATAGAATTTCGAGTTCGCGCATAGCGCACCTCAATCCAATAATACAAAACAACTGGCTAAAGCCAAGTAGTTCCAGGTGATTCTATTCTCCGTGCCAGACCCCGGAGCGTCGGCCCAGTTGCCTCGGTGGGACCGTTTTCTCTCCGTGTTGCCTGGCCTCTCCACGGCGCCGGAGAGTGCCCGACCTTGGTTAACGCCGCCGTCCGTCTCGGTTCAAGGGTTTCGAAATTCCGGCCTCGGTTTAGGATGGGTGTCCGACTCGCCCGTAGACCGCACCGGTCGGCGGCGTTCGCAGTTGACGCGTGCCGATCTGCCGATCATGGCATTCTCGACTTCAGCTTAATCATCTCGCCATCCACAGCGAACCTGCCGTATCCGTGGTGGTGGATGGTCTTCGGATCCTTTTGCGCCGGATCGGTCCAGG
>PLGA01000368.1:0-12965 GCA_003139735.1 Bryobacterales bacterium | reverse complement strand
CACTCTTTCGTCGCCCGCAGTGCGGCAAAGCTGTGATTGGCTCTGCTGACAATACACGCAACCAGCGGCGGTTCAAATTCGACCATCATATGCCAGGACAGCGTCATGACGTTAGCGCGGCCCTTTTGGGCAGTCGTCAGCAGGACTACCGGACCCGGTTCGAGCAATTGGTAGACCTTCGAGAGCGGTAGATCTTTCATCACGGTCGCGGCTCCTCAACCCGATCCGCAATGAGGGTCGGGCGTAATCCATTGTAGATGCGCTTTTTACCGTAAGCGACCGGTATCCGCGGTTCCCACTCCTGGTCACCCTGCCAGCTTGGTTAACGCTTTACAGCAGCGTGCCTCTTGCACGCCGCAGCAGCCACTCGATAGCGGAACGACCGCGAGGCGGACTTTCGTTGTGGGGGCCATTCCACAGCGAGGTGATTCGTCTTGCCCATTTCGGTCGAGGATCTTCAATCCATCGCCAGCCTTCTTGCCGCCGGCTACTTCCGGCTTCGCACCCGACGCCGACGCGATCCTCCACTTGACAGTTCGCCGACACCGAGCCCTCATGGACACGAGGTTAACGGCATTGAGAAGGTTTGCCAAAAGGGGACATTTCTACTTTGCGATCACAGCTTCCACGGAGCGCGGTAGTCGATTCTGGTGAGCGGGGCCGCCTCGGGCTGGCGGACGGCGAAGGTCTGGGCGTCGAGATCCACCCGCGTTCTGGCTCGCATGGAAACATTCGCCAGTAAACAAGAGGCGGACGAGCGCACCAACCGTTCGATCTCGGCGGCCGGCGTGGCGCGGGTCTTGACGCACTCGAGGAAGTTCTTCCAGTGGTCGCTCGCTTCGGGAGGCGTTCCAGGGGGCGTGCGTGGCGGATGGTACTCCACCGCCTCCACCTTGGAAGCCGGGCGGGAAGGCGCCAGCCAGCACCCGCCGCGCGTCACCACCACGTAGGCATCGGTCCCTAGGACGGCCGACGCGCCACTCTGCCCGAGTAAAGGAACCGGACAACTCTGGCGCAGCTCATAGTTCATCATGAACTTGGGGTACTGGAACTCGGCCGACATCGTATCGGCGGTTTGCATATTGTCCTTGACCCAGAACCGGCCGCCCTGCGCGGTGACGGATTGCACGATCGGCTCGCCCATGAACTGGTGGATCGGGTCGATGTAGTGGACGCCCCAGTCGGTCATCTCCCCGCCGGCGTAATCCCAGAAGTAACGGAAGGTGGGGTATTGTTTGCCGTCCACGCCCCAGCGGTTCTGATTGAAGGGAACCTTGGGAGCGGGTCCGAGCCACATGTCCCAATCGAGACCCGCGGGGATTGGGGCCCCATCCGGCGGATTGCCCTTTCCGGCCTTGTCGGCCAGACCGGTGGCCCACGTCTTGCACCAGGTGATCTCCCCCAGGACGCCCGAATCGACGAACTCCTTGGCCTTCAAAAACGTCGGCATGGTGCGCTGCATGTCGCCGCCCTGAACCACGCGCTGGTACTGCCGCGAGGCCGCCACCATCTTGGGTCCTTCGTCGAGTCGCGTGCAGGCGGGCTTTTCCACGTAGACGTCCTTGCCGGCCTTGCAGGCTTCCACGGTCATGTAGGCGTGCCAGTGGTCCGGCGTGCTGATGCAAACGGCATCGATGGACTTATCGGCCAGCACCTCGCGGAAATCCGTCACGGACTTCGCGTCGGACCCGTACTTGGCGCGCACGGTGGCGGCGGCCTTCTCCAAAGCGGGCTGATAGCAATCGCACAACGCCACCACCTGCGCCTGTGGGGCCAACAGCGCGTTGCCCAGGTTGCTGGTTCCCTGCATCCCGAGGCCGATGTGGCCCAGGGCGATGCGGTCATTGGCGCCTTTGACGTTGCCAGTGAACATGGCAGTCGTGAACGCGGCGCCCGCGCTCGCCAGGAATCTCCTGCGATCCGTCTCCATGGATGCTCCTTCAGGGCCTTCCGATTCAAACGGAAGGCCGGCCGAGGTTCATTCGAACTCAGGGCTGAGAATCATTATCATAGTCGGATTTCAGAGGGGTTGGGGTCAGCGCGGAGACTGCCGGTCGGCGGTGAGGCGGGCACGCCCGCGCTGTTTCACCTCTGCCGCAAGTTCGCGCATGGATTCCCGCGTAATGCGGCGGCCGGCGCCCCGGGCAAGAGAGGCGTCGGCCTCATCGACGGCAGCGAGGATTTCCTCGCGTTTGTGCCCGGCGTTGGGGATGTCAGCCATGAATATGAGCATCAGCGATGAAAAAGTCTCGCCTGAAGTTCACGAAAGATACCCAGTGTTTCCTCCACATGCGCAACGTCCTCCGCGCCTTCGGGTCCGTGGTCCGGAATCGGGTCCGGCAACAAAATCGGATGCACCGTGATCGGCTGACCAATTTGCGCCTCGTACATCACCAACTGCACCAGAAGATAGTAGGCGAAGATCTTCGCCTCTTGCCATGACACCGTGATTGCCGTGTGCTGTTCGACTACTTCTTTGCCAGAGCTAAGGTCACTCTGGCCGAAGAGCATCTTAAGATCAGCTCCATATGACTCGAATCTGGCGTTATTCGCGTGTCTGGAAACGAAATCTGAAGTGCGATGAACCGGCGGTAACTCTCTCTGCTCAGCCATATCGTTGTGGTCCTTTATCTACTAGTACCCAGGCTTGATGTGCCCTGGCTCCACTGCCTGCCAATAATGCCCGGCAGGGCGTCGCTGGTTGCTGCCGTGGACGCTCCGGCTCCAGCAAAGGGAGAATAAGTGGAGTTGCCATGCTGCGTACTAATGGTCTGGATAAGCCCAAGAACATCTACGTTATTGTTGCCAACTACGGTAGTCCGTACCAATTGCCGTCGCGAACCCGCTGGGAACTCGTCTGCTACAGACGCACTATGCGCCAGCACATCAACAGAAAGCCGGAGCCCCAGGCTCTTCAGGATTGATGAGAGACTACTGAGCGTCGGGTTACCAGATTCAGACAACATACGGTAGAGTGCCTCGCGAGCAACGCCGGCATCCTTCGCCACCTTCGCCATTTGCCGAGCTTCGGCAACGTCTCGAAGGGCGACGAGAAACAGCTCGCTCGACTCTTCAAGCGCCGCCTCCAGATAATGCGCTGCCTCCTGGGTATCGGCAAGACTCGCCAGAAGGCCTTCCTTGTAGCTTCTTGTTCGTTTAGGCATTGTAGTCGTCCCAGCGTCGCTTACATCTCTTAATATCGACGGATTGAGAGGATTTATCCCCGCCGCCAAGGAGGACAACGACATTTTGATCCTCTCCAAAATACACCCTGTAGCCAGGGCCGAAGTCAATCACCAATTCATGGACTCCGTCCCCCACCGGGCCGCAATCTCCGAAGTTCCCTGCCGCCAACCTATTGATCCTATTCCGGATAATGGCCCTCCCTTTCCCGTCGCGCAGGCCCGAGATCCACCTCCCGAAGGGAGTGTTGTTATTCTCGTCTTCGTATTCGACGATCTCTCGGGGCGTGGGTTCCATGGTTTAGACGCTACCCGGGTCGCCTGTAATAAAAAAATCACTCTCTAATGGTACCATACCCCGTCCGCCCGTGAGACCCGTCGGGAAATGATACCCCTTCGGGCTGATATCTCCCATGGTTGTAATATATAGATCACGGGCCGCTCTTTGCGTCGGAATCTTTGAGGCCACGGCAATTACCTCTTCTTGAACACCACCACGGCCAGCGGCGGCAGCGTCACGGCGATGCTGTTGGGACGGTTGTGCTTGGGGATGGGGCGGGAAGAGACCAGGCCGCCGTTGCCCATGTTCGATCCGCCGAAGAGCTCCGAATCGGTGTTGAAGACTTCTTCGTAAAAACCCTCTTCCGGCACGCCGAATTCGTAGCCTTGGCGCGGCACCGGCGTGAAATTGCAGCAGAAGATGAGCGCGTCGGCCGGGTCCTCGGCGCGGCGGATGAAGGCGATGATCGAGTTCCCCCAGTCGTGGAAATCCAGCCACTCGAACCCTTCGTAGTGGAAATCCACCTGGTAGAGCGCCGGATTGGCGCGGTAGAAACGGTTCAGCTCGCGCGCCAGCGTTTGCAGCTCGCGGTGGCAATCGAATTCCAGCAGATCCCAGCGGATGCCCGTCGCGGAGTTCCACTCTTCGCGCTGGCCGATCTCCTGGCCCATGAAGAGCAGTTTCTTGCCCGGATGGCCCCACATATAGGCCAGGAAGGCCCGCACGTTGGCAAACTGGCGCCATTCGTCGCCGGGCATCTTATTAATCAGCGATCCCTTGCCATGCACCACCTCGTCGTGCGAAACGGGCAGCACGAAATTCTCCGTGAAGGCGTAGAGCAGACTGAACGTGATGTTGTTGTGGTGGAACTTGCGGTAGACCGGATCGTTAGCGAAGTAATCCAGCATGTCGTGCATCCAGCCCATGTTCCACTTCATGGTGAAGCCCAGGCCATTGAGGTAGACGGGCTTGGAGACGCCCGGAAACGCGGTCGATTCCTCGGCCACCGTGAATGCGCCCGGCTCCTTGTGGGCCAGCTCGTTGAAGCGCCGCAGGAAATCGATGGCTTCCAGATTCTCGTTCCCGCCGAACTGGTTGGGAATCCATTCGCCCGGCTTGCGGGAATAATCGAGATACAGCATGGAAGCCACCGCGTCCACCCTCAGACCGTCGATGTGGTACTCCTTCAACCAGAAAAGCCCGTTGGAAGTGAGGAAGGTGCGCACTTCGTTGCGGCCGAAATTGAAGACCAGCGTGCCCCACTCCAAAAACTCGCCCTTGCGCGGGTCGGCGTGTTCGTAAAGCGCGGTGCCGTCGAAGAACACCAGTCCGTGGGCGTCCTTGGGAAAATGCGCGGGCACCCAATCTACAATCACGCCGATGCCAGCCTGGTGGCAGCAATCCACGAAGTACTTGAAATCGTCGGGCGTGCCGAAGCGCGACGTAGGAGCGAAGTAGCCGATCACCTGGTATCCCCACGAACCGGAGAACGGGTGTTCCATAATGGGCAGCAGTTCGATGTGGGTGTAACCCATCAGCTTGACGTAGTCCACCAGCTTGACCGCCAGCTCGCGGTAGGTAAGCGGCTCGCCGCGCGGACCGCGCATCCAGGATTCCAGGTGGACTTCGTAGACGGCCACCGGCGATTTCAGCCAGTCGGTCTTGGCTCGCGTCTCCATCCAGGCGGCGTCGTCCCACTGGTACTTGGCAATATCCCAGACCACGGAAGCGGATTTCGGCGGCGTCTCGCAGTAGAACGCGTACGGGTCGGCTTTGAGCTGGCGGTATCCCGCCAGGCGCGAACGGATGTAGTACTTGTAAATGGTTCCCACCGCCAGGCCGGGGATGAAAAGCTCCCAGACGCCGCCATTGCGCCGGCGCATGGGGTGGCGGCGGGTATCCCAATCGTTGAACTCGCCGGTTACGGTGGCGCATTCGGCGTTGGGGGCCCAGACCGCGAAGCGCACGCCGGCGACGCCATCCACCTCCACGAGATGCGCGCCCAAGGACAGGTAAGCCTGATGGAGCGTGCCTTCGGTGTGCAGGTAGAGGTCCGAATCGGATATGAGCGGACCGAAACGGTAGGGGTCCTCCACCTCGACGCGCCGGCCGTCCCACAGCAGCGCCCGAATCGAGTACCGTTGCGGGCTGCCCTGGAGCGCCGCGCAGAAGAAGCCCTGCTCATTCTGTTTGGACATGGGGTAAGGCTGCTGGCCGATCAGCACGTCGGCCGATTCCGCTTGCGGCAGAAACGCCCGCACTTCCCAGCGGCCTTGCGACTGTTTTTTCCGGATGCTATGCGGGCCCAGAACGCGAAACGCGTCGCCGTGGTAGCCGCCGACTATGGCATCGATATCTTCGCCTGTCATGGTAAGAGTGTCAACGATCCGCTTTGTTCAAGCTATCCTGGCTATCAGTATGGACGATTTTCCGCTCGAAATGCCGAAAGCCGAGCTACATTTGCATCTGGAAGGCGCGGTGGAGGCCGAAACGCTGCACGAATTGGACCCCGCCACGCCTTTGGAGGAGTTGCGCGCGCTTTACAGGTACAGCGATTTCGACGGCTTTCTGAAGGCCTTCGGCGCGGTGGGAAAGCGGCTGCGGACGCCCGATGACTATGGGCTGGTTACCCGCCGCCTGCTCGGGCGCCTGGAGGAGCAAAACGTGCGGTATGCGGAGATTATGCTGGCGGCGGGCGTGGTCTTGTGGAAGGGGCAGGAGTTTGGGCCGATTTTCGACGCGGTGCGGGAAGCCGCCGCGGGTTCGCGCGTCCAGGTCCGCTGGATTCTGGACGGGGTGCGGCAATTCGGGGCGGAGCATGCCATGCAGGTGGCGGAACTGGCGGCGGATCGCGTGGGCAAGGGGGTGGTGGCGTTCGGCATCGGCGGCAGCGAAGAGCGGGGGCCGGCCGAGTGGTTTTCCGGGGTCTTCGCCTTCGCCAAACGCGCGGGCTTGCGCCTCACCGCGCATGCCGGCGAAAGCATGGGGCCGGAATCGGTCTGGGCGGCGCTGCGCCTGGGGGCCGAACGGATTGGCCACGGCATCGCCGCCGCCGAAGACCCGGCGTTGATGCGTCACCTTTGCGAAAACGATATCCCGCTTGAGATCTCGATCACCAGCAACCTGATGACGGGCGTGGTGAAGCGCCTGGAAGATCACCCGGTCCGGCGCCTTTACGACGCCGGCGTACCCATCACGCTGAACACGGACGACCCCGCCATGTTCGGTTGCACACTGGCCGGTGAGTACCGGCTTGCGGCGCGGCAGTTCGGCTTTAGCGAAAAGGAACTGCGGGGAATCGCGGAGAACGGCTTCCGATACGCGTTTGCGCCGCTCACGCTTGCTTGAGGCCGCGGGCATGCGCGTGGGCGCCTCGCCGGGCGTGGTCGCGGAGTTGGTGGATGTTCAGACCCGTGAGCGCCACGGCGACGGCGCCGGCCACCAGGAGCGGGATGGTCTCGGCGGCAAGCAGGATGTTCGAAAAATTCTTAGCGTCGTTCTTCTCGACATCGAAGAGTCCCAGGGCCAGCACACAGGCCACCTGGAGAAGGCCCAGGTTGGCGGGACCGTTCGGTATCACCAGCGCCAGACGAATGATCGAGAGCACGCCGGCGGCCGACCAGAAGCCCAAGTCCAGACCGTCCGCCTTCATCAACGCCCACACGGTGAGCACCTGGAGGGCGAGGTAGAGCAGACTGAGCAGGCTGGTCCACCCCATGGTCCTGCGATTGCCCATCAGGTGAACGCCTTCAATGATGTGGCGCGCCGTCGAAGCCCAGCGGCTCTCGCGCATGACCGCATGCGCGTGCTGTTTGTGAAACACCACCCAAAGCAGCAGGGTGGCGCCGAAAAGCAGCAAGGCGCCGAGCACGCGGACCCCGATGGTCAAATCGCGCGGCATGGACCTCACGAAGACAGCCGTGATCAGGAACGCTACCAGCAGCCAAAAGCCGTCGATCAGGCGCTCCAGGGCGGCGGACGCGAAGCTGAGCGACAAGCGCAGTCCCTTCCAGTGCGCCAGCATGTAGCAACGGATCAGCTCGCCGGAGCGCAGCGGGAGCACCTGATTGGCGAACTGCCCGATGAAGATGGCTTGGACCGTGCGCCATGGCTGCAGCAGGGCGAGGGGCGCCAGCAGGGTGTTCCATCGCCAGGCCTGAGCGAAATAGATTGCGAGATCGGCCGTCAGGGCCAGGCTCACCCAACGCCAATCGAGCTCCCGAATGGTGGGAATAAGCTGATCCTTCACGGAGTATCCACGGAGCACCCAGGCGACGCAGGCGGCCGAAGCGGCATAGCCGAGCGCCTGGGGGAGCCATTGTGGCAGCTTACGGCGCCTGTTGGAGGGGTCCATGGGATCAGGGGCGGCGGCCGTGGAAGGCAGCCAACTCAACCCCAAAGGAAAAGACGATCTCCGGCGCTGGCGTGCGATTCCCTAGCCTCACCCACCCATGATAACGTGGCTGGCCTGTCGATTGACCAGGTCCGATCGCATTCATTCGGAAGGGGCAATCCGCCGCATGACGGATTTGACCTTGCGCGCGTACCCGGGAATTGGATTGTACGTGGCCAGCTTCTGGTCCAGGGTCTTGTCCTGGTAGCGCGCGCCGCGGCTCAAGCGGTAGGCCACGGCCTGAATGGCGGCGACCGGCGACAGGAACTTCGCCCGGCCGGAATCCCAACCGAAGAGGTTATTGTTTCGGGCCGCCTTGCCCCCGGTGGACTCGACGAAGGAGATGCTCGGCAGCAGGCGCCAATCGAGAGAGAAGCTATCCGCCGCTTCCAGGAATTCAGGCGCGTACGGCAGAACGGGGCAACCGATTCCAGCGAAAAACTTGCGCAATGTGTCCAGCCTGGGATCCCGATGTTGGGACACGAACCCGTATGCGGGCAATTGCGGCATGCATACCGGCAACGCCACGGCGCCCGCCAGGAACACTACACCACGGCTCACAAGCTTTTTCATCGTTTTTCACTCCTTGAAATGCAGGTTTGAATGCGCCGCTTACGCGGCGGCGGTGAGACTGGGCGGCGAGCCGTGGCTCGCGGTAGGCGGTTACGAAGGCTTCATAAGGTCAGATTATACCAGAAACGCCCACCTGACCGATATGGGATAGAGAAGATCCACTTTGCTGTGGTTGTGCTAAAAGCCCACCAATCGATGTGTGGCCGTAAGTTCATTCCGCCGGACGGTTGGCGAAAGCCTCGGCGAAAACCGAGGTGAAGAAGTCGCGTGCGCTGGGCGCGGAACCGATGTGAAGGGTATTCGGTCCCTCGTCCACAAAACCCAGATAGCCGGCCCAACCCAGGTCGTCCAGCACGAAACGCAGGCATTCCATCTCGGAGGGCGGGAGCTTCGAATCGTCGATATCGAAGACTTGCCCCGAGACGTGGGACAGGGCTTCGCGTTCGCTCAACTGCCGCGCGTAGTCCTCCGGCTCGACCAGGGAGATCACGTCGAGCGGCCGGAACGGATCGCCCGCCGGAACCAGCGCGTCGTACAGGCGGCGGGTTTCAAACGCGATATAAGTGAGCGCGCCGATGGCGGCCGGAGTGCCTTTCGCGCGGTCCTCCCGGTCCGCGCCGGAATCCGCGGGAATGTTCAGGGAATAACCGAAATACCCGGGTTGGTCGAGCGCCTTCACCAGCAGCCTGCCGCCCAGATCCGAGCGTATATCGCCGCCGCTATGGAACAAGAGGTCGCTATGCGTCAGCCAGACGGTGAGGCGGTGCGGGGCGCGCCCGGAAACGAACTCGCTCTTATATTGCTCGGCGAGCGAAGCGAACTCTCGCGGATCGCGCCGGTAGAGGGCGAGCAACTGCTGGGCGCGCATGACGCGGAACCAGTAGGTGGGCGAATAATCGCGCTGCATCTCCCGCTCGATGGTCTCGTAGATCTCGCGATTCCAAACCGGGCTGGCCGAAAAGAACGCGCGCGCGACGGTAGCTTGATCCTGGGGGATGCCGACGGCGGCCCGCGTCAGATCGAGCAGGCGGCCGACGCAGCCCTGGCCGCAGTGATAGGCGAAGATGGCCCAGTCCTGCGCGCCGAACTTCTGCTGCATTCCTGCCAGATAGGCCGCGGCGGCGGGGATGGCGCGGCCGGGGTTCAGGCGGTCGTCCCGCGACGTGACGGTGTAAGGATCCTTGTGGGTGACCACCTTGTACTTGGGCTTCTTGCTCTTGCTCTGGACCAGAACCCGCTCGCGGGTGACGCGATAGCGCGTGGCGTGGGTGACTTTCAACCCCATCTCGCGCGCCGTGGATTCCGAGACCTGCATAATGCCTTTGGGGCCGGCCGGACTTTCGGCTTTGGCGTCGCCCCAGCTTTCGAGGTAGGCGATGGCTTCGAGGGTAGACTCCGGAAATCCACTGCGCTGGGCGGCGGAGCGGAACAGCGATTGCAGCTTGGAAGTGCCGGTCACGCGGCGTGCGCCTTCGACGGCCATGGGGTCGCGCATGATGCCGAAGGTCTGGGACTGGATCATCAGATTGGTGCGCGCGGCGATGGCCTCGTCGGAAAGAGCGTTGCGCGCGACGCCGATGCCGGGTATCTGGCGGGCGGGAACGAAATAGCCGGGAGAAGTGGTTTGACCCAGCAGCGCCATGGACAGCAAAAAAAGAACCGAGGACTTCATTCCCTTATCAACCAGTGTAATCGGCGCCGCGTCATCTAAGGATTAGACGCGCGAAGAAGGCATCCGGTAATGCGCAAAAGCAACGTGCGCGGTTTCCTAAAGGAAAGCCTCCTGCCAGCCGATAAGAAGGTTGACATGAACGTCAGCTCAATTGCCACCGAGGTCCTCTTCTTCGCGGGATGGATCGCGGTAGGGGCCGCGGCGCTGTATTCCCGATACAAGAAAGCGCTGGAACTCGGGGAAGCGGCGCATGGGGTGAAACCGGAGGGAGCCGCGCGTGAATACCATAAGGGCCTGTATTTCGGGCGCGCCGTGCTGTCCGAGGCGACCGCGTCCGAGCCTGAGTGGAAGGCGCCCGAGGAGCCGGAAGTGAGCGGCATTGACGCCGAAGCAATCGCGCCGGCCAGCCTGGCGCGCCTGGCGCAGGCGCTGGAGGACGCGCAACCGAAAGTNNGGGCCGGGCGTGCCCGGCCCCTACGCTTCTTCTTCCGGCTCGCGGCCTTCGCGCTGGGCTTTCAAGCGCTCCTCTTTGCGTTTGGCGCGCTCCGCGGCTCTCTTGACCAGCTCGGAGCCGACCAACTCGATCATGGCCTGCTCGGCGCCATCGCCCTTGCGCGGCCCCAGGCGCGTGATGCGGGTGTAGCCGCCGTTGCGCTGTCCGAAGCGGGCGCCCAAGGTGTCGAACAGCTTCTTTACCGAAGCAGGCGTGCGCAGGACGGCGGCGGCCTGGCGGCGCGTGTGCAGCGTGTCCGCTTTGGCCAGCGTGATCATTTTCTCCACCAGCGGGCGAACGGCCTTGGCCTTGGTAACCGTGGTCACGATGCGCTCCTGTTCAATCACGCTCGTGATCAGATTGCGCAACAGCGCGTTGCGGCTGGCCTTCGGCCGCTTGAGTTTGAATCCGGCAACCTTGTGTCTCATCGGCTATTCCCCAATCTGATCCTGCGATCCTTCCTCTTCGGGACCGAGGTCCGGCGCGCCGCCGGTCTGCGGCGGCGGAGCGATCAGGCGACCGTGCGCGTCAATGCGCATCCCGAGCGATAAGCCCATGTTCGCCAGAATTTCCTTAATCTCGTTGAGCGACTTGCGGCCGAAATTCTTGGTGCGCAGCATTTCGGCTTCGGTCTTCTGCACCAACTCGGCGATGGTCTGAATATTGGCGTTCTTCAGGCAATTGTAGGAGCGAACGCTCAACTCGAGTTCTTCGACGGAGCGGTTCAGGATTTCGTTCTGCTTGTCGAGGCCGCGCTCGGAGATCTCCTCGGTCTGCTCCGCGACTTCCTCGAAGTTGATGAAGATGGCCATGTGGTCCTTCAACAGCTTGGCGGCGTAGCCGATGGCGTCCTGCGGCGAGACGGCGCCATTGGTCCAGACTTCCAGGGTAAGCTTGTCGTAATCGGTCATCTGGCCGAGGCGCGCGGCTTCCACCGAGAAGTTGACCTTGCGCACGGGCGAATGCACCGAATCGATGGGGATGTAGCCGAGGGCCAGGTCCTCGTCGAAGTTCTTGTCGGCGCTGACGTAGCCGCGCCCGGTCTTCAGGCGCATCTCGATGCTGAGCTTGCCGCCTTCGCTGACGGTGGCGAGGTGCAGGTCGCGGTCGAGCACTTCGACATCGGCGTCGGTCTCGATCTGGCCGCTGCGGACGTCGCCCTGGTGGTCGACGTTGATGCGAACGGTCTTCGAGCCTTCCCCCATGATCTTGAAGGGGATCTGCTTGAGGTTGAGGATGATGTCGGTGGCGTCTTCGACCACGCCCGGTATGGGGCTGAATTCGTGCTCGACGCCCTCGATGTGAACGGCGGTGATGGCGGCGCCTTCAATTGAGCTCAGCAGCACGCGGCGCAGGCTGTTGCCGATGGTGGTGCCGAAGCCGCGCTGAAAAGGTTGGGCCGTGAACATGCCGTACCGCTCCGTGAGGGTGTCGGTATTGGCAACCAGCCGTTTGGGTTTCTGGAAGCCTTTGAACATAAATGAAACCTCCTGGGAAGCCGAAAGTCGCGAGGCAGAAGCCGGAATGGCGCAGAGCGATTCCGACCTCCGTCTTCCGACTTTCGTCTTCTAAATCTCTTCTCTACTTCGAGTACAACTCCACAATCAGCTGCTCGTTCAGTTGGATCTGAACCAGGTCGCTGCGCTGCGGCAGGCTCGTCACGCGCCCCTTCAAGCCTTCCCGGTCCACGTCGATCCAATTGGGCGCCGGGGCATGTGCCGTGGCGTCGCGCGCCGCAAGGATGGTCGGATTATTCTTGCTCGATTCCCGCACCGAGATCACATCGCCCTGTTTCACCTGCGCGGAAGGGATGTTGCACTTGCGGCCGTTGACATCGATGTGCCCGTGGCCCACGATCTGGCGCGACTGCGCGCGGCTGGTGCCGAACCCCATGCGGTAAATCACGCTATCCAGGCGCCGTTCCAGGGAGGACATCAGGTTGTCGCCGGTGATGCCCTTGGTCTTGGCGGCCTTGTCGTAGGCGCCGCGAAACTGCGCTTCCAGCACGCCATAGACGCGGCGCACTTTCTGTTTCTCGCGAAGCTGCAGGCCATAGCCCACGATCTTCGCCCTGCGATCCTTGCCATGCTGCCCCGGAACGAAGTTGCGCTTTTCAATGGCGCACTTTTCGCTGTGGCANNCCGATGTATCGTGCCAAAGTTCGTCTCCTTACCTAGGGAGCTTTCAGCTTTCAGCGGTCAGCTTTCAGCTAAAAACTCTCGTCTACTTCAGGTGCGGTTTACAGCCAGTGGCAGGCTTTCTTCCCGCTTGTTAATAGCGATCAACGGTCAGCTCTCAGCCAGCTGAAAGCCGACCGCCGATCGCCGACAGCTTTCTCACACTCTGCGCTTCTTGGGCGGACGGCAGCCGTT
>PLGA01000356.1 GCA_003139735.1 Bryobacterales bacterium | reverse complement strand
TCGGAAAACAGGGAGTCGGCCAGCATTTCGGTGTTGCCGAGCGCGGCGGCCACAGGAACTGCGCCGCCAGCCTCCGCGATGTGGAACGCGTCTCGGCCGCGGTAGAGAAAGTAGGCGATCTCCGCGCCCACCACCGCCACCGCCGCGAGCGCCACCATCCACCGCTTACTGAACTGGCGCTCCTTGGCTTCCCGGTCCAGGTTCACCAGCATGATNNTCCAGATTCACCAGCATGATCACAAACAGGAACAGCAGCATGATGCCGCCCACATACAAAATGATCTGCACCGCGAACAGGAATTCCGCCTGTAGCAGCAGGTACAATCCGGCCACGCCCAGCAGCGAACAGATCAGCGAGATGGCGCTGTGGACGGCGTTGCGGCAGGTGATGGTGAGGATGCCGCCGCCCAGTACCAGGGCGGCGAAGGCGTAGAACAGAATCGTATCCATCAGCATTTATACCGAGTGGGCCTGGGCCCCTCTTCGAGCATCTGGCGATCCCAGATCTGCCCCTCGCGGGTGTAGGTGGCCAGCTCGAAATCCTGGGTCAGCTCCAGGGCGTCCACCGGGCAGGCGTCTTCGCACAGCCCGCAGAACATGCAGCGCGACAAGTCGTATGTGAAGGTGGTCAGGTCTTTGCGTTTGGTTTGTTCGTTGCGCTCACTGGTCACCACGATCAGATCTTCCGGGCAGGCCAGGGCGCACAGGTTGCAGGAGATGCACAGCGTCTCGCCGTTATCGGGATTGATGTTGAGCCGCGGCGCCCCGCGATAGCGCTCCGCCACCTTGGGACGCTCCGCCGGATACTGCTCCGTGCAGATATACTTCGGATTCTGGTTCCGGAACGTAACCTTCAGCCCCGCAATCAGGTCCCAGAGAAAAATTTTCTTCAGCAGCTTGACCATAACAACCCCGAAAGGACCGGGCGCCGCCCGACCCTTTCCGACCCCTACCGATCCACTTCTCCCAACACAATATCCAGCGTTCCAATCACCGCCACCACGTCCGCGATCAGGCCGCCGCGCACCATACGGTCCAACGCTTGCAGATTCACGAACGATGGCGGGCGCACGCGTACCCGGTATGGCTGCGTGGAACCGTCGCTCACGACGTAGTATCCCAACTCGCCCTTGGGCGCTTCGATGGAAACGTAAGCCTCGCCCACCGGGGGCTTGATCACCTTCCCCACCTTTCCCAGAATGGGCCCCTCGGGGATGTTCTCCACGGCCTGTTCGACGATGCGCGCCGCCTGCCGCATTTCCTGCATGCGGACCACGTACCGGTCGTAGGTGTCGCCGTTCTCCCGTGTGGGGATTTCAAAATCGTACTTTTCGTAGCCCGAATACGGCTGCGCCTTGCGCAAGTCCCATTTCACGCCCGCGGCGCGCAGCATCGGACCGGTCACGCCATATTCCTTGCACTCGTCCGCGGACAGAACGCCAACGCCCTTCAGACGCCCCATCCAGATACGGTTGTTGGTGAGCAGTTCCTCGTACTCGTCCACCTTGGGTCCGAACATCTTGCAGAACGCCTTGACTTCCCGCTCGAAGCCCTCGTAGGTCTCATATTGCAGCCCGCCGATGCGGAAAGCGTGCGTGGTGAGCCGCGCGCCGCAGTAGTTTTCGAATATCTTGAGCGCTTCCTCCCGTTCGCGGAAGCAGTAGAACAACGGCGTAACCGCGCCGATGTCGAGCGCGTGCGTACCGAGCCAGATCAGGTGGCTGGCAATGCGGTTCAGCTCGGTGAGGATCACGCGGACGGCCTGCGCGCGCGGCGGAGCTTCCACGTTCAGCAGCTTCTCCACCGCCAGGCAGTAGCCCAGCCCATTGGAAATGGCGGCCACGTAGTCCATGCGGTCCACGTACGGGTTGAACTGCGTGTACGTGCGGTTTTCCGCGATCTTCTCGACGCCGCGGTGCAAATAGCCGATCACGCAGTCGGTCCCCAGGACCTTCTCGCCGTCCAGTTTGAGGATGACGCGCAGAACCCCGTGCGTGGACGGGTGCTGCGGTCCCATGTTGAGCACCAGCTCGGTGGAATCTAAAAACGTGGCGTCCGGCATACTGGGGTCACTGTCCGCTTTCGATGCCCAGGTTCTCCCGAACCCAGCGCTGGTCCTGCTGAATAATAGAATAATCCTTTCTCAGCGGGTAGCCCTCCCACTCTTCGGGCATGAGGATGCGGCGCATGTCCGGGTGCCCGGCGAACTCGATGCCGAACATATCGAACACCTCGCGTTCCAACCAGTTGGCCGTCAGGTGCACGTCGACGGCGGTCTGGGGGTGGAAGCCGTCGGCGATGGCGGTCTTGATCCGCACCCGTTCGTTGCGCGGGAAACTGTAAACCACGTAGACCAGGTCGAAACGCTCGGCGCGCTTGGGCCAATCCACCGCGGTAATATCCACCAGGTAATCGAAATCCGCTTCGAGCTTCAGAAACTCCAGCACGGGGATGGCGCCCTCGGGCGTGGCGACGATGAAATTCTGCCCCAGGTAGGTGGATGTTGCCAGGACACGGCCGGGGAATCGCTCCTTGAGATCGCGCGCCAGATCGCTGTCCCACGGCATGGCCATCATAACCGCCGGCGGTTTGGGCGCGGGCGCGGCGGGCTTAGGAGGAGCGGGCTTGGCGGCGGGCGCGGCGGGCTTCGCCTGTGGTTTCGGGGCCTCTCCCTGAGCGGGAGGAGGCCCCTCGGAGCCCTCTGGTTTTTGCTCGTCGGGCATGCATTATCCTCGCGGGAATCCCACACTTATCATCTGCGCCAGTGGGGTGTCAAACGGAGAAGAAAGCCATCGGCTTTCGGCCAAGAGGCCGTGCCGGCCCTTGGGGGCCGGAACAATGGTTTCCTCTGTATGCTGGTACTGGGCCATGTACCAAGTAGTCATCGACACCAACGTGCTTGTGGCTGCGCTGCTCTCCAACCGCGGAGCCTCACACCGTCTGCTGCGGCTGGTGGGCGATGATCGCTGGAGGATGAACCTTTCCGTGCCGCTGGTTCTCGAGTATGAGCAGACGCTCAAGCACGTCTGTGTCGGCGAAGCTTTGAGTGGTAGCGACATCGATGGCATTCTGCACTTCCTGTGCGCCAACGCGAACCTACGTCCCATCTTTTTCCTCTGGCGACCACTACTACCGGACCCGAAGGACGACTTCGTCCTGGAACTGGCCGTGGAGAGCCGGGCCGATTACCTGCTTACCTTCAACGCCAAGGACTTCGCGGGCGCCGAGCGCTTTGGCATTCGAGTGATTACGCCGCGAGAATTCCTTGCGATAATGGGTGAGGCGCCATGACCCTTAACGTGACAGTTTCGGACGCCGTGTACCGGCAGGTGGCCGAGCTGGCGGCGCGGCAGCAGGTTTCCGTGGAACGGATCGTTGCAGCGGCGCTGGCTGAGCAACTGTCTGGCTGGACCCGCGTGGAGCAAATGGCCGGGCGCGCCAGCCGCGAACGTTTCCTCGCCGCGCTCGACAAGGTTCCGGCAGTCGAGCCTGCCCCGGAAGATCGGCTCTAGACGTCTCATCGAGAAATAAGGAGCCTGAGCCGAGGCGATTTGGGCAAATGCCCAAAACCGAATCTGTAACTCGCTGATTCTACATTGACCTCGCCCCCGATTTTTGGGCAAATGCCCAAAATCGGCCGGTCCATGCGCCTTTTTCAGCAGCCTGCTAGGATCTCGCGGTGGAGCGGCGCACGAGGCGCTTGCGCAACAT
>PLGA01000614.1 GCA_003139735.1 Bryobacterales bacterium | reverse complement strand
AGCCGGCTTACAATGTCGGAGGCTGTGCGATCCAACTCGCCGGCGGTGGAGTTCTTGGGGACTTCGAACGTGGACCACAACACTTCGCGAGACTTGGCGGCCACCAGGAAGAAGGTACCCTTGCCGCGTCCGAAGGTGGACGCGAGCGACGGGTTGTCCAGCTTGTTCATGGCGGCCGGTTCCTTCTTGGCGTCCTTGGCGTCTTTATCCTCGGCGGCGGCCGGCTTGGCGGTGGCAGCGATCTCTTCAAGCGAAGTGTTCAATGCCGGGCCGATCCGGTCCGTGAGAACCGCGTCCGCCAGTTTGGGGTCGGAGACAACCTGGAAGACGTGTTGGCCGGCCAGGCGGTTCGCCAGGAACTGGTCCATCCCTTGCGACATGGGCATCACATACACGGAGCGCACCGCCGGCAAATTGGCCCCGAGCAACAGCGCGCCGGAGCAGGACAGCAGGAGAAATAGCCGCTTCATAGGAATAATGACGCCGGGCGCCGGAGAAAAGTTTGAAGGGGTCCGCCCCACATGACCATGACGGCAATTGTGCCGGTTTGGAACGGCCGCGAGTGGTTGGAACGGCTGTTCACGACGCTTGAGGCGCAAACGCAACCCGCCGCCGAGGTGCTGGCCGTGGACAACGGCTCGACCGACGGCGCGCCGGAGTTGGCCCGCAGCCGCGGAGCCCGCGTGATTTCGATGGGCCGCAACACCGGATTCGCTCCGGCCGTGAACCGCGGAATTCGGGAGAGCCAGGGAGAGTGGATTTCCGTGCTCAACAGCGATGTCGAGCTGGCCCCGGATTACTTCGCGACCCTGCTGGCGTCCGCGGCGGCGCGGGACGCGTGGTTCGCCACGGGGAAGATTCTGGCCGCCGGGTCCAGCGGCCGCATAGATGGCGCATTCGACGCGATGTGCCGCGGCGCGGCGGCGTGGCGCGCCGGCCATGGGTGCCCCGACGGCCCCGCGTTCTCCAGCCCACGGCCGATCTGGTCGGCGCCGTGGACCGCCGCTCTGTTTCGAGCGGAGTTGTTCCGGCGGATCGGCCTGCTGGAGGAAAGCTTCGAATCCTACCTGGAGGATGTGGATTTCGGCCTGCGGTGCGCGCTCGAAGGCTTCGCGGGGGTCTACGAACCGTCCGCCGTGGCGTGGCATCGGGGAAGCGCGGCGCTGGGGGCGTGGCACCCGGAAACCGTGCGCCGGATTGCGCGCAATCAGGTCTGGCTGGTGGCGCGCCACTATCCCTCCCCTCTTCCGCCGCGCTATTGGTGGCCCGTNNCTGCGGGGCTTTCCGCAAGCGCGCGCGGGACTCGCGCGGCGGGAGGACGCCGCGCGCCTGGACGATCTGCTGCGGGCGAACGAACGTACGATTTACGAGATGCAATCGGCCGCCGGTTTCGATTTCTACTGGCGTTTGTACTTTCTTCTGACCCACGGTGAGGCAAAGTGACACATGGCGGAAACCGGCATTGTCATCGTCACATACTTTTCGGAAGCCGAAATCGGGCCCTGTTTAGACGCCGTCCGGGGCGCCGGGGCCGACGTGGTGGTGGTGGATAACGGCTCGCGCGACGGGACCGCGGCGGAGGTGACGCGGCGCGGCGTTCGACTGATCGCGAACACGGTGAACGTGGGGTTCGCGGCGGCCGTGAATCAGGGCGTAACCGTATTGAAATCTTCGTACCTGCTGCTCTTGAATCCGGACGCCGTTCTCCAGGGAGGGCTGGAACGGCTGCGCGAGGCGTGCGACCTTCCCGGCGCCGCGGGAGCGGGGGGACGGCTGATCGGCCCGAACGGCCAGTTGCAAGTCGGTTTCATGGTGCGTGCGCTGCCCACTCCCGCCGCCCTGATTATGGAAGCGTTATTGCTCAATCGGATTTGGCCTGATAATCCCGTGAACCGGCGGTACCGGGCATTGGGCCTCGATTATACGAAGCGTATCCCGGTGGAACAGCCAGCCGGAGCCTTCTTGATGATCCGCCGGGACGTGTGGGAGCAATTGGGCGGCTTCGACGAAGGTTTTCGCCCGCTCTGGTTTGAGGACGTGGACTATTGCCGCAGAGCGATGGACAGGGGGTATATCCTGTATTATGAGCCGGCGGCTGTGGCTTTACACACGGGAGCGCATTCCATCTCGAAGATTGCAGTGGAGTTGCGGCCGGTTTACTGGTACTCTAATTTAATCAGGTACGCTGCCAAGCATTTCCGGCCCCTTGCATTCCGGGCGGTATGTCTGGCGGTGCTGTCAGGCGCCCTTCCAAGAGTGTTTGCCGGATGCGCCATCGAGTGGAGCGTCAGGCCGTTAGCGGCTTATTGGAAGGTTGCACGGCTCGCCAGCCGGTGTTTAGTTTTTGGCTGGGGGGATGAAGTGGTTTTGCCGGGTCCAAACGATTAGGTTCCGTGCGTATGTTCCGGAGATCCTGGTTCTTAGGTTCGTGTTCATGGCTCAAAACGACTTCGTCTCGGTCACGATAGTTACATTCAACAGCGGCCGCTTCATCAAGCGCTGCCTCGAGTCGGTGCTGGCCCAGCGGTATCCGCTCAAGGAAATCATCGTAGTGGACAATGGCTCCGCCGATGGCACGGTGGATATTCTCGAACAGTTCGAGGACCGCTGCCACATCTACTACAACGACGAAAACCTGGGCTTCGCGGCGGCGCAGAACCAGGCCATCAAGCTCTCAAACGGAGACTGGGTGCTGACGCTGAACCCCGACGTCCTCTTGCTACCCAATTTCATTCAGGCGCTGGTGGACGCGGGGCAGTTCGATTCCTCGATCGGGTCGGTCTGCGGGAAACTGCTGACCATGTCGGCGCACTTCGAAATTCCCGCGCGTCCGGTGGTGGATTCCACCGGCATCTACTTCAACCCCATGCTGCGGCACCTGGACCGGGGCAGCCAGGAAGTGGACAACGGCCATTACCTGCAATACGAATACGTATTCGGCGCCACGGCGGCGGCCGCCCTGTACCGCCGCGCCATGATCGAGGACGTCTCGCTCGGCGGCGAGTTTTTCGATACGGACTTCTTCGTGTACCGCGAGGACGCGGATGTGGCCTGGCGCGCGCAGTTGATGGGCTGGCGATGCCTCTACGTGCCCTACGCGCGCGGCTATCACGTGCGCAAAGTGCTGCCCGGCAACAGGCGCGCGCTGCCTCCCGAGATCAACATGCACTCGGTGAAGAANNTTCCTGATGCGCATCAAGAACATTTCGGGGGATCTCTACGGGCGCAACTGGCTTTCCATCACCGCGCGCGATTGCGTGGTGGTGATGTGCTGCCTGCTGTGGGAACACACGTCCCTGAAGGCTTTCTGGCTGCTGGCGAAGAACTTGAAGAAGGTGCTGGCGAAGCGCCGCCTGATACAAGCCCGGACGCGCGTGGACAGCCAATACATTGCAAGCTGGTTTCAATACGCGCCGGTGACCAAGCGCGCGCCCAAGAAGATGGTCCGTGAGCTCTCGCGCTCCGAAATCGCCAGGACGTAGGGCGGCGCGCGGCCGATGCGTATCGCCATTGCCGGCACGCGAGGCATACCGGCCAACTACGGCGGATTCGAGACTTTCGCGGAAGAGCTTTCGACGCGTCTGGCGGCGCGCGGCCACAGCGTAACGGTGTATTGCCGCGCGCGGCATACGCCGGCGCTCTACCGGGGCGTACGGCTGACGTACCTTCCCGCCATTCCCCACAAGTATTTCGAGACCCTGGCGCACGCGCTGGTTTCGACCCTGCACTTGCTGGCGCACCGGGTGGACGCGGCGCTCTATTGCAACGGCGCCAACGCCATCTTCACCGTTCTTCCGCGCATTTTCGGCATGCCCGTGGCGCTCAACGTGGACGGCATCGAGCGCCAGCGCAAGAAGTGGAACCGGCTTGCCAAGGCGTGGTACCTGGCTTCCGAGTGGATGGCGACCTTCTGCCCCACGGTGGTGGTGACGGACGCGCGCACCATCCAGGACTACTATCGCGAGCGCTATGGCAAAGAGAGCGTCTTCATTCCCTACGGCGCGGAGACCGGCAAGACCGAAGGCAGCGGCGCACTGGCCGGGCTGGGCCTGGAGCCGGGCCGCTATTTTCTCTACGTGAGCCGCATGGAGCCAGAGAACCGCGCGCTGGAGGTGCGGGAGGCGTTCGAGAAGACGCGTACGCCGATGAAACTGGCGCTGGTCGGCGACGCTCCCTACGCGCGCGACTATATCCGCCGCGTGCGCGAGACGCGGGACGAGCGCATCGTCATCCCCGGCGCGATCTACGGCGAGGGCTACCGCCAGTTGGGATCGCACTGCTTCGCTTACATCCACGCCACGGAGGTGGGCGGCACGCATCCGGCGCTCATCGAAGCCATGGGCCGCGGCGCGCTGGTGCTCTACCGCAACACGCCGGAGAACGAAGAGGTCGCCGGCGGCGTGGGAATCCCATTCGAACCGGACGAGCTGACGGCGAAAATGGAGCAGGCGCTGGCGATGGGTGAAGAAGAACGCGCGGCCCTGCGCGAGAAAGCCATGGCCCGCGTGCGCGAACGGTATTCGTGGGACGCGGTGACCGGCGAATACGAGCGGCTGCTGAGGGGGATGGCGTCAGCCAGGGGCGCTGCAACCGCTCTCTGACGGGGCGCGGCTCGGAATGCGGCTCGGAATCGGCGTCACCCACGGGAACTGCAACCGCTCTCTGACGTTCGCGGCTCGGAATGAGGCTGGCCGGCGGCGCGATCCTCCGCTTGCGGCGGATTGGGGAGAACGAAGCCAATTGGAGGGGCGGACGCGGCCACGGCTTGGGGACGGGGCGGCGCGGGGGTGACGGCGGGGGCGGCTTCCACTTCCGTTTCTTCGGCGAGGCGTTCTTTCTGGGCGCGGCGCAGCTCGGTGAGGGCGCGGAAGTAACTGCGCTCGGCGGAAGCCGACTGGCGGAAGGCGGATTGCAGGATTTTCGCTCCGGTGACATCCCCGCCGAATGCGGCGGCGGCGTCGGAGGGCGGGTCGGATAGCGTCATGAGCATGCGGTAGAGTTGGGCCTCGACGCGGGTGTAACGGCGGCGATTCCAATCGGCCGCGACGATGGTTTCGACCAGGAAGTCTTCGAGGGGACCGACGGGATTGAACTGGCGGTAATAGGCAGCAGCCAGAGATTCGAGTTCGGCGGGATTTTCGCCGGGGATCACCCGGGATCGAGCTTCGAGGCCGTATGTCAGGGCGTTGAAGCGGGAAGCGGCCTTACCCTCCTCGGAGCGAGGACCGGTGGACCGTTGCGCGTTGGCGCGATTTGCGGTTAGTTGTGCGACAGATGCCATATGCGATTCCAGGTTAGCGGGCGGGCGGCGTGCGGGCGGAGTAAACAGGGGGAAGTGGCGGATGTAAGTTATTGATTGGAGGGGCTGAAAATATTTTTAGGTTTGTGGTGACCGGCAATTCAGCAAGAAGGCAGGCGGACCCACAAGTGCCGTGGGTACCCCGGCCCGCCCCACTAGCGCAGGAATTTTGCGAAGCGTTCCAGGGCGGGCTCCAGAATGGACTGTTCGGCGGCGTAACAGATGCGGACCGAGCCTTCTCCGCCCTCGCCGAATGCGGAGCCGGGCGCCAGGCCCACGCGCGTCTCTTCGAGCAGGCGGCGGCAGAAGGTGAAGGAATCGCGCAGGCCGTCGATGCGCGGGAACACGTAGAAGGCCCCGTCCGGGGCGGGTACGGTGAGGCCGCCGATTCCGTGCAGCGCTTCCAGGCACAGATCGCGGTTGCGCTTGAGACGGTCGAGCATGCGCAACAACTCCGGCTCGCCCTCGGCAAGGGCGGTTTCCCCGGCCTTCTGCGCGAAGCTGGGGGCGTGGGAAACGATGAATTCGTTCAACCGCGTGGCGTTGGCCGCAAGGTCGGCGCGGGCCACCAGCCAGCCCAGGCGCCAGCCCGTCATGCAGTAAGCCTTGGAAAACGATTGGACCACGATGACTGCATCGTCGCGCGTGGCGAGCCGCAGGATGGAGGGCACGGGTTCGCCCAGGCTTGCGCCGGAGTAGTACAGGCGGTCGTAAACCTCATCCGCCAGCAGCCATAGACCGTGGCGGCGTGCGAAACGGAGCAGGCCGCGCTGTTCCTCGGCGGTGGCCACCCAGCCGAGCGGGTTCGAAGGCGAGGTGTAGACCAGCAAACGCGTACGCGGCGTCACGGCGGCCTCGAGCGCCGGAAAATCCACACGGTAGCGACCGCCCGACAGCAGGTGCGGAACGTCGCGCACGACGGCATTGGCCATCATCACGCTGCACGACCCGTTAGGCCAGGCAGGCGTCAGCACTACCGCTTCGTCGCCCGGATCGAGCGCGCAACGGATCCCCAGATTGAGCGCTTGGACTCCGGAGGCCGTGACCACGATCTCGCGGGCGGGGTCGAGTTCCACCGCCTGGAGTCTGCGGTAGTGCGCCGCGATGGCGCTGCGCAAGGAGGGAAGGCCAGCATTCTCGGTGTAGAACGTGTAGCCTTCCTCCATGGCGCGTATGGCGGCCTGCTTGATGTAATCGGGCGTGGGCAGGTTGGATTCGCCGAAGTAGAGGCGCAGCACGCCATCCATGGACATGGCGATCTCCGCCAACTGGCGGATACCCGATTGCGGGATGATGCGGACGGAGCTGGCGACGGCAGGCATAGAACACATATTCTCGCACCGGTGCGCGCCCTCCTATAATGGAGATCTCATGCGCTTCCGAACAGCCGCGATCACCGACGAGTTTTCCCCCAATCTGGAAACCGCTTTGTCCGCCATGTCCGAGGCGGGACTGGAGGGCGCGGAGCTGCGGATGGTGTTCGGCAAGAACATCGTCGATTTGACGGACGAAGAGCTGGAACGCGCCATTGCCATGGTGCGCGGACGAGGCTTGGAGATCGTCTCGATTGCGTCTCCGCTGCTGAAGTGCGTGCTGCCGGGGGCTCC
>PLGA01000145.1 GCA_003139735.1 Bryobacterales bacterium | reverse complement strand
CCAGTGGCCTTTCGAGCACGAGGGGCAACTACGTAATCTGCCGGGCATGTTGGGGGGGTGGACCGCGTTCCGCGACCTGGCGGCGATCCCGAAGGAATCGTTCCGCGACTGGTGGTCGGCGCGCACCGGGGGGAAGGACGCATGAGCGACGCGAAACCGGAAATCCTGGAGAAGATTCGCCGCGCGGTGGACGGGCGGCCAGCCGACAGAGGGGCGGACTATGCCGCCATCCCGCGGAGCTACCGGCAATCGGGAGACTTGGACCGCGCGGCGCTTCTCGACCTGCTGGAGGAACGGCTTCACGGCTACGGCGCCGGGGTATACCGCACAAACCGCGCGGATCTGCCAGCGGCCATTGCGCGCGCGGCGGCGGCCCGGGGGAAGTCCCGCCTGCTGATCCCCGACGGAGCGCCGCGGGAATGGCTGCCGGAATCGATTGAGTTCGTGGGCGCGGAATCGGCCGGCGTAGATGCGCTGGACCAGGCCGAAGGCGCTCTCACCGGATGCGCGGCGGCCATCGCGGCAACGGGGAGCATCGTGTTGCGGCACTCCGCCGCCGAGGGACGCCGCGCCTTGACGCTGGTCCCCGACTATCATCTCTGCATCGTTTTCGCGGAACAGGTGGTGGAGACCGTGCCGGAAGCGTTGCGGCTGATGCACGAGGCCGGCGCAGGTTTGCTGACGACTATTGCGGGCCCCTCAGCGACCGCCGATATCGAAATGACCCGCATCCAGGGCGTACACGGGCCGCGGACGCTGGACGCGATTCTGGCGGAGTAGGTTCAGTTGACAACTGACAAGATACGCTTTACGTTGTATTCTGATGATTAGGAGCTTCAAGCATCGGGGATTGAAGCGGTTTTACGAACGCGGCGACCGCAGCGGAATACGGCCGGACCTGGTGGACACGGTCGCAGATATCCTCGCGCGCCTCGATAAGGCGGACACACCGCAGGCTATGAACCTGCCCGGTTATCGACTGCATCCGCTTAAGGGCGACTTGAAGGGGCTTTGGTCTGTCACAGTGCGGGCTAACTGGCGAGTTGTTTTTCGTTTGCAAGACGCAGACGCGTTCGATGTCGAACTCATCGACTACCACTAAGAGGATGGAAGGAAACGAATCATGCCAATGAAAGACCCGCCCCACCCCGGAGGCAGCATTCGCCGAGCGTGCCTTGAGCCTTTGGGCCTGTCCGTGACCGCCGGCGCAAATGTTCTTGGCGTCACGCGGCAGGCTCTCAGCAACGTCATTAACGGTAAGTCCGGCATCAGCCCGGAAATGGCCATTCGTCTGACGAAAGCATTCGGCAGCACTCCGGAAACGTGGTTGCGAATGCAGCTTGCCTACGACCTTGCCGCCGCGCGTAAGAACGAGCGCAAAATCAAGGTTTACCGCCAGCGCATCCCGCAGGAATTGCACGCAGCTTGACGCCGGGAGGGGGTGGCGACCGGGAGCATCCTGGCGGAGTAGGTTTGACAACTGACAAGAGCATAAGCGCGATGAATGCGTTCTTGAGTTGGCCGGAGGCGTACGCGGCGGGTCCGAATGTGTGTGGGGGCAAGGGCTACAACCTGGCGCGGCTGGCGCGCTACGGCTTCCGCGTGCCGCGCGGAGGGGTACTGCCGGCGGGGGCGCCGCTTGCCGGCATGCGTGAAGGCATCGAACGGCTCGGCCTCGCGCGTGCCAAGGTGGCCGTTCGCTCCAGCGCCACGGCGGAAGACAGCGCGCGCGCCTCTTTCGCGGGCATTCATCGCAGTTTCCTGAACATGAGCGGCTTGGCCGCCATCGAGCGGGCGGCGCAGGGCTGCCTCGATTCTCTCGAGACTCCCGAAGCGGTTGCGTATCGCCGCCGCATGGGCTTCCGCGACGAAGAAGTTCGCTGCGCGGTAGTGGTCTGCGAGATGGTGGAGGCGCGCTGCGCCGGCGTGGCCTTCTCTTGCGACCCCGCCACCGGCCGCCGGGATGTCGTGACGATCGACGCCGCCGAAGGCCTCGGCGATGCGGTGGTGGGCGGCCGCGTGAATCCCCACCGCGGCTTCTGGCGCAGCCGCACCGGCATCCTGCGCCGCGAGGAGAGATCCGAACCCACCCCGCTGCCCGCGGCCATCGAAGAGGAACTCGCGTACCAGGCGAGGCGCGCGCAGTGGGCGCTTGGGGAAGGCCAGGACCCGCAGGATATCGAGTGGGCTTACGACGGCCGGGATCTCTGGCTGTTGCAGGCGCGCCCCGTGACGAGGCTGCCGCGCCCCGGCTGGCCTGAGACCGCGAGGATGCCGCGCTACTGGTCTACCGCCAATCTGAAGGACAACCAACCCTCCGGCTGGTGCGAGCTTTCCTGGAGCAACCTCGATGAGATTGTCGGGGACGTCCTGTTCGCCACTCTGACGGCGGTGGGGTACCCGCTTCCACCCGGCATCGAGATGGTCCGCCGGATTCACGGCCGCGGTTTCTTCGATCTCACCGCGATGCAGTTCGGCTTCTACGACGCTTTCGGAATCCTGCCGGGCCAGCTCGTCAACATGATCGGGGGCCATCAGCCGGAGATCGACGTCTCGTCCGAACCGTATCGGGGAGCCGCGGGACGCCGGCGGCGCGGGGCCGAACTGCGTCTCCTCCGGCTCGTTTGGAGGGTGGCGCGCAGGGCCAGACCCGCGGTCCGAAGACAGATGGAGGAGCAGCGGCGCCTCAGCGCGACGGATTTCACGCGCTGCTCGCTCGCGGAAATCGGGGAGGTGTTGCGCCAAATCGGCAGGCTCCAGGAAACGTTTATCCCGACGGTAGGGCTCGCGAACGCCGCCTACGCTCCGTGGAAAGAGGCGCTGGACGCGGCCTTCAAGGATCCGGACCTGGTCGATCGCCTGCAGGCGGGAAGCGGCGCCGTCGCCAGCGCCGAGCACGGCTACCGGCTCTACGAAATCGCCCGGGGGAAGTCCACGCTAGAAGCCTTCTTGCGCGATTTCGGACATCGCGCGGTGTACGAAACAGACGCGCGCAATCCGCGCTGGGTGGAGGATCCCTCGTGGGTCCTGGCGCAAGTGGAGGCCATTCGCGCGAACCCGCCCGCACGCGATCCCAGGGAAGTTGCAGCCGAGGTGCGCCACAAGGCGGAAGGTGAAGTGAGGCGCCGGTTCCCCTGGCGCGCGCCCATCCTGCTTTGGTTCGCGCGCAAGCTGCGGGAGGCAATGGCGGTGCGGGAAGACTGCAAGTCGGCGATGGTATCGCTGATGCTTCCGGCGCGGCTCGCAATGCTGGAAGTCGGGCGGCGGCTGGCCGCTTCACGGCATTTGGATGCGCCGGAGCAGATGTTCGAGTTGTCCCAGGCGGACGTGACCTGCCTGCTTCGCGGCTGGTGGGACGGCTCGGGCGCGCGCGAGTTGACGCGCGACCGCACGCGCCGCCAGGAATTGTGGCTGGCTGAGGATTGTCCGGACGTGATCGTCGAAAGCGCGGCGGGCGGCGTCATGGAGGCGCGGCAGCCGGATGCCTCAAAATCGGCGGCCGTGGACGGCGTGTGGAGCGGCATCGCGGTTTCGCCCGGCGCCGCGGAGGGCCTCGCACGGCTGGTGCGCCATCCGGAGGATGCCGCGCATTTTCAGCAGGGAGACGTTCTGTGCGCGCCCTCGACGGACCCCGGTTGGACGCCGCTGTTCCTGCGCGCTTCCGCCATCGTGATGGAAACGGGCGGCTACCTGAGTCACGGGTCGATCGTGGCGCGGGAGTACGGCATCCCGGCCGTGGCCAATGTGCCTGGAATCCTCAGCGCCCTCGAAGACGGGGAGCGCATCTTGGTGGACGGCTCGCAGGGCAAGATCATGAGAACTCAACAGGTCGGAAGAAGGCAGGCCAGGAGGCCCATAGGCGCTAACTTAACGATT
>PLGA01000231.1 GCA_003139735.1 Bryobacterales bacterium | reverse complement strand
CTCGGAACCCCCCTCCGAACCCCTTGTAGACCAAACGAACCCAAACCCACCCCAACCCGCGGAACCCGAACCACTTACCCCCTCCGATCCCGCTCCCGAAACCCCTCCCGCCGCCGCCCGAACCACCCCCGAACCCTCCCGCAACCCCTGGGGCTCGCCTGACGGAGACAATACCTACCATTACGACGGTTGCATTTGCGATTTATGCCTCGCTGACAAGGCGCGCCTGGCTGAGAAAGGCCTAACAGGATGCTGAAAAACGCCGAAAACTGTTCAGCCGCCGATGAACGCCGATAAACGCCGATTGAAGACAAGGAATTTATCCGCGTTCATCTGCGTGGATCGGCGGCCTTTTTGCCTCTTTCAGGGTCGCACCGTGGCGTAGATGTGCGGGAGCCGCCGCCGATAGAGCGTCATACCAAAATAGTCCCCGGGAAATGCGGAATGCTCACAAAAAACACGCCGGACCAGGGGGTCCGCCCCAGCACAACGTCCGATTTTCAGATTTTAGTGTCTTGATATCCCACACGAATCTTGCTCTTCGCACGTTAACTCTTTTCCCTTGTGCATGGCACTCCCCGTGCATTGCCCTTCGCGAAGGAGAATCTCTCAATGAGCGATCCGTCTACGTACTGGTTGAATATCATGAACATCGCTTTAGGCGTCCTGGTCCTCGTCGCGTGCCTCGCGGTTGCGTTTGGCGTCGTACAGGAACTGGCCGCCAAGCGCAAGAAATCCGCGGCGCTGTCCCGCCTCGATCGCGAGGTCGCCGACCTCGTATCTTCCTATGACGGGCACGCCTTCAACGTCCCCGGACTCGGTCTTACGATGGCCGATGGCGGCGAAGAGCGCGAGAAGAAGGAAGAGAAAGAAGAGCGGTAGCGTTATGGCCTGCCCTTTTCTCAGGGAAGTTCACGTCAAGTATTGCCAGTCGGCGGCCGTCCGCAAGCTGATCCCCATGGTGGATTCGGGCCGCACCGACGAAAAGTGCGACTCGGCCAGCCACCTGAGCTGTAAGCTGTTCCAGGCCCAGGCGGCGGAGGAGGAATCCTTGGCCTGCCCCTACCTGCGTGAGTCGTTGATGCAGTATTGCGGGGCAGCGCCGGTAGCCAAGTTCGTTCCCTACAGCGAATCGCTGCTCTCGCGGTGCGGCAACGACAGCCACCGTTACTGCGAGCTGTACCTGGCGTTGTCGCACCCGGAGACGGCCGGCAGCGGGCCAGCCGCCGAAATCGACGCCATCCCGATGCCGGAAGGGCTTCGCTACTCCGCCAACCACATGTGGCTCGACATGACCGAAGACGGCATTTGCCACGCCGGCATCGACGCATTCCTGAGCCGCACGCTGGGCAAGATCGACCGCATCAGCTACGTCTGGACCAAGGGTCGCCGCCGTCCCACCGCCGTCCTGAGCGCGGCCGGGTGCGACCTGGAAGTGGTGTTTCCGAACGAAATTCTGCTCACAGGATGCAACCTCTACCTGCGCGCCGACCCTTCGCGGCTGGTGGCGGAGCCTTACACGGCGGGTTGGCTGTTTGAAGGCGCGCCGCTGCCGGAAACGCGCCAGGACTTGCTCGAAGGGGCCGAAGCGCGCGAGTGGATGGACCGGGAAGAGAGCAGGATGAACGAATTCGTGCAGCAGCAGGTGAGCAGCCAAGTCGGCCCTCTGGCTGCCGATGGCGGACTGTTCGCCGCCGGAGTGGCGCGTCATCTGGACCGCGAACGCGCGCTGGCGCTGTTCCATGAGTTTTTCTCGCCTTATGCGAGTGAGAAGAGATAACCCTTGAGGATTCCCGGATACATGCCGTTTCTTGCGGGGGCGCTGGCCGCCCTGGGCGCGGGCTGGGTCGGCTTCCCGCATGCAATTTATAAGAGCCGGCCTCAGCCGGTAGACTTCAGCCATAAGGTACACGCCGAAAAGGCGGGAACCAAGTGCGAGGATTGCCACGCGTTTCGCGAGGATGGAACCTTCGCGGGCATCCCCTCGCTCAGTACCTGCGCGGCCTGCCATGCCGCGCCCATGGGCACGACGGCCGCGGAAAAGAACTTCATCGATGCCTACGTCACGCCCAATCGCGAGCCGGATTGGGCCTCCTACGCGCAACAGCCGGAGAACGTGTTTTTCTCGCACATCACCCACGTCAAGCTCGGCCAACTGAAGTGCGAACAGTGCCATGGCGATCAGGGCGCGTCGGACAAGCTCCGCCCTTACCAGGTGGACCGCATCAGCGGCTACTCGCGCGACATCTGGGGCCGCACGCTGTTTCAGAGCAAGGCGGCGGGGGCCGTTCCAGGCATGAAGATGGACGACTGCGTGGATTGCCACCGCAAGCAAGGCCTCTCGCACAGTTGTCTGGATTGCCATAAGTAGGTTCGACTATGCAAAGAACCCGCAGAGACATTCTTCTTTTCATGGGCGGCGGGGCAGCCGGCGCCATGTTGACGCCGGCGCCGTGGCGGCTCGTCACGGATGCGGCCATCTGGTCCGAAAACTGGCCGGGGATTCCGCGGCCCGCTCGCGGCGAAATCACGGCCCGATACACGAATTGCGCGCTCTGCCCGGCCGGGTGCGCGGTGCGCGCGCGGTGCGTCGCCGGCCAGCCGGTTTCACTCGCCGGAGTAGCCGGTAATCCGCTGAGCCAGGGCGCGCTGTGCGCCTTTGGATTGACGGGGCACCAGCTTCCCTACCATCCCCAACGTCTGAAGCAAGGCACTCCGGAAGAAGCCGCCGCAGCGGTCCGCGGCGCGATGGCGAAGTGCGGAGCCGGGGAAAGCGTCGCGGTGCTCGACCTCGCTCCCGGGCGCGCGGCCTCATGGACTTACCGCCGCGCCATGGCCGCGGTCGCGAATGGCGTTTACCTGGCGCCGCCGCCTCCCCTGGGCGGCGCAGCGGTGAATCTGGCGAAGGCCCGCACCGTGCTGAGCCTCGGCGCCCCACTGCTCGATGGTTGGGGAACGCCCGGCAACGTGCATGCGGCGCGCGCCAATTTCCGCCTGATCCAGGCCGAGCCGTGGGAATCGCGCACCGCGGCGCTGGCCGACGAGTGGCTGCCCATACGGCCCGGCTCGGAGGCCGCGCTCGCGCTCGCGCTGAAAGACCCGAAAACCGCGCCGTCCGCGGCCCAAGCTACCGGCCTGACGGAAAAACAGATTCTGGATCTGGCGAATGAGCTGACCGCCAACGGACCGGCGCTGGTCCTCTCGGCGGACGATTTGCCCGAGGCGCTGGCGCTCAACCACGCCCTGGGCGCCTGGGGTCAAACCCTGGTAGCGCGCCCGGAAGTCCCGGTTCCCGATGCGTGGAAAAAGGCCGCGCCGGAGCGGGTTGTGGCGTCGGTTCCGGACAACTCCATCCGCGTGCTCTTCATCGATGAATCGGTCCCCGGCAGCCACATCCCCTGGGGCGCCATTGAAAAGAAGCTGGTTCGCGACAACCCCGTGGTGGTCGCGTTCGCCTGGACTCTTGAAGGCTATGGACGGCACGCGCAGTTCACTCTGCCCACGGCGGTGTACCCCGAACTGACGAGCGACATTCCGCCGGCCATCGATTCGCCCGCCGCCACGTTCCGCATTTCGGTCTCGCTCGTTGCGCCGCCGGCCGGAATGGCGGACCCATCCGCGTTCATCGCCAAGGCGGCCGGCATCGATGCCGGAAATGCTCTCCAGGAGAGAGCCGATGCCATCCACAAGTCCGGCCGCGGAACGCTGTTCACCTACGCCGATGGCAAGTCTACGCCATTGAAAGACATCAAGCCCGACGCCTTTTGGAAATCCCTGAATGAAGGGGCGACGTGGCTTGGCGGAGCGGAAGAACCTTTGACGCGGAGACGCGGAGACGCGGAGGAGATTCCTGGCGAACTCCCCTCGGAAGCTCCGCGTCTCCGCGTCTCCGCGTCAGATACTTTCCCGCTGCTAGTCGCCTTCACCACCCCCACCCCCGCCACCCTCTCCTCCCCGCTCATGTCGAAGCTCTACCAGGACTCCGACCTCCGCATGGCCCCCAACACGGCCGCGCTGCATCCCGATACCGCGCGCGCCTCGGGCATCACAGGCGCCTCTCGCGCGGTGCTCGAAACGCAGTACGGACGTTGCGCCATCGGCGTGATTCCGGATGAGTCCGTTCCACCCGGCATGCTGGAGGTAGCGGCTGGACCTGAGATCCTCGATATATGCGGCGCGTTCACCCGCGCCAAGGTGGTGGCAGCATGATCGCCGCAAACAAACCTAACAAGATCGCCCGTTACGGCATGAGCATCGACCTCGATCGCTGCACAGGCTGCGGCGCCTGCATGGTGGCCTGCGCCGTGGAAAACAACGTTCCGCCGGCGCACGAAGGCGCTACGGCGCGCAAAGGCATCACATGGATTCGCGTCTTCAAAGTGGATAACGGCGAAGAGGGCCCTGCCCGCCGGTCCGTCTTCGTGCCCGTGCTCTGCCAGCAATGCGGCGAAGACACGCCCTGCGTGCACGTCTGCCCGCAGCAGGCGGTGGAAGTGGACCCGGCCACCGGAATCGTGGGCCAGATGCCCGAGCGCTGCCTGGGCTGCCGCTACTGCATGGCGGCTTGCCCGTATCACGCGCGGTTCTTCAACTGGTGGGACCCGCAATGGCCCGCCGGCATGGAGAAGACCCTCAATCCAGACGTTGCCCCCCGCATGCGCGGCGTAGTGGAAAAATGCAACTTCTGCCACGGCCGCTGGCATGCCGCCAAGGAACGCGCGGCAGCCGCAGGCAAGTCGGAAATCGAAGCCGGCGCATACGTGCCCGCTTGTGTGGAATCCTGCCCCACCGGCGCCATACGCTTCGGCGATCTGAAGGACGCCGCGAGCGAACCCGCCGTGGCCGCCAAGGACGCGCATAGCTTCCGCCTGCTGGAGAAGCTCGGCACGGAACCCAAGATTTACTACCACTCCAAGCGGGACTGGGTGCGCCAGGTGGCCGCCGCGCCCAAGCCGCCCAACGGAAAGGAGAACGCCCGTGGATAGGGAGTTCATCACGCGCGGCGTGAAACGCTGCTCCGGCGGGAAATTCCTGTTATGGATCCTGCCGTGGGTCGCCATGCTGATTTTCGGCCTCTATAGCGCCGGCCTGTGCCTGGTCAAGGGCCTCAATCAGACCAACATGGATAATCGGTTTGCCTTCGGTCTGTGGATCTTCCTCGACCTGACGGTGATTGCGCTCGGCGCCGGGGCCTTCTTTACCGGCTTCCTGCTCTATATACTGAAAATGAAAGAGTTGCGCGCGGTCATCAATAGCGCCGTGGTGATCGGCGTGGTCTGCTATAGCGGCGCGATGTGCGCCCTGGCCGTGGACGTGGGCCAGCCGCTGCGCTTCTGGTTCACCTTCTGGTACCCCAACGTTCACTCGATGCTCACCGAGGTCACCTTCTGCATCACGTGTTACCTCACGGTCCTGATGATCGAGTACCTGCCCATCGTGCTCAAGAATCGCAAGCTGCGCGACGTGCCCGAGTTTCTGGTCTTCGAACATGAACTGCACAAGCTGATCTACGTGCTGGCGGGTGTGGGAACGTTCCTTTCGTTCTTTCACCAGGGATCGCTCGGCGGTCTCTATGGCGTGCTGCGCGGGCGGCCCTTCGCCTTTCGCGAGGGCCTGGCCATCTGGCCGTCCACGTTCTTCCTCTTTATCCTTTCCGCGGCGGCGGTGGGTCCCAGCTTTGTTCTGCTGACCACTTGGCTGGTGGAGAAGATTTCGAAAAAGCGACTGGTAAGGCCGGAGGCGATGCAGATGCTTGGACGCATCTCCGGCCTGCTGCTGGCGGTCTACGTGCTGCTGAAGACCATCGACACGCTCGTGTGGATCAACCGCACTTCGCCGGGCAACGGCTTCCCGGCCGCGCAGTATTACGCCTGGCATCCGTTCGGCACGTGGATTCTGTTCACGGAAATCGCGCTGCTCGGGATGGTCCCGGCGCTGATCCTGCTGACGCCCAAGCTGCGCGCACGCACCGGCTGGCTGGTTTCGGCCGCTGCCATGGCCTGCTGCGGCGTGGCGCTGAACCGCTTCGTGCAGACCGTGCAAACGCTGGCGGTGCCGACTCTTTCTTTCGACAAGTTCATGACCTACACGCCGAGCTGGCAGGAAGTCGGGACGTTCCTCGCGGTCCTGGCATACGGCGTGCTGGTGTACTCATTCTCGTTCCGCTACTTCCAGTTATTCCCGGATGAGCGCGAACTCAAGCTCGAAGTGGCGCAGGTGGAGGAAGAGCCCGCGCTGGTAGGGAGATACTAACGATGCTGCCTTGGAACTACGGATTTCATTGGACCGCCGGAACCATGATTTTCATGGGCGCGTTCTACACCGTCGTGGTGATTGTGGCGTCCACGCTGGTCAACGCCGCGTTGCGTTCGCGCCGGGCCCTGCGCACCCGGCAGGCGGAGCGAATCCGCTGGGCTGAGGATTTCCACGACCTGCCCGCGCGCGACCGTCAATGCCGCCACGTGCTCACCGGCGAGTTCGGCTATCGCGAATGCCCCAACGCCTTCGACTGCCGGCAGTGCGAGACGCACGCGAAGCTGGTTGCGAGTGCCGCGCCAGACCGCATCTCCGAGCCGGAAGAAGATATCTTCGGAATGGCTTTCCCGCTCGACCGCGTCTATCATCGCGGCCACACCTGGGTGCACAGCGAGCCGGATGGCACGGTGACGGTGGGTCTCGACGACCTCGGCCGCCGTCTGCTCGGCGAGCCGGACCGTGTAGACCTGCCGCAGCCCGGCGGCCGCGTCTCCGTGAACGGAACCGCGTGGCACGCGCACAAGCGCAATGCCGATGTGCGCATCCTATCCCCTGTGGATGGCGAAATCGTCGCGACCGGCGGTCCCGACGCCCCGTGGTATCTGAGAATCCGCCCCGACCGCATGGACTTCCGCAATCTGCTCGGCGGCCACGAAATCCGTCCCTGGGTGATGCGCGAAATGGAGCGCCTGCAACTGGCCCTGTCCGCCGAAGGCGCCGCCCCGACGTTGGCCGATGGCGGCGTCCCCGTCCAAGACATCGCCGCCGTCTATCCGCAAGCGGATTGGGACGCGGTGTGCGGGGAGATGTTCTTGGAGGCGTAGTAGCGGAATTAGCGTGGCTGAACGAAGGGGTTCACAATCTCAAGCGGCCAGCGAACATCGCGGCCTGGCAGATCCTCCGAATATAGCCGCGTAACACCGCATTCCAGGCAAGCGGCCACAATCATCGCGTCCCAAAAAGACCATCCGTCCTCCGCCTGGAGAATGCGAGCCCGTTCCAACGTTCCGGCTGCCGGCAGGATGAGTGGAAATAAGGCCAGATAATCCGCCAAGCGCTCCCACGCGTCGGCCATCGTAAAGCCCTGGGATCTCAGCTTCCTGGACGCCGCCACGAATTCACACGCCACCTGCCACAGCAGTACGCCATCGTGCGCATTTGAAATGAGATCGAGTGCCACTTGTTGTCGCTTGAGATCGGCTTTGTCGCAGGCGTAAATGAGAATGTTGGTATCAAGGGCGATCATGAAGTTCGTCCCGAGAGGGCAAACGGTCACCGGAGAAGAACCTCATCCCCTCGATCCCCGCCAGGAGCCGCAGCAGGGCCGCGGATCTGTCTCCGTGAATGGCTTCATCATCGAGTGCGTCCACGATCAGCCGCACACGCTGGGCCTCACGCAGCGCCAATTTCTCCTTGGGTTTGAGAACGCCGTTCGTGTAGATCGCCTCCGTAAACTGAGCCATTACAAGCAGCCCCCCTCACTCCATCCTAAACCTATTCTCCGCCTGCCCCGCGACCGCGGTCTGAATCGCGAAGACGCCACCGGCCAGCCGGTCTCCCGGGCGCGCATCGGCCGAGGCGCTGGTGGCGTAGAGCGTCCGGTAGTTTGGGCCGCCGAAGGTGCAACTGGTGATGTTGGCCGTCGGCATCTCGATCACGCGGTCGATTTCGCCATCCGGCGCCACCCGGACGATGCAACCGCCGCCGTAGCGGCAATTCCACAGATAGCCTTCGCCATCCATCGCGCAACCGTCCGGAAATCCTTCGAAGAAGGAACGCTCGCCGCCGATCGCTCCCGTGATCCGGTCGTAATCGTAGACGCAAACCCGGTTGAGGAGCGTATCGCCGGCTGGCCTACCGTCGTCTTCGGTATTTCGGCCTCGTAGGTGCATTATACTAGGCCATTCAGGAGGAGAAATGCGCCGAAACTTGCTCCCGCTTGTGTTTGCCGGCCTGCTGACAGCCACGGTTGCGCAGTGCCAGTTGGTGGACGAATACAACCCCCCGAGGTCCAATTGCTGTCTGCCGAACTCGGCCAAGGCCCTCGCGGACCAGCTTCAGGACTGGGACCAGATTGGCCGCTACCACGCCGCCAACGTGGAGTTGAAGAACCAGCCGGCCGACCCGAAACGCGTCGTCTTCATGGGCGATTCCATCACGGACGGATGGCGGCTGGCCGACTACTTCCCGGACAATCCCTACGTGAACCGCGGCATCAGCGGGCAGACTACGCCGCAAATGGTGGTTCGCATGTACCCCGACGTGGTAGATCTGAGACCGGCGGCGGTGGTGATTCTGGCGGGCACCAACGACATCGCGCGCAACACCGGCGAGGAGACGGCGGAGATGATCGAGGACAACTTCATGGCTATGACCGACATCGCCCAGCGCAACGGCATCAAGGTGGTGCTGTGCTCCGTCATGCCCGTCAGCGATTATCCGTTTCTCGCTCAGCAAAACGCGGCCGGGGCGCAGGGCGGCGGCAGAGGCATGCGGTCCCGGATGACGGTGCAGCACCCGCCCTCGGACATCCTGAAGCTCAACGCCTGGATGAAGGACTATGCGGCCAAAGTGGGCGCGGTGTACGCCGACTATTTCTCGGCCATGGTAGACGACAGGGGATGGCTGAAGGACGGCATCTCGGCCGACGGCCTGCATCCCACCGCGGACGGCTACAAGCTGATGGTCCCGGTGGTCAACGCGGCGCTGCAGAAAGCCCTGCCGTAAGGCGACGACCGCTTCGTCTCTCCGACCAGCCGCCATGCGGCAAGGTACAATCGGACTTGGACCCGGCTTGACGCCATCATGAACATAGCAGAGGCCTTTCGGTTCAGCGTCAACGCCCTGAGCGCCAACAAGCTGCGCTCGATGCTGACCGCCCTGGGCATGGTAATCGGGAATGCCTCGGTGATTCTGGTAGTCACCATCGCCATCACGAGCCGCGATTACATCCTGCAGCAGATTCGCGGCATCGGCTCCAACATCGTCTACGCGTACTGCCAAAACGCAGGCCCACAGGGCGCGGAGGTCGACGCGGACTTCGTGAAGCTGGCCGATATCGACGCGGTCCGCGAACAACTCGGGCCGCGCATTGTGGCCGCCACCGGTGTGATCACCCAGTTCGACCTGATGCGCATCGGCGGCCGGGAAGAGAACGTGCGGGTGATCGGCTCCGACGAGGAATACGCTCCCGTGCGTAACCTGGCGGTGGTGGCGGGCCGCTCCCTGGTTCAGGGCGACGTGCTGCTGCGCGGCAAAGTGGCCTTGCTGACCGAAAAACTGGCGTTGCGTCTCTATGGCGACCCGCAGGCCGCGGTCGGGCAGTCTCTGAAGGTTCACGGCCTCCAATTCACCGTGGTCGGGGTCTTCAAAGAGCGGGTCGCCAGCTTCGGGCTGTCGGAACTATCCGAAGAGGCGGTGCTGATTCCCGTAACCGTGATCCGGTACTTCACCCCGGTGGAACGGATCGACCCGATGTACGTGCAGGCGCGGAGCCCGGACGACGTGCCGGCTGTGACCCTGGGCGTGCGCCAGATTCTCGAAAGCCGCCATAACCCGCGAGCCCGTTATTTGGTGGAGAATCTGACGGCCATTCTGGAGACGGCCAAGCAGGTGTCGCTGGTCCTAACCGTGGTCCTGCTGTTGATTTCGGCCATCGCGCTGATTATCTCGGGCATCGGGATCATGAACATCATGCTGGTAACCGTGACCGAGCGGACGCGGGAGATCGGACTGAGGATGGCGATCGGGGCATCGCGGCGCGACGTGCTGCGCCAGTTCGTCCTGGAAGCCATGATGCTCAGCCTGTCGGGCGGGCTGATCGGAATTCTGCTGGGGATTTCGATCCCGCTGAGCGCGCGGTACTTCCTGGAGGGGATCGATATTCCCATTTCCCCGATTTCCATCGTGGTGGCGCTGAGCGTTTCCTGCCTGGTGGGCCTGGTATTCGGGCTGCTGCCCGCCAATCGCGCGGCGCGGTTGAACCCCAGCGAAGCGCTTCGCTACGAGTGAGCGGCGGGATTATCCCTGCCCCTCGGCCGCGCGCTTCTGGCGGGCCTTCCGGCGGGCCGCCCAGTACGATTTCATTCGCTCCGAGACCTGTTCGCGCTCCATCGGGGGCATCGACTTCCGGCCGCGGCGCTTTAAGCCAGGAGACGGTTCCGGAGTAACGCCGGCCGTCCGTTGCAATTCCTCCAAGGAGGCAATTACGCGCTCTAGTCTTTCTTTCTCGCCGTATAGCTCTTGTATGGCCTTGTAGAGATCCATCGGATGCAATCCCCAATTCTGATGATTCTTACCTTATCAAACACGATAGTACCTCTTTACAAGGCCTTATTCCACTCAAATCCCACTCGAAAATGAAATTAGTGGGTTATAAACGGCCAATGCGGTACTAGAACATACCCAAACCGGGTGGTAGCCAGGTAGAGCGCCAAGGCTAGCAGCAATAGTACGAGGAGGACTACCAGCCAGATGGTGCGCCACGGCAATGTCCGCCCTTCGCGTTGCAGCACAAGGAGATAGCTGGCAAATATGCCGATGTAGAACAGCGCGCACATGGGGACGGCGAACAACATGAGGTTGAAGACGTCCGGGGTGGGCGTGACGATGGCCGCGATAATAAAGATGGCCAGGATGGCGTAGCGGCTGTGCCTCAGCAGGAAGCTGGGGCTGGCGAGCCTCAGGAGGGTGAGGAAGAAGATTAGTATGGGCATTTCAAATACTAATGCGACTCCCAGCATCACGTTGACGAACAACTCGAAATAGCTGGTGACGGAGACCACCGGCTCGACGCCGTTGCCCATTCCGATACCCAAGAGAAAAGTCAGGGCGTAACGGAACACGATGAAGTAGGCGAAGGCGCCGCCGAGAAGAAACAGGCCGGCCGAGCTGAGGATAAACGGGACCGCATAGCGCCGCTCGCGCTTGTACAGGCCGGGCGCGATGAAGGCCCAGACCTGGTAGAGAATCCAAGGCGAAGCGACGAAGATGGAGCACAACACCGGCATCCAGAACCAGATGATGTTGAAGCCCTCCATCGGAGTAAGCGTGTGCAGCACCGGCGGTTTGACTCCCAGAGTGGTCAAAGCGGCGACTGCCGGCTGCTCAACGTAAGTCCAAACCGAGCTGGAGAAGGTCAGGCAAACGAGGAAGGCAACCAGCAGCCCGACAAGCATTCTGATGATGCGGGTGCGCAGTTCCTGCAAATGATCGAGGAAGGACATCCGGAGCATGCCTTCCTCTTCGTCGTCCTCGCCCGTGCCGCCGGGGGGTGGAGGCGGCAGGAGATTCCCGCCCCCAAGGTGGGCGCGGAGCTTTGCGAGCAGCGACGATGGCGTGGAGACAGACGCCACGTAGGAGGCCCGGCCGGCCCCCTTGGGATCATCCGGTAAACTCATGCGTTAGACTTTTTGCTCAGCCGAGGGGGAAACCGTCTCGTGGTCCAGAGCGTGCGCGGATTCCTGGCTTGGCGCCAGGGCTTCCGGCGTCTCGGGTTCGGCGCCGCGGGCTACGGCGCCCTCCGGCGCCTCGCTCGTGGGTAATTCGCCGGACGGCAGTTCGGCTAACGGTAATTCGGCGCCCTGAGGTGCGGATGCGCTTTCGGTGGATGGGTCGGCAGCGGTGATTTCCAGTGGAGGTTCGTTCGACGCCTCATATTGGGACTGATACGAGGAATAGTCGTAATTGTAGGTGTCGTTTTGAATTTCGGCGGTACTTTGCGTAATCGCTTTGGTTTCCCGCTCCAGGTTTTCCATTTCGGCCGTAAAGGTGCTTTTCAGTTCGGCGGAAGCTTTGCGGAATTCGGTATAGGCCTTACCCAGCGTTCGGCCGATTTCCGGCAACTTCTTCGGTCCGAAGAGCACCAGCGCCAGGACGAAGATGACCATCATCTCCGGCACGCCTAAGGGACCCATCGGTTTTCACTCCTCCCAGTAAGGTAAGTCCATTTCATGATAGCACGGGGACAAATCGAGGAACGCCGGCCAAAAGGCCGGCGGCAGCCTGAAAAGGCTGGCCCCACAATCACTCCTGAAGGGAGCTGTCGGCGAGGATCTTCTCTTTTTGGTCGGCGCGGAAGCGCCGGAGCTTTTCGCGCAACTCCGGGCGGCTATTGGCCAGGATGGCGATGGCCAGCAGAGCCGCGTTGCGCGCTCCCGGCGCTCCAATGGCCAGAGTTCCCACTGGAATCCCGGCGGGCATCTGGACGGTGGACAGCAGCGAATCCAGTCCCTTGAGCGAGGCGCTCTCCATGGGAACGCCGAGGACTGGCAACAAGGTATGCGCGGCGCACACGCCGGCCAGGTGCGCGGCCCCGCCGGCGGCCGCCACGATCACTTCGATTCCACGGGACTCCGCCTGGCTGACGTATTCAGCCGTTTCGGCGGGCGTGCGGTGGGCGGAGAGCACGCGGCACTCGTGGGGAACTCCGAAGGCTGTCAGGGTGGCGGCGGCCTGGCGCATCACGTCCCAGTCCGACTTGCTGCCCATCATCACGGCTACCAGAGGAAGGTCCATATCTTATCGCTCCTGCGCCAGCGAGTACCCAAAATAGTAACATTACCGCCGAGACGCAGAGACGGATTTCCCTTTAAGACTCGGCGTCTTTGCGCCTCGGCGGTTTCAGATCTTGGGCCGATCGGACGACTCGGGTTTCGCCGGCGCTTCGAGGCGCACGGTTCGGGTAGGGAACGGGATGGCGATGCCCTCTTCCCGGAAACGACGGAAGATGCGCTTCCGCAATTCGTTGCGTACGGCGAACTGGCTGGCGAACTCGGCCACCTGAAAGCTGAGGGTGAAGGCCAGCGCGGATTCGCCGAAGCCGGGGTCGAACGCCGCCGAAGGCGCCGGCTCCGCCAGCATTCCGGCAATCTCATGGGATGCCCGATCGGCCACTTCGCGCAGCAGGCGCTCGACCTGGTCCGGGTCGGAATCGTAGCTCACGTCCACCCTCAGGGACGCCGACATGGGCTTTTCCGGCAGGTTGTAATTGGTGACAATGGCTTGGGCCAGCTTGGTGTTGGGTACGATAATGAGGTTGTTGTTGAGAGACCGGATGATGGTGCTGCGCCAGGTGATATCGGCGACATAGCCCTCTTCGCCGGTGTTCAGTTTGATGTAATCCCCGAGCCGCACTTGCCCGGCTACGGCCACGTAGAAACCAGCGAAAAGGTTGGAAAGAGTGTCCTGGAGGGCCAGGGCGACCGCCAGGCCGCCCACTCCTAAAGCCGTCAGGATCGGGGCAACTCCCACGCCGAAGAGGTCTTTGAGCAGTTCCAGAATGCCCAGAATCGCGACGACGGCCTGCGCCAGGTTTTGGGTCAGGCTGGTCACCCTGAGCGCGCCCGGAATCTTGGCGCCGTAGTGCCTGGCGAGATCCCGCGCGATTCGCATGCACATGACCGTGAAGAAGATAATCCACAGCGCCTCCAGAATCTTTGGCCCCAGGGTGGTCACGGACTTCGGCAAGGTGGAGGCCTGGATGGCGAAATGCACCCCTAGAATGGCGATAAAAATCAGGGTGGGAACGCGCAGGGCCTCAACCAGGATCATTCCCGGACGGCTTTGGGCGCGCGTCGCCCACGCGTCCAGCGCGTGCAGGAGAAGGCGCCTTGCCAGCCAGGCGACGAGAACCGTGGCCGCGAAAACAGCCGAGGGCTCGATCCAGGCTTGCGGGTTCGCCATCAGCCGGGACAAGGCGCCTAGCATTCCTCCTGGCATAGCCAGACACCACACTAGCATAAGGTTCTCACAACAAATCGCTTGCACGCATGGCGCTGGGCGCGCGTCAATCGAGTGTGGGGGTTCGCGCAATCGTTCTTTGTCTGCTGACCGCCGGGGTTCTGGCGGCGGCGGAGCCTTCGGCCGCGCAACTGTTCGCCAAGGGGCGCAAGGCGGAGAGCGCCGGCCACATGGCGGAGGCGTACATCCTGTATTCCGAGGCGGCCGCCATGGAACCCGGCAACCGCGATTACTGGATGAGCAGTCAGGGCGTCCGGACGCGCGCCGAATTGGAGGAGATGCTATTGCCGCAGGCCGGTCCGGCTACGGCCGCGAGCGTCGCCCCCGAAACGCCGCCGCAGTTCGGTCCACCGACGCCCGAGGACCTTGCCGCCCTCCGGCAACCGCTGCCCCCTACGGAGTTGAAAGCCCAACCGGGACTGCGGGATTTCGACCTGAGTGGCAATGCCCAGCAGTTGTTCGAGGCGGTATCGCGCGCCTTCGGCCTCGAATGCNNACCGGCGTGGACTACCGCGACGCGCTGCACGATCTGGAAGCGACGACGGGGTCTTTCGTGGTTCCGTTATCGGACGTGCGTTTCATGGTGGTCAAGGATACGGTGCAGAAACGCATCGAACGCGAGCCCGAGGCGGCGGTGGAAGTGCATTTGCCGGAAGCCACCAGTCAGCAGGAATTCACCGAGATCATCCGAGCCGTGCAGCAGGCCATGAACATCGAGCACGTCGCCCAGGACACCATGAATAATACGGTGATCATGCGGGACAGAATCTCCAAAGTGCTTCCGGCGCGCGACATGTTCGAGAACTTCATGCAGCCCCGCGCGCAGATTACCTTCGAAGTGCGCTTGATCGATGTGAGCAGCAACAGCGACGTGACCTGGGGTCTGACCCTTCCGACGCAGTTTCCGGTGCTGGTCCTGGCGAATTGGTTCAATAACGTGCCGTCCATACCCGCGACCATCAACGGCATCCTGAGCTTCGGCGGCGGCAAGACGCTGCTGGGTCTCGGCATCATGGACGCCTCTTCGGTGGCGACCATGTCGTTGGGCACGGGCAACGTGCTGCTCGATTCCGTGATGCGTTCGGTCAACGGACAGCCCGCTTCGCTGCACTTCGGGGACCGGTACCCGGTTCTCAGCGCCAGCTATTCGGGGGCGGGATCCACGCCGGGAAACAGCTCGACCTACACAATTCCGCCGGCGTTTACGTTCCAGGATCTCGGCCTGACGCTGAAGGTGACCCCGATGGTACACGGCACGGAGGAAGTCTCGCTCGATATCGAGGCGGCGTTCCAGTTGCTGGCGGGAACGTCCCTGAACGGCCTTCCGGTGATTTCGAATCGCCAGATCAAATCGCAGACGGAGTTGAAATTCGGAGAATGGGCCATGATTGCAGGCCTGTTGAACACTCAGGAAGCGCGTACCATCTCCGGCATCGCGGGCTTGTCGCGGATTCCGTTTCTTGGCCCGCTTACCAGCACCCACGATAAGAGCAAGAATCTGGACGAGGTCGTGATCCTCATCCAGCCGCGTCTGGTGACGCCGCCGCCGGGATCGAGGCGGAGCTGGACGTTTCACCTGGGGTCGGATAACAAGCCGATCACGCCGCTGTAGTGGGGCGGGCCGGGGCGCCCACTTGGGCCCGCCTGCCTTCTTTGATTGGCCCCTCCTTCGGAACGCAAGAAGGCAGGCCAGGAGGCCCGCCCCACTTACCGTCCTTCGTTCTTCATCTTCCGGGCGATCAGGAAGGCCAGTTCGAGGGACTGTTCGTAGTTCAGGCGCGGATCGATTTCCGATTCGTAAGCCCGCGCCAAGTCCTGGCTGTTCTGGCCGCGGGCGCCGCCGATGCACTCGGTCACGTTCTCGCCGGTCAGTTCCAGGTGCACGCCGCCCAGTTTCCCACCCATCGCGCGGTGAATATCGAAGGCCTGCTCGACTTCGGAGTACACGTCCTCGAAGGCGCGGGTTTTGAGGCCGCCGGAGGTGGTTTGCGTATTGCCGTGCATGGCGTCGCAAATCCAGAGCGGCTGCCCGCCCGCGGCGCGCACGGCTTCAATCAGCCCAGGGAGGGCATCGCCGATGGATTTCGCGCCGAAGCGGTGAATCAAGGTCAATCGTCCCGGAGCGCGCCGCGGGTCGAGCAGGTCCATCCAGCGCGCCACGTGTTCGCGCGTGAAGCCCGGTCCAACCTTCACGCCCACCGGGTTTTCGATGCCGCGGAGGTACTCGATGTGGGCGCCTTCGGGGTGGTTGGTCCGCAGCCCGGCCCAGGGAAAATGCGTCGCGAGATTGAACCAGCCCGGCCGCCGCGGGACGGTTCGGGTCTGGGCTTCCTCGTAGCCCAGGTGCAGGGCTTCGTGCGCGGTGAAGAAGTCGATGCGGTCGGTGGCGCCGGCGCGGATGCCCAGGATGTGTTCCATGAAGCGCAGCGAATCGCCGATGGTTTCGACCGTGCGGTGATATTCGTCGGCGAGGGGGGAATGGCGCACCCAATCGAGGTCGAAATACTCGGGATGGTGCAGATCGGCGAAGCCGCCCTTGACCAGGGCCCGTATGAAGTTGAGGGTAAGCGCCGCGCGCTCATAACCGCGCAAGAGCCGCTGCGGATCGGGTGTGCGCGCCTCCTCCGAGAACTCCGCGCCGTTAACCAGATCGCCGCGGTAGGAGGGGAGGCGGACTCCGTCGCGCGTCTCGAACTCGGACGAGCGCGGCTTGGCGTACTGCCCGGCGAAGCGGCCCATGCGGACGACTGGCCGCTGCGCGCCCACCACCAGCACCAGGCTCATCTGGAGCAAGACTTTCACCATGTTGGTGATGCGCGGCGAGGAGCAATCCGCGAAGCGTTCGGCGCAATCGCCGCCCTGAAGAACGAATCCGCGACCCAGCGCGGCCTCGGCCAGTTGCTCGCGCAGCACCACGATTTCCCAACTGGTGACCAGCGGCGGCAGCAGGCGCAGTTCGGCCAGCGCGCGATGGAGCGCGGCGGGGTCGGGATAATCGGGCTGCTGCAGCGCGGTACGCCGCCGCCAGGAATCGGGAGTCCACGGGGAGGCGTCCGCCGCGACTTCGGTAGGCATGGGATTTCAGGTTAGCACGGCCGCGCTTTACGTCCGCGGCTCGCGCCGCTGCCTCCGCTTGCTTGCCCACTCCTCTTTGACCACCTGCCGGGCCCGGCCGACGGCCAGCGCATCCGGCGGAACATCCTCGGTAATTACGGAGCCGGCGGCGGTGTAGGCGCCGTCGCCGATCTTCCGCGGAGCGACAATCGTCGAGTTGCTGCCGATGAAGGCCCCCTTGCCGATGGTGGTCGGATGCTTCTCGAAGCCATCGTAGTTGCAGGTGATGGTGCCCGCGCCGATGTTGGCCTCCGCCCCAATGCGCGAATCGCCCAAGTACGTCAGATGGCTGGCCTTTGCCCCGGCGCCCAGGTCCGTCTTCTTCAGCTCGACGAAGTTGCCGACGTGAGCGCCCTGGCGGACGCGATTCTCCATCCGGAGCCTCGCAAACGGCCCGACCGAGGCGCCGCGCTCCACCACCGACCGGCTCACGACGGTGAAGGGACCGATCTCCACCTGATCGCCGATCTGGGAGTCTTGAACGATGGAGCAGGCGCCGATGCGGCAATTCTCGCCGATAGTGGTCTTGCCCAGGATTTGCGCAAACGGCGCGACGACCGTATCCATGCCGACGCGGACGCCGGCGTCGATGGTCACCGTATCGGGGTTCTCGATGGTGACGCCGGCCAGCATCAGTTCGCGCGTCTTGGCCTGACGCAGCAGGCGGTCCGCATACGCCAGCTCGATGCGATTATTGATGCCCAGAGCCTCGCGCGCGTCGTCGATCCGCATGGCCTCCACGCGATGGCCCGCGCGAGCGAGAATCTCCGCCATATCGGTGAGGTAATATTCGCCGGCGGGATTGTTCGTCGTCAGCTCGCCCGCGTGCTTCCAGAAGAGATCGGCGCGGAAGCAGTAGATGCCCATGTTGGCTTCGCGGATGGCAAGCTGCTCGGGCGAGCCGGCCTTTTGCTCGACGACGGCGGCGACCGCGCCACTGGCGTCGTGAATCACGCGGCCGTACCCGGTGGGATCTTCCATGATGGCGGTGAGCAGGACGCAAGCGGCATCGCCCGCGGCCTCCGCATGGATCAGGCGGCGAAGCGTTTCCGCGCGCAATAGCGGCGAATCGCCGTAGAGCACCAACAGGTAGCCATCCAGGCCGGCCAGCACCGGGCGTCCGATTGCGACGGCGTGGCCCGTGCCCTTCTGCTCCTTCTGTTCGATGAAGCCGATTCCAGGCGTCGCGACGGCTTTACGCACGTCCTCGGCCTGATGGCCCACGACCACGAAAATCCGTTCGGCCGGCGCCAATTGCAGCGCGGTGTCCACCACGTTTTCCACGAGCGACTTGCCGCCGGCGCGGTGCAGCACCTTGGCCTGCCGCGATTTCATGCGCGTTCCGAGTCCGGCCGCCAGAATGACCACTGTTACGGGGATCTGCATCAGTTCCATTATCGCCGCTTGGGGCGGCGGATCAGTGCGCAGACAGGAATGGTTTCGAATAAGGCGGATGCTTTCGCTTGCTTCGATTACATGGTAGGCTGGTGTGAGAGGAAGTGGAAGCTATGACCCGGCCCACCACGACCCGCGTACTTCCATCGGACGCCGACGCGGCAATGGCCAAAGAGACCTGTCGCGTGCTCGCGTCGAGGCTGCGCGACGACGATCTGGTGCGGCTGCGGATCGTTGACGGCCCCTCTCCGGAAACTGTCAAGGTACCTGTGGCGGCGATGCGGCTGCTGGTGCGTATCCTTGAGGAAATGGGACGCGGAAATGCGGTAGCGCTGATTCCCGTGCGCGCCGAACTCACGACCCAGGAGGCGGCGGACATGCTGAACATTTCACGCCCTTCGTTGATTCATCTCCTGGATGAGGGAAACATCGACTACCGCCGGGTGGGCAGTCACCGCCGTGTACGGTTTGAGGCGCTGATGAAATATAAGCGGCAGGCCGATGCCGCCCGCCGCGCAGCGCTCGCCGACTTGGCGGTCTATGACCAGGAACTGGGAATCTAAGCGGCGTGCCGGGGTTGACGGCTTTCTACGACGCAAGCGTTTTGTACCCATCGGATCTCCGGAATCTGCTGATGCATCTCGCACTGACGGGCCTTTTTCGCGCAGAGTGGTCGGCCGCGGTACATGAAGAGTGGATTTGCGCGCTGTTGCGCCGCCGCCCCGATTTGTCGCGCGAAAAGCTGGAGCGAACTCGTAGGCTGATGGATCTTCACGCAACGGGCGCACTGGTCACCGGCTATGAAAACCTGATTGAGGGCCTACAACTTCCCGATCCCGACGATCGGCACGTGCTAGCGGCGGCGATTCGCGGGCGAGCCAACGTAATCGTCACTGCGAACCTGCGGGATTTTCCGGCGAAGATTCTGAGACAATTTGGCATCGAGGCTCAGTCCCCGGACAAATTTACCCTGCAACTGCTCGCACTGGCGCCAGGCTTGGTGGCGCAGGCGGCACGGGACCATCGCGAGAGTCTGAAGAATCCCCCGAAAACGGTTGAGCAATATCTCGATGCGCTCAGAGCGCGGGGGTTGACCCAAACCGTGTCGGTTCTGCGGGGGCTCGTATTGTAGCTACGAGGGCGGATCACCCCAATGCCGGGCGCGCCTCCGGGTGCGCCACTCGCGATACGGCGTGGACCAGCTTGCGGTAGGGGATGTCGGCGTAGCTATCGAAGCTTACCCATTCGCCATCGCGCCAGGTGGAGTAATACCAGCGCGCCAGCAGAGCCAGGTACTCGCGCCGTTCGCGATGGGTGAGTTTGCGCGGCTCGACGGCGGCGAAGGTTTCACGCAACTGGCGGTCGAGCGAGATGGGCTTGCCTTCGTGTACTTCGAATCCGAAGCGCCGCGGGCGCTGCCAGGCGCCATCCCGCACGAACCACATTTCAACGGAGGCCGGCGCGGCCGAGCGCGCAATGGCTACGCCGTTGAGATGGTCCACGCCGCAGGCCAGATCGTCGCGCAACTTCAGCGCGTCCAGGACCTTTTCGTAGCGCTTGTGCTGGCGCGCGGCCTCCTCGAACTGCATCTCCTCGCTCAGGCGGTCGCGCGAATGGGCGATGGCGTCGAGGAGCGAGCGTCCGCCGGTGCGCAGGAATTCCGTCACGCGGGCTACCTCGTGGCCGTACTCCGCGGCGCCCACCACTTGCTGGCAGGGCCTGAGGCACATACCCATTTCGCCATAGATGCAGCCGGGATGATCGGGCGAGGGCCGCAGGTCTTCCTGGCAGCGGCGCATCTGGAACAGGTCCAGAAACTGCGACTCGAAGCGCTCGGCGGACGCACGCGACCGGAAGGGCCCGAAGTACAGATCCCCGGACTGCGCCAGGTGGGTGGTGATGTGGCTGCGCGGGAACTCATTGGCGAGCACGATTCTCACGTAAGGCGGCATGCGCAGCTTGACCAAGTCCAGGTAGGTTTGGGGGAAGTAACGCCGCGCCTGCTCATAGAGGACTACGCTCGATTCGAACGCCGAGCCGGTCAGCCAGTACTCGATGCGCCGCACCGTATGCCGCAGGTTGAGCCAGCGCGATGGCTTCTCGCGCTCTTGCAACAGGCGCAGCAGGCGGCGGCGCAGCAGCGCGGTCTTGGAGAGATAGGGATCGCCTTCGCGGGGCCACAGGGCAAAGACGGCGGGAGTGTTGGGCAGCGCTTCGAGCGCGGCGTCGAGGGGCGCGAGACTGTCCCCGATTTCGATGGCCTCCATCACCGGTAGTCCGGATGCCGCTCCATGTTTCCATTGTGGCGCCACGCCGCGCCACTGGTATCATAGTGCCTATGAGCGTCTTGTCGCCAAGATTGCAGCTTAGGGTCGCCCAGAAGCAAATTCTGACGCCGGGCCTGGTGCAAATGGTGACCGTCCTCCAGCTTAACCGGCTGGAACTGAAGGAGATGATCACCCAGGAGATCGTCAAGAACCCGGTGCTCGAAGAAGCCACCGAGGAGCCCGGGGAAGAGATCACGCCGGAAGAATTGCTGCCGCTGCTGGAGCAGGAGCAGGAGCGCGAGACCAACCCGGCCGACAAGGAACTTCTGGAAACGCTGGTGATGAGCGAATCGACGCCGCTCGATGGCTCGCCTGCGGACGTGGCCATTAACGGCGCCGTATTCGCCGAAGCCGAAGAGGCCGTCGCCGCGCCGCCGGAGACCGAAGCGACGGCGGGGGACCCGAAGGAAACGCCGGCGGCCACCACGGACCTCTTCGACCAGATCGATTTCGGTTCGTCGTTCGACGAGTATCTGGATCCCGGCTACAAGAGCCCCGCCGCGGAATCGGTCGAAAAGCCTTCCTTTGAGACCTTTCTTTCCTCGCCCGTCACGCTGGGCGACCACCTGCGGGGGCAGTTGAGCGTCAGCCTGGCCCCGGAAGGCATCCGGGAAGCAGCCGAGTCCATCATCGGCAACCTGGACGAGGACGGCTATCTTTCCGCGTCGCTCGACGAGATCGCCTCGGTTGGCGGACACAAGCTTGAGGAGGTGGAAGAGGCGCTGCGGGTGGTGCAGGCGCTCGATCCGGCGGGGGTGGGCGCGCGCGACGTGCGGGAGTGCATGCTGCTCCAGATCGAAAGTGAAAACGGCAAGGGCGGCGTAGCCTGGCAGATTGTTTCGGGCCACATGCGGCTGCTCGAGACGCGGCAGTACAGGGAACTGGCCAAGGCGCTCGGCCGGCCCATGGAGCACATCGAAATCGCCGTCAAAGCGATCCGCCACCTGAACCCGCGGCCCGGCTTGCGCTATTCCGGCGCGGTGGCGCGCGTGGTGGCGCCGGACGTCTTGTTCTTCAAGGACGGCGACGACTTCATCATCCAGATCGACGACGACGACGTTCCGCAGCTCAGGCTGAACGCCCAGTACCGCAAGATGCTCGACCGGGAGAACGGCGCGACGAAAGAGGTTCGCGACTACGTGCGCGAGCGGTATGTTTCCGCGATCCAGCTCATGAAGAACATCGAGCAGCGGAAGCAGACCATATTCAAGGTGTGCCAGGCCATCGTGGGGCGGCAGCGGCAGTTCCTGGAGTTCGGGATCGACCACCTGAAACCCATGATGATCAAAGACGTGGCGGAGGAGGTGGGGGTCCACCCGTCCACCGTCAGCCGCGCGGTGGCCAACAAGTACGTGCACACCCCGCAGGGCGTGTTCGAGCTTCGTTATTTCTTTTCGGAAGCCGTGCAGGGACCCTCGGGCGGCGCGACGCCGCTGCTGCTGCTCAAGCGCATGGTCAAGAAGATGATCGCGGAAGAGGACCGGACCAAGCCCCTCACCGACGAGCAGATCACCGCAATGCTGCAGAACATGGGCATCAATGTCACCCGCCGCACCGTGGCCAAGTA
>PLGA01000390.1 GCA_003139735.1 Bryobacterales bacterium | reverse complement strand
TTCGCCCAGGACCTTCCCGTTACCGATGTCTTTATGGCCCGCAACAGCCAGTCCTTCACTCCCAACAGCGTTCAAGGCTATCGCCTCGTCGAGTACTTACGCACCTACGGCAGTTGGGTCGCCTGGGATTGCGGCTACATCGATTTCGCCGAAACGAAAATCTACCGCGAAACCTTCTGCGCCGTGGGTAAGACCATTCACGACACCAAGAGACTCACCTGGCTCGAAGAGCTTTACTTCACTCAGGCCAGCGGACCCGACGCCCACGGCGCCCGCTACCTTCAACCATGGACCTATGTCCAGGTCCGCTTTGCCGGGAAGTTCGACGCCGAGGCCGTATATTTCCCCTATCTGCCCTTGAACAGCTCGGGTCTATTCCAGCATGTGCTCGACCGCGCCAAACTCGAATACCANNCTGGAAAGTCGGCCTGGGGTATGCCATGAGTAAGGCCGCCAACCAGCCCAGGCAAGACAAACCTTTCGTGATCGTGACGCACCAGACCAAGCACTTCGGCACCGTGGAACTCTGGGCGCCCCAGCTAATCCCGAACGGCGCGCAAGTGCAAATGCGCTACACCTTCTCCATCAAACACGGCTCGTAATCGTGCCGAGCCGCGAACGTAAGAGAGCGGTTGTCCGTAGCCCAGGGCATGTTCGACGCTCTTACAACAGCCGGAAATTCACCTCCACCGTGGCTGGAACCGCCACCGCCTTCCCGTTCTGTTTCCCCGGCACGAACAGCCACTTCTTGACCGCCTCCACGGCCTTTTCGTCCAGACCCATTCCGAGGCTGCGCTGCACGCGTATGTTCGTAGCATGGCCTGTAACATCGACTTCGATGTAGAGTACCACCGTGCCTGAGTACTTAGCCCTGCGCGCTTCTTCGGAATACTCCGGCTCCGCCTTGCGCACAAGTTCGGGCTTGGTTACGTTGTCGCCCGGCCTCGAACTGCCTACGCCGAACCCGCCGTCCCCGGGGCCCGCGCCCGGGCCGTGTCCCCGTCCAACTCCGCCCGTGTCGCCCGATCCGATTCCGCCCCCCGGCCCGGTTCCGTTCGAGAGAATTCCACTCTTGCTGAATGGATCGCCGTAGTGGTCCGAATCCACCTGCGGAAGCGCCATGTCCGGCGGAGCGATGATGGATGGTTCCATCGCCAGCTTGGGGTTCAAGTTGTTATAAACGGCCTCGGGAGGCGTAAACTGCCTCAGCGCCGCCTTGGGCAATTTGCCGAAACTGGCCGGCAGCGGCGAGCGGTCTCCGCCTCCGCCCCCGACGTCCACCGTGGGCTTCTTCGGCGTGATCTCCGGAGCCGTGTCCACCGGCATGAAGAGCGTCACCGCCTTGACAACCGCCTCCCGGCCCGGTTTCGTGGCGCCCAGCGTGAAAAGCATGGCGACAATCGCCGCCTGGAGCCCGGTCGACATCAGGAACGACTTCTTCTGCCGGCCGTACAGCCCCCAAATGTCCTTGACCGGGACGGGCTTCGATGTCACCTCCAACGGTGGCAGCTTGGGTGGATGAATCAGCTCCGTGACGCTCTGAATCAGACTGCGATGCCAGGGAACTTCGAGCTGGGTAACGAGCAGGTGGGATAGGTGATCGTCCGGCTTAGATGGAGTTTCCATATTGGACTCCTCAGTAACTTCATTGCATGTCTCCGACCACAGAGGCGTCCGCCCGCTCAAGGAAGTTACAAGCCGTCCGAATGTCTCCCCTGAACCTAAGTAACCACACGAGTAACTGCCTTCTTAAGTGCCGCGTCTTCCCGAAGTCTCAAGGCAGCCCGCGCCGTAGAAAGCTGTGCCGCCCTATCACAACTGTGCTCCCGTTCTCCCGCGCTCCCAGCCTTCCGTGGCGCAGCCCGTGCTCCCAGCCTCCCGTCCCTGCGAATTCAAAGCTCCGCAGGAGCGAAAGAACGTAGCCCACGGCGCAAGCCGTGGGAAACCCGCGAACCCCATCAAGCCCCGGTACGGGGCGAAGCTCCGAAGGAGCGAAAGAACGTAGCCCACGGCGTGAGCCGTGGGAAACCGGCGAACCCCATCAAGCCCCGGTACGGGGCGAAAGGCGCTAATGACCGGAATCAAGAAACCCCTTGCGCAATACATACGAATATAGTAAAGTTTTTCGTAGGTATAGGAAAAACGTGATGCCGTATCCCAAGCTGACCAAACTGGAACTGCAAATCATGGAGGCGCTCTGGACCCTTGGCGCGTGCTGCATTCGCGACGTTCAGCAGTTCTTCCCCGCCGAGGGCCGTCCCGCCTACACCACCGTGCAAACCACCATCTATCGCATGGAAGAGAAGAAGAAAGCCGTCCGCCGCGTCAGGAAGATCAGCAACGCCTACATCTTCGAGGCCGCCGTTTCCCGCGAGGCCGCCCACAGCCGGTTGATCGACGACCTGCTGGGCCTGATCGGCGGCCGCCCCCAGCCCCTAATGGCCCACCTGATCGATTCCGGCAAGCTCACGCTGGACGATGTGGAGGAAGCCCGCAAGGCCCTCCGAAAGCTGGTAAAAAAAGGATGACGCCGTGCTCACACCCGAATTCGCGTCTTCTTTCGGACGCCTGACGGCCAACCACCTCTGGCAGTCCACGGCCTTCGCCGCAGTCGCCGTACTGCTGGCCCTGGCCCTGAGAGCCAATCGCGC
>PLGA01000284.1 GCA_003139735.1 Bryobacterales bacterium | reverse complement strand
TGGTGGCTGTCATCCTGTCGCCAGCCGACCCGGACACGGCCGAGCGGTTGTTCGCCCAGGTGCGTTATCGGGCGGATATCACCAGTGACGAGTATGTGCCGACACGCCGCGACAACATCGGGGACCTGGTCATAAATGCCTTTATTCTCACGGGGATACTGGGAGCTGGCGCAATCTTTGCAGGGTTCTTTGTGGGAGGATTCCGCCATTTCCTGCGGCGCGGAAAGCGAGGCGAGGAGGCCGACGCCATGATCGTGCTGCACCTCGACAGGCTCTGAACCGACTACATAAGCCGCTGGTTTTGTTCGCGTTAGAGAGAAATAACAGGGCCGGAAACAGCCGTTCCCGGCGGTTTCCACAGGGTGCGTCAAATGGCTCTGGCGCGCAAGTCGGCCTGCAAGAGCAGCTTACGAACAAGAATTTTGCGGCGGAATTCTTCTTGACTTAAGGGCCGTAGGGAAATAAGATCCAACTACAAANNAGGAAATAAGATCCAACTACCAAAGTTTTTGACGGTTGCGATTCCGTCGAAACTGATTCTCCCATCGAACATCACCCCTCGTGGAACAGGGGAAAAATGCTCACCCCCGAAAAGGGGTGAGCATTTTGTTTTTCGGCGGTCTCCAGGCACTACACCAATAGTATTTGTGCGGCGCCGGTGGTGAATTGTCCGCCAAACCGCTACGATCAAAGGTTGGGGCAACAGCCTCTACCGTTAGAAAAGAGACCGATGACCGATCAGAAGTTGCAAGTAATACCGCTGGGCGGGTTGGGCGAGTTCGGAATGAACATGACCGCCATCCGTTTCGGGGACGACATCGTGGCGATCGACTGCGGAATGATGTTTCCCGGCGCCGAGCTGCTGGGGGTGGATCTGGTGATGCCGGATCTGACGTTCCTGAAGGAGAACCAGCAATTCGTCCGCGCCGTGGTGCTGACGCACGGCCACGAAGACCACATTGGGGCGCTGCCCTATTTTCTCTCCGAGATCGACGTCCCGGTTTACGGAACGGCGTTTACGCTGGCGCTGGTGGAGCGCCGGCTGGAGGAACACGAACTCGAACGGGAACCGCGGCTGATCCCGATCAAGCCGAAGCAGGCGGTGCAGATCGGCCCCTTCAAGATCGAGTTCATTCACGTGACGCATTCCATTGTGAGCGCGGTGGCGCTGGCGATTACGACGCCGCTCGGCGTGATCATCCACACCGGCGATTACAAGGTGGACCCCACGCCCACCGACAATGACATGTTCGATCTGCACACGCTGGCCGACTACGGCAAACGCGGCGTGTTGCTGCTGCTCTCGGATTCCACCAACTCCGACCGGCCCGGCTTCACCGAATCGGAGCGCGCGGTTCGCCCGCGCATGGAGGAGATTTTCAATCGGGCGGAGGGGCGGGTGGTGGTGGCGTGCTTCAGTTCGTCGATTCACCGCATCCAGCTTATTCTGGACCTCTCGCGGGAGGTCGGGCGGAGGGTGGCGGTGGTGGGCCGGAGCATGGTGTCGGTCACGGAAATCGCGCACTCGCTGGGGCTGCTGGAGATTCCCGACGACATTCTGCTGCGCCCCCAGGACGCCATGGGACTTCCGGCGAACAAGGTGACCGTGCTGATCTCCGGCACGCAGGGCGAACCGATGTCGGCGCTGTCCAGGGTGGCCGTGGACAACCACAAACACATTTCGGTGGAGCGGGGCGATACGGTGGTGCTGAGCTCCCGCATCATACCGGGCAACGAGAAGGCCATTTTCCGTATGATCGACCATATGGCCCGCCGCGGCGCGGACGTTCTCTACGGGTCGATGAACCCGCCGCTGCACGTCTCCGGGCACGCCAGCGCGGAGGAGATGAAGCTGGTCCTCAACCTGGTGCGGCCGCGGTTCTTCATGCCCATCCACGGCGAGTTCCGGCAGCTTACCAAGCACGCCCGCCTGGCCGAGCACCTGCGGTTCGCGGGGCTGGAGGACAGCTTCGTGATGGAGTCGGGGGACGTTCTGGAAATCGACAAACAAGGCGCGCGCAGAGCCGGGAAGGTCCCGGTGGGCCGAATCTGCATCGATTCCGGCTCGGTGGGCGAAGTGGTGGAGGAGATGGTGATTCGCGACCGGCGCCACCTTTCCGAGGACGGCATCGTGCTGGCGATTGTCGCCATCAACCCTCATACGGGGCGCCTCGAGCACCCGCCCGAGATTGTCAGCCGCGGCTTTGCGGTAGCGGAAGGCGATTCCGATTTCGCGGAAGCCGCGCGCCAGGTTGTGGTCAAGACGCTCGAAGGCTCGAATCGCGAGGAGAAAGCGGATTTGGGCGTCATGAAAGAAAAGATCCGCGCGGACCTGAAAAGGTACATCGTGAAAGAAACCTCCCGGCGGCCGTTGATCATGCCGGTGATCCTGGAAGTGTAGATGCGCGGGAGTGGGCGCGGGATGTTGAATGGAGGCGAGACTCAAGCGTTCTGGCTGGGCGCCTCCGCCAGACGCGCTTTCCAGGCATCCAGGATGGCCGCCGCCGAGGCCGTGCCGATGCGCGCGGCGCCGGCGGCATGGACCTCGAGGACCTGGTCCAGCGTGCGCAATCCTCCGGCGGCTTTGACGCCGATTTCCTCGGGCAGGTGCTTGCGCATCAACTGCACGTCTTCGATGGAATATCCCGAGGGCGCGAAGCCGGTGGACGTCTTCACGAAGTCCACGCCGGCGCGGGCGCAGCACCGGCAGGCGACGATCTTCAACTCGTCGGTGAGGTAGGCGTTCTCCAGGATGACTTTGAGGACCGCGCCTTCCTGGCGGCAGATCTCGGCCATCTGGACCAGTTCCGTTTGCACGTGCTGGAACTCCCGCGAGACGAGCGCGGAGATGGCGATCGTCATATCGATCTCCCGGGCGCCGCGCCGCAGCAGATCGCGGGCCTCATAGAGCTTGGTGGCGGTGTTCTGGGAGCCGTGCGGAAAACCCACGACGCTGCCGGGCCGGACCGGGCTGCCGGCCAGCGTGCGCACCGCCAGATCGACGTCGCAGGGCCGGACGCTTACGCAGGCGACGCGGTAGCGTTTGGCGAGCTCGAGGCCCTCGACCACCTGGATGTTCGTGAGATCGGGCTTGACCAGAGGGTAGTCGACGATTCCGGCGAGATCCTGGTAAGTGGAAGGAGGGGCGGGTTCCATGAGGGGGCGCCGCCGGCGGAGACCGGCGCGGCGCTAATTCTTCTTTTTCGCCGCAGGCTTCTTCGCGGCCGCGGGCGGGCCGCAGTGGCGGCCAAGGCCCTGCAGTTGGGTACAGGCCTTATCGGCATAATCGGTCTTGGGAAATTCCTTGACGAGGTCGATGTACTCCTGCGCCGCCTCGGTCTTGTGGCCGGTGATCCGTTCCAGGCTCATGCCTCTGTAATACATTGCCTCCTGGACTCGCGTGGTATCGTCCGGATACTTTTCCACAACATTTTCGAAATCCTGGGCGGCGCTCTCAAAATCCCTCTGTCCGTAACGAATCCAACCGATATAGAACTGGGCGGCGGCCGCCTGGGCGGTATTTCCGTAATACTTCAGATAGTCCGAAAACTCTTGCAATGCGAGGTCGTAGTGGGCTGCGCCGCGGTCCCGGTCGGCATTGTTATAGAGGTCGGTGGCGGAGATCGGGGGCAATGCCGGGAACGCCGCCGATCCACCCGTAGGGGCGCCCGTGGCCGACGGCGGAGGCGCGGCAGGCGCCTGCAGGACCTTCATGGAGTTGTTCAAGTCGGTCAACTGCGTCTGCATCTTGGCGAGCATGGCGGTCAAGTCCGAAACCGCGTTCCCGAGCTTGCTTAGGTCGTTGGACATCTGGTCCATGCGGGTGTTAAGCCCAGCCACGGGCGCCACCACCTTGTCTTGCATGCCTTGCAAGCTCTGTTGCAGGCTGGATTGCAGCGCGAAGCCGGTCTTACTCGCATCGTTCGAGTTACCGACCGCTTGCCTGACCAACTCCGTGAGCGCGGCAAGTTTTTCGTTCTGGGAAGTCTGTAAACCCCTCACCATCTCTTGCAGCGAGGCAATGTCGCGCTGCAAGTCCATGATCGACTTGTCGGCGCCGAACGCCAAGGCGGGCGAAACAATCAAAATCCAGGCGCAAATGCGTCGGAGCATAAAGTAAACCTCCTTATCGGGGCGGCTCCGGCACTTCGGCTGGCCGCCCCAGGTAATCGCGTTGCTGGTAACTAAATCCTACTGCGCCGGCGAGAAATGCACGCGCCGGTTCTTCTGCCAGCA
>PLGA01000113.1 GCA_003139735.1 Bryobacterales bacterium | reverse complement strand
ACTCAGGTGACCATCGACGCGGAGATTTCGCCCACCGCACAGACCCTCTCGGCGAAGGCGGCCCTGCAACTCACCCCACTCGACGACGGCGTGTCGTCGGCATCGTTCGACCTGAATAACGCGCTCAACGTTTCGCGCGTGGTCGACCAGAAGGGCGTCGAGATCCCGGCCTCGCGCAACCAGCAGGATTCNNGTGCGGCTGAGCTTCGATCCGGCGCTGCCCAAGGGCCAGCCGGTCACCATTACCTTTTCTTACGACGGCAAGCTGACCGGCCAAGAGGAATCGCCCGTGTACGGCGTTAAGTTCGCGGCCATCCACCCGGATTTCGCCTACCTGATGTATCCCGCGCGCTGGTTTCCGGTGGCCGGCTATTCGACGGACCGGTTCGCCGCCGATTTCCGCATCACCGTGCCGGACGGATACAAAGTGCTGGCCAGCGGTCTCGATTCGCCACCACAGAGCGCCAACGGAAAAACTACGGTCGAATTCAAGTTCGAGCACCCCTCGTTTCCCGGCAGCATCGCGGTGGTGAAAGGCGATCCGGCGAAAGTTGCGTCGGAGGGCGTAACCACATCTCTCTATTTCCGCGGCCCGGAGGCGGAGATGGCGCAGGCGTACGGCGACGAGATCGGCAAGCAGATGTCCTGGTTCACCGGAACGTTCGGTCTGCCGCTATCGGCCAATTTGACGGTAGTCGAAACCGAGGATGGCGGCCCCAACGGCTACGCGGCTCCAGGCTTGATTTTCCTTTCGCCGCCGGGCATCGGCAACCGGGTGAACGCCAGGCTGCTGGCCAACCAGATTTCACGGCAATGGTGGGAAGAAGAAGTCTCCGCCGCTACCCGCAACCACCTGTGGCTGGTCAACGGGCTGGCGGCGTACTCCGAGCTGCTTTGGGTGGAACACGAGAACAGCGCGGCCGCGATGGATGCGGCGCTGCACGACGACATGCTGGAGGCGCTCACGGTCGACGACGTGCCGATCATCCAATCGGCGCGCGAGGAGGACTATTCGCCCGAGTTGTGGGCGCTGACGGGGAGCAAGGGCGCGGCCGTGTTGGGCATGCTGCGGGCGGTGATCGGCGACGACAAATTCTCCCAGGCCCTGAAGACGTACGCCAAAGATAATCTCTGGAAAGCGGCGACCACCGACGACTTCCGCAAGGCGGTGGAGAGCGCCGCGGGCCGGAATCTGGGATACTTCTTCACCCAGTGGATCGAATCGAGCCAGGCGCCGGAGTTCAAGCTGGAGTACACCATTTTCCGCACCCAGAAGGGCTTCCGCGTGATGGGCAAGATCACGCAGGACATGGATACGTTCAACATGCCGGTGACCCTGAAGATCGAAACCGAAAGCGCCCCCGAGGTGAAGACCGTGGACGTGCAGGGCACTTCCTCGGAGTTCACGGTGGATACGTTCGGGAAACCGAAAAACGTGATTATCGACCCGGACAACCACGTGCTGCGTTACAGCCCGGACATACGCGTCGGGGTGGCTATCCGCCGCGGCGAGCAGTACGCGGAATTGAACCAATACAACGACGCCCTGAAGGAATACAACAAGGCGTTGGATACGAACCGCCTCAGCTCATTGGCGCATTACCGGAAGGCCGAGGTCTACTTCCTGCAAGCCACCTGGCAATCCGCCGCCAATGAGTTCCACGAAGTGCTGAACGGCGACCTGGAGCCGAAATGGACGGAGGTGTGGGCGCACATCAACCTAGGCAAGATCTACGACATCTCCGGGCAGAGGGAGCGCGCCGTCAGCGAATACAACCAGGCCGCCCGCACCAAGGACGACACGCAAGGCGCGCAGGCGGAAGCCCAGAAGTACATCAAGAACCCCTACGTGAAGCAGCAGCAGGCGGAAAAGTAGGTTCTCGCCACGGCTCGGCGATCAGGTTAAGCTAGAACATAGAGGATCCATGACGGTCACGCTCGATCTCCCGTCACATATCGAAAGGGCCTACCGCGCCGAGGCGCGCGCGAAGGGCGTGCCGCTCGACGTGTTGGTGCGCGAGGTTCTAATCGCCGGAAAGCCGACTCCCCCCGACCCCGAAACGGTATTCGAACAGGGGTTAGGCCTCTTTAGCAGTCCGGAAGACGCCGCTTTGCTGGATGAGGTTGTCGCCATCGCTTATGAGGAAAGACGTCGCCCGGCCAGCCCGTCCGGCGCGATCTGAGCGATGGTCAAGGCCCTTTTGGATACGGACATTCTCTCCGAGTACCTCAAAGGACACGACCAAGCAGTGGTCAAACGCGCCGCGGACTACGCCCAGCAGCACGGTGTGTTTACCTTTACCAGCGTAACCGTCTACGAGATCGTCTACGGTCTTGAACTAAAGTCGGCCGCCAGCCAGTTGAAAAAAGCTCTGGCATGGCTCAGCCGAAACGAGCAGATTACGCCGAGCGACGCCGACTACCTCGCCGCAGCCAGCATCAAGGCTACGGCGCGAAAGCAAGGCTCCGTTCTCGAACTGCCCGACTGCCTAATTGCAGCCGTCGCGGTTCGGCTTCGCATGCCGCTTGTAACCGGCAACACCGAGGACTTCCGGGCAATACAAAAGACTGGCATTAGCCTGACCATTGAGAATTGGCGGCACGCAAGGTAGGGCTTCGGTTTACCCCTACATCAGTTTTCCGTGGGGGTGAGATTAAACTTGTCGACCACCAACAGCTTTTCCTGATCCCTGCCGGCTACCAGCTTCAGCCCGAGCTGGCGCTCCAGAGCGGCGAACACATCCGGCGCCGGTTCGCTCGCGCCCTCCGACGGATCGGGGGGCGGAGGCGTATAAGCTACATTTCCCGGCGCCAGGAAGTCCAAAGTGAAGTCGTACGTTCCCGTCAGTCCGGTCTTATCCCTCAGCGGACGGTCCATCACGGTTTGTAATGTCCGAAGCAGGTCAGGGACCGTTTGCATCCTGGCGCCGAGATGCACCATCTGGGTTCCTCGGCTGGCATAGAGACCGATGCTCGGGATGCCGGGAGGGAGCACCGGCCAGCCGCCCGCCAGCCAATTGAAAGGCTGCGACGGGTCCACGGGCGGCGCAGCGGCGGGGCGCTTTTCGGCCTCTTTCAGTTTCGGACCGCCCTTCGCCGCCACCAGGTCGTAACTGGGTATCTCTTTCTCTACCCAATGGACGGCCACGCCGAAGCGCTCCGCCAGGAGGTTTTGAAGCATCACAAGGAACGACTCTCTGGTTGTGCCCGCGGGGGCCTTCGCCGCGACGTCGTACATGTATCGTTCCGGCGGAAGGCCCGCCACCAAGTCCCGCTGGTAGAGTTGCACGTCGTAAGCCAACCAGATGAGACGCCTTAGGGATGCGTGCGTCCAGATGTACTGCCCCGGCCGGAACCCGCCCTCCACTTTCCCGGGGTTCGCCTGGTCGGAAAGAGGGGTCGGCTTAACGGAAGCTACTTCAAAGGAAGAAGGCGGGGCGTTGGTTTGCGCGGCGGAGACGACGGCCGCGCACGCAAGCAGGATTGTTGCGACTCGCATAATCGGACCTCCATCGGACTCCGGGGTCTATTTTAGCTCTGGCGAACCCCAGCCCGCCAATCTGCGTAAAGATGTAGTTAAGGACAAACCATGGCGAACCGCAAGCACGGCCCAGCCCGTTGGATCGTATTGGGGCTGGTTTTGCTCCTCGGGGGCGTGGCGTTCTTCTCGCTGCGCAACGTCGGCCGCACCCCGGCCAAGATCGACGCCGACAAGCTCGCCATCGTGGAGCGCATGGACTTGGCGCGTTCCGTCGTGGCCACCGGTAAAATCACGCCCGTCACGCAGGTGGATATCAAATCCAAAGCCAGCGGCATTATTCTGAAGCTCCCCGTGAACGTCGGCGATACGGTCAAGGCCGGGCAGGTGATCTGCGAACTCGATCAGAACGACCTGCTGCCCAAGCTGCGGCAGGCGCAGGCGGCGCTCGCCATGGCCGAAGCCCAGCTCAAGAGCGCCCAGGCGGATTACGAGCGCAACAAGGTGGAGGCCGCCGGTCCCGACCTGCCGTTCCTCAAGCGCAACGTGGAACGCGCCCAGGAGATGTTCAAGGCGGACCTGATCTCCCAGAACGACCGCGAAGACGCCGAGAAGAACTATCAAATGGGATTCAACAAGCAGCAGCAGGCGGAAGTCAATCTGGGGGTGACCAAAGCCGCCATCGCCAAGTCTGAGGCGGAAGTGGAGCAGGCCAAAGCGGCGCTCTCCCAGTCGGAGGAGGACGTGCGCAACGCCACCATCGTTTCCCCCATCGACGGCGTGGTTCTTTCGCGCGACCGCGAAGTGGGCGATGCGGTAAGCTCCATCCTGGTGATGGGATCGGGCGCCACCCTCATCATGACGGTCGGCGATTTGAGCGAAGTCTACGTCAAGGGCAAGGCCGATGAAAGCGACATCGGCAAGGTATACCTGGGCCAGCCGGCGCGCATTACGGTGGAAGCCTTCAAGGACAAGAAGTTTACCGGGAAAGTGACCAAAATATCGCCCATGGGCATGGAAAAGGACAACGTCACGACCTTCGAGGTGCGCGTCTCCATNNATGACCGCCAACGCCGAAATCGTGCTGCAGGAGAAGAAGGGCGTGCTGGCCATTCCGGAAGGGGCCATCATTTACAAGAAGGACCACTCCACCGAAGTGGAAATACCGGACGCCACGGCCCAGACCGGCATGCGGCGGGTCCCGGTGACCACCGGCATCAGCAACGGATCGAAGACCGAGGTCGCCAAGGGCCTCTCGCTCGGCCAGCAAGTTATTCTCCAATAGGCTGCCGTGGAATTCCTGAAGGAACTATTCGCGAACGTCTTTTCCAGTCTGTTGCGCAACAAGCTGCGCAGTATTCTGACCATGGCGGGAATTGCGTGGGGCGTGGCGTCGATGGTGCTGATTGTGGCCATNNCACCGAGATGCAGCCGGGCGGGCGTCGCGCGGGCAGGCTGGTGCGCCTGGATTACGGCGACGTGCGCGAGATCCGCGCCAACTGCTTCCTGGTGCGCACGGTGGTGGCCGAACTCCAGAGCTCGGCCAACGCGGTCAGCCCTTTCAACAGCGGCACGTTCCGCGTGCTGGGCGTGGAGCCGGAATATTCCGAGATCCGCAACATTCCGGTGGACCGCGGCCGCTTCCTGGTGGACGCCGACGACCGCGAAGGCGCCCGCGTGGCCGTGCTCGGCGACANNCCAGAACAGCAGCTACAACGGCCTCGACAGCGACAAGATCTTCGTTCCGTACTCCGCCATGGTCCGCGATATTCCGCCGGCCGAGGACGAAAACTTCCACCCCGGAATCGTAAGCGACCTGATCTACACGCCGGCTTCGCTCGATCAGTGGAAGGCCGCGCGCGACCAGGTGGTGCGCGTGCTGGCGCGCGACCACGGCTTCGACCCCGCCGATGGCGGCGCCATCCACATATGGGACACCGTCGAGAATGCCCGCCTGGTGGACAACGTCTTCACCTCCATGACCGTGTTCCTGGCCGCCATCTCCCTGGTGACGCTGACGCTGGGCGGCGTGGGNNCTGGTCTCGGTTACCGAGCGCACGCGCGAGATCGGGTTGCGAAAAGCCGTGGGCGCCACCCGGCGGCGCATTCTGGCGGATTTCTTTCTGGAGGGCCTGCTGCTGGCTTTGGCCAGCGGCGTGTGCGGCTGGATCGGCGCCTATGGCGTGGCCGCCGCCGTCAACCGGATGCCCAAGCAGGAGATGTTCGATGGGCTGCCGGTGAGCGGCCTGACCACGGCGTTGTCCTTTGCCGCACTCGGCATCGTGGCCGTGGGATCGGCCATCTGGCCCGCCTGGCGCGCGGCGAATCTGACGCCGGTGGAGGCTTTGCGCTATGAGAGGTAGGAATTTGACGCGGAGACGCGGAGACGCAGAGAAAGCAATAACGATAGCAAGACCTTTTGTATGGTTTTCTCCGCGTCTCCGCGTCTCCGCGTCAAGCTCTTTATGACCTTTGCCTCCCTCATTCACGAAGCCGCGCAGGCGCTGAAGTTCAACCGGCAGCGCAGCATCCTCACCACCATCAGTCTGGCTTGGGGCGTGGCATGCTTCGTCATTCTCTATTCCTATGGCGACGGTTTTCATTTGGCTCTGCGGACGGCCTTCCGCACCGTCGGGCAGGATCTGGTGCTGATGTTCGGCGGCAACACTTCCAGCCAGGCGGGCGGCGAGCGCGCCGGACGGCGTATCCGCCTCGAAACCACCGATGTCGACGAAATACGCACCACCGTTCCTCTGGTTTTGGCCATCTCTCCGGAGATGATGGACGGCGGGAGGACGGTGGTCCACGAGCACCGCTCCTACGCCACCATGGTGCGCTCCGTCCGCCCGTCCTACGGGCGCATCCGCAATATGAGCGTCGAATCGGGGCGCTGGCTCGATCAGGAGGACGAGAACCAGAAGCGCCGCGTGGCCGTCCTCGGCGCGGAGGCGGCCGGCAAGCTCTTCGGCGAAGTCCCGCCGGAGGGCGAGGACATCACCATCGACGGCCTGCGCTTCACCGTCACCGGCGTGCTCCAGACCAAGACCGAGATCGCCAACTACAATGCCCCAGACAACGAGTGCGTCTTCATCCCTTTTGAGACCGCCTCGCTGTTCCGCGACCTGAAGTACCCCGACGATATCGTATGGATGCCGGCCAACCCCGTGTTTCGGGAAACGGCCGTGCGCCAGGTCACCGAAACCCTGGCCCGCTTGCACAATTTCTCCCCCAACGACGATCACGCCGTGCGCACCTTCGTCTTCAACGAGTACATGCGCCTGGTGGATACCATGGGCATCGCTCTGCGCGTGGTGCTGGGGTTCGTGGGCACGCTGACGCTGGCCATCGGCGGCGTGGGCCTCGCCAATATCATGCTGGTTTCCGTCACCCAGCGTACCCGCGAGATCGGCATTCTCAAATCCATCGGCGCCACCCAGCGCGCCATCCTCTCGCAGTTCCTGCTGGAGGCGGTAGCGATTGTCACCGTGGGCGGCGTACTGGGCGTAGCCGTGGGTTGGGCCGTCACCTGGTACCTGGGAGGGCTCCCGCTGCTCGGGCCGCTCTTCCATACCACCCATGGCGAGGGCGACGTCCACCTGGGAATCTCCACGTTCGCGGTGGTCACTTCCACGGCGCTGCTGGAAGCGGTAGGCTTGATCGCCGGCCTGCTGCCCGCCATCAAAGCCGCGCGCCTGGACCCCATCGAATCCTTGCGCTATGAGTAAGCTGCCACTCGTGTTATCACTAGAACTGAATGGATCGCATCGGGCGTTACAAGATCGTGCGGGAACTGGGGCGCGGCGCCATGGGCGTGGTGTACCACGCCATCGATCCCAACATAGGCCGGTCGGTAGCCATCAAGACCATCCAACTCGGGGGAAAGCCGGAGGATAGCGGACGCCTGCGCGAGCGTTTGTTCCGCGAGGCGCGGTCGGCGGGCATTCTCTCCCACCCCGGAATCGTCACCATCTACGACGTGGAGCAGCAGGGCGACCTGGCCTACATCGCCATGGAATTCGTGGATGGTCCGACGCTCGACCAGATCATGGCGCCCAACGCCCCCCTGCCGCCTGAGCGGATTTTCGCCGTCCTGGGGCAGTCGGCGGTGGCTCTCGATTACGCCCACCAGAAAGGCATCGTCCACCGCGACATCAAGCCGGCCAACATCATGATTGCGCGCGACGGCACGGCCAAGATCGCGGATTTCGGCATCGCTAAGATTACCGCCTCCGATCAATTCACCGTGACCGGCTCGATCGTCGGCACGCCCCACTACATGTCGCCGGAGCAGGTGCAGGGCCAGCCCGTCGATGGACGCTCGGACCAGTTCTCGCTGGCGGTCATCGCCTTTGAATTGCTCACCGGCGACAAGCCGCACACCGGGGAGCACCTGACCACGGTGGTCTACAAGATCGTGGCGGAAGAGCCGATTTCTCCACGCCGGCTCAATGCGACCCTCAGCGGCGCCATTGAGGCCGTGCTGCTCAAGGCGCTGGCGAAAAAGCCGGATGCGCGCTATCGCAACTGTCAGGAGATGGTTGGCGCTCTCGAAAAGGCCTGCGCCGCCAGCCCCGGTTGGAAGCCCATGGCGCGGGGCGGCGCCTTGAACGAACCCACGGCCATGGTGGGCGCCGGACGGGTGTCCAAAATGCCTCCGGCTCGCCACCCCCGCGGCGACGATACCGCCGTCTCGGCGGAACGGCCTAGTAAATCCAAGTCGGGGTTCTGGTCGTTTCTGGCCGCCGTTCTGGTGGCCGCGGCGTTGCTGGCGCTGATCGGATGGCAGGCCGACCCCGCGCTTCCCCAAAAGGTGGGCGGCATGGCGCAACGGCTCCAGGTGGCCCTGGGACTGGCGCAAACTCCGCCCGAACCTGCGGCGCCGGCCAACCAGGCCATAGCGCCCGGTGGTGGGGTAGGCCAGGCGACGGCCGCGCCGGTGGCTGCCGCGCCCGCCGAAGGCAAGCCCAGCCCTATACCGCCCGCGGCCCCGTCGGAGACCTCCAAGACCGATGCGGCGCAACCGGAGGCGGAAATTGCCGCTGCCGCGCTGGCCCAGCGGCCGCCCGAACCGGCGCCCCAATCGCCCGCGCCGGCGCCTAAAATCGCGCCTGAGAAGCCGCGCCCGCTGGCCCGTCCGCTGACGAGCCCGCGGCCGGTCGCCATCGCCAGCAGTCCGGCCGGCGCCAAGGCGACTCTCGACGGCAACCGGGACGATGCCTGCAACACGCCCTGTTCGCTCCACGCCGTGCCCGGCCACCACACCCTCTCGGTGGTCTTGCCCGGCTACCAGGTGGAGCATCTCGATGTGGATGTGGGATCCGGCCCCATGGAACTTCCGCCCGTCGTCTTGCGGGCCATCGCGGGCACCCTCATGGTCACCTCCGCTCCGCCGGGCGCGACCGTCGATGTGAACGGACACCGGATGATGCAGACCACCCCCGCAACCATCCCGCTCTCCGCCGGCGCCTATCGCGTCACGGTTGGGAAGGACGGCAAACAGGCCACCAGCAACGTAGACATCCGCAACGGCGCCATCAGCTACCTGAAGGTCACGCTGCAGTAACGGCGCCGCCGCCGGGTCTGCGCCGGCGGTGTTCGTGAACCTAACCCTCGGTCCAGTCCTCGGTCTTCAATCCTTTGACCCGCGCGAAGGCCTTGTCGTGGGTGACAAGGACCGACCGCCTCGCTAGCGCATGCGCCGCAATCATGGTATCGAGGTTGCCCAGCGCATCGCCTGCCCGCTCCAGCGCGGCGCGAATCCGGCCATACTCCCGCGCCGCCGCCGAGTCCCACGCGTGGATGGCCACCCGGATCAGGAACTCCTCCACAACCCGGTGCACCCGTGCGCCGGCCGGCAGCCGCGCCGCTCCATACCGCAATTCGCCCTCGGTCACGGCGGAGATCGAAACCTCGTGCATCGGGATCGCAACCAGCCGTTCGCAGACCGCCCGATGACCCTTGATGATGTAGCTCGCGATGTTGGTGTCCAGCAGGTATTCGCTCACCGGAATAGCTTGCGCTTCTGCGGCGGCTGGTCGGCGCGTTGGGACATAAACTCCTCGGGCACGCCCTTGGCCAGCTCGAAGAAGCTTTCCCAGGACTCCGGACGCCGCGATAGGATGACATCGCCGGTGGTTTGGTCCCGCCGGACGAACACCTCGCTTCCTTCGAAGCGGAACTCGGACGGCAATCGGACCGCTTGGCTGCGGCCATTGCGAAACAGCTTTGCGGTGCGCGGCATGGGCGCCTCCACTCTTGGTATATACCGCAGTATATCACAGGCTTGATTGCCAGTGGCGCCATTGGTCGTTGATCCGAATGCTGTACTGCCTGGCCCGATCGCCGGCTTTCTTCGGTTGCGTGGCCTGCTTATGCGCGCGACGCCTCGGTTCAGATAAATAAGCTCGCCGGGACGTGGAAATACTCGGCGAGTTTTCGGGCGTGCGCCTTGCTGATCGATCGCTTTCCATTGAGCGCGTCGGAAACGACGCTACTCGATCCGAATACGGAAACCAGATCGCGCTGGCGAAGGTCGCGGCTCTCCATGAGCACGCGAAGCGCTTCGAGGGGCCCGGCCTGGCCGAGCGGATATTTCGATTCTTCGAACTGGCGCACCAACAGCGTCATGAGCTCGGCGAGATTCTCTTCCTCGGGCGTGAGCGCATGGCCCCGCGTGTCGAGCCTTTCGAGTTCCGCGATCATACGTTCGTTCTCCGCCTCGGTCTTAATGACGCGCGGCAGCGCTCGCGCGAGGAGCTTGCCGTAGGCCGCTTCATTGATCGCCGCTAGAGCCATTTCTTCCACCCTCCCTTGTCGTACTCCGCATGCGTGAGGAACTCTTTGACGTAAACCCTCTTGTACCGGAAAACCATGCGAACGATGAGGCGATACTTGTTGCCGCGGATCTTGAATATCGCCAGATCGCCGATCATGTCCGTCGCCGGAAACGACCTGCGAACGTCGTTCAGGCTTCTCCACTCGGCCTCAACCGCCGTATCGAACCAAACCTGCAACGCGGACCTGGCATCGGCGAATTTCCCCGCCCTCTCGAAGAGGCCGCGTTTGCTGATAACGTTCAGAATTCAATCCTAGCAAAATGCTAGGACGATGGAGGGAAGCTTGCTAGGGACGGAGATTCGATTTCCTTAGATCCACCGACGGTGGTTTTCTACGATAAGCCCGTCTTTCGCCCACAACGCCGTCTTCAGCCCTGAATCGCCGCTGCTCCGCGCCGGTGGCGGGGCGTCGAGACGGATTGCGCTGCAAGCATGATCGGCTGGGTCTTTGGAGGCTGAGACGTCTAATTTCAACCAGTCAGGCGGACTACCGGACATGAAAGAAGCGATGTCCGATGAGGGCCACCTGGTTGTTCATCTGAAGTGAAAGGACGCTAGGAACTGCGTCAAGGCGGCCTTGGCGCTTTTCTCCTCAGATATCGGAGTAATGAGCGTGACTCCGACGTCCACCTTCTCGCCCTCAAGAGGATATTCGCAAAAGACGGCTAGGTTCTCGAACCTTGTCCCACCCACGGGTCCAATGGCTGAGGTTTGCAAGCCAGCCCGATTTCCGATCTGCGCCGGCTTGGAATCCAGGGGCGTCTTTCCCGCTACGTCCCCTTCGAGATCAACGCGGATAGCAATGTAGAACGATATGCAGCTGGTTGCTTCATGGTTCAGGTAGATCATGAAGCCGTGAAACGGCGCGCTTTCGTAAACGCCTCCCCAGCCCACCAATCCATGGGGGACTGTGGCCGAGAATCCGTAATCGGAATTCCGGATTGTGCCCTTGTAAGCGACGCCGACACCGGGGCGTGCCAGAGAGATCTTGTCGCATGTGTAGACAGACTCTTGTCCGCACAGGCTACCACCGTGACATAGGAGGATAGTGAACGCGAGTCCCGCTGACCGTAGCCGCATTACTCCTTAGATTGTAACGTAAGCGTTAAGGGAAAAGGGGACGGACGCATTTTCGTCTCAAACTCTTTGGGCCGCTTCCTCGCGCCGCAGAGAAACACGGGGGGGGCTACTCAGGGATTTCTACCTCGGTATAACTGCCCGGCGTCACCCCGCTGATCGCGGCCATGATCTCAGCGATACCAGCTTTGACGAAATCCCAGTTATTCGTACTCAGCACCAGCACAGCCATTTTCCGACCCGTCAGGTTTTGCTGGTAGGTAAGCTCCTGATCGGCCGTAATGAACAAATCGAAGCCCGCTTCTTCCGCCGCCGTCAACAGCGCCCCGTTCTTGAGGCCTGACCAACCCTGAAACCACGCGGTGACGACCGTATGGCCACCCTCGATCAACAGCCGGAGTTTTTGCGGAACGCTCTCATCGAGGATTATCTTCATCCGGCCCGCAACTGTTCCAACGGTGCCCGAGTGCTCTTGGCGGCGAAGTCGAGCACCGTCCGTACCTGATCGCGTGTGACGTGAAAATTCTCCAAAACCTCGTCAATCGGCGACGTTTTCAAATTCTCGAAAATTGCCGAAACGGGAACCCGCGTACCGCGAAACACCCATGCGCCGCTGACCTTGCCGGGGATGCTCTCCACGGCGTCGCACTGGGACCAATCGAGTGTTGCTGTCGCCATTTTCGCCTCCTTTCTTCTATCGTAACCCCATTCCCGGTTTTGCTTCACGGCATCCCACAATAAAACCTCACAGTCCACCGGAGCCGATCTTTCGGACCGTGGCAAGAGCTTCACGGTACAATTTACTTATGATCAGCTTTGCGGTACGGATGAAGTTTGCCTCGGAAGACCGGGCCGAAGTGGCCGAATCCCTGCGCTTGCTGGCCGCGGCCTCGCGCCAGGAGCCGGGCTGCATCAGTTACATTCCGCACTATTTGGAGGGTGACCCGGACACGGTGTTGATCTATGAGCAGTACCGGGATGCGAAGGCCCTGGAGGCGCACCGGGCGTCAGAGCACTTCAAAAACCATGCGGTAGGCGGCCTCTTCCAGAAGATGCGGGAGCGGAGTACCGAGAACCTGGTGGCCCTGGTTTGAGATTCCGGCCGAGTCCCAGCGGGGAATCTGAAGTTTGCGGCTTGATTTGCAGAGAATTCATTGAATTGTGATGCGTATCCTGCTGAAATCGATTGACCGGCGCGGTGCTTCAAGGATAGTATCCGTTTCGAGTATGCTCGCAGCAGCGCTCCAACCCTCCACGCCCATCCGCCACCAGCGGCTATATGCCCTGGTGTTTCTGCTGGCGCTGGGCGCATACGCGCCGGCGCTTTTTTCCGCGCCTCAGCACAGCGGCGTGCCTCCACAGGGCGGAATGCCCCGAGGAGAAAAGCACGAGAGTCGGCGCGAGATCGACCAATTGGAAGAAATATTTCGGAAAGCCATGCTGGCGGGGGACGTAGCCGCCATGGACAGCCTGCTGGCGGACGAATATATCGGCATCAGCGCCCGCGGAACGCTGCAAACCAAAGAGGATACGCTGGCCAGAATGCGCAGCGGGCAACGGCATATCACGGCTGTCGATCTTTCCGACAGCAAGGTGCGCTTCTACGGCTCCACGGCTCTGGTCACATCGTTTGCCCATGTGACGGGCGTCAACTCCGAGGGTGAGGCCTTCGGTGACTTTCGCTATACGCATGTTTACGTGCGCAACGCGCAGGGCGTGTGGAAGATCGTGAGCTTTGAGGCCAGCAAGATTGGCGAGCCTAGCGCGCGCAGATTGCCGCGGACAGAAGAGCAATCTCCTCACCGGTAGAGAGCTTCCCTTACAATTGATCGATGCCAGAGCTGCCCGAGGTGGAGACGATCGCCCGCGGAGTGAACGAACGCTTGCGAGGAGACCGCATTGTCGAGGCCTGGTTCGGCCGGCATCCGGAGCCTTTCAAGACGCCCGCGGCTCGTCAGGCCAGGGGGCTGGAAGGACGGGTGATTCTGGCCGTCCATCGCACGGGAAAGCACATTGTGTGCGAACTGGGGGCTGCGGACGGGATTGAGCTGTCCAACCCTAGTTTACCCCAGCAAGCAAAAATCGCTCGCCGGGAACCCCGAAGCCGCAAAGATCAACCGCAGGTTCTTCGACTCGCTGCGCTCGCTCAGAATGACAATCGGGTGGAGCACCCGGGCGCTGAGGTGGGGCACCCAGTCGCTGGTTTGGGTGAACTGGAGAGTGAGCCAAGCGCCCAATGGATTGTGCATCTTGGCATGACGGGGAGATTGCTGGTGAGCACCCCGGATGCTCCGGTTGCTGCCCACACCCACGCGCGGCTGAGTCTGGCCAGCGGCCGGGAGTTGCGCTTCGTGGACCCGCGCCGGTTTGGGCGGCTGGAGTATCGCGAGTTGAGCCGCAAGGACGGCTTTCGCGCTCCGGGCGCCGATCCCCTGGAGGTGACGGCGGCGGAGTTTGCCCGGCTTTTCAGCGGGCGCAAGCTGTTCATCAAGGCGGCGCTGCTCAACCAGAAGCTGCTCTCCGGGGTGGGAAACATCTACGCCGACGAGAGCCTGTTTCGCGCCGGCATCCGGCCGCGGCGCAGGAGCGGACAACTGACCAGGGCGGAATTGGAAGAGCTGCGGCTGGCTATGGTTCAAGTACTGGAGCACGCCATCCGGCTGGGCGGTTCTTCTGTCTCTGATTATGTGGACGCCGACGGGGCACGCGGCTTCTTCCAACTGGAGCACTGCGTCTACCTGCGCACCGAGCTTCCCTGCCGCCGCTGTCAGACGCCGATCCGGCGGATTGTGGTGGCAGGACGGGGTACGCACTATTGCCCGCATTGCCAGCGATGAGCGGTTCTATGGTTAATGGGAGAAAGCCCCCAAAAAGACTACCAGAATTCAGAGTATTTTCCATTCCATTATATCGAAGTCATTGAAATCAAGAGATATTAGGAGTGGCATCAAGATTGCAACAAGATAGACGCCAGTGATGTACAGGCGCTGGAAGAATTCTGACCAGCCCATAGAAGAGCAGGCACCCGGCAAGAGCATCCGCCAACGAAGCGGCCCTGAAAAGGGAGACCGGTCGAGGAAGCCATGCAGCAGGTACGGCGAGAGGCCAGCCGTCCACGTTTCTTTTGGGAGGCCAGTGGCAGTGCAAGACAGCGGAGCGCCACTCTTATGGAGTGGCGCTTCTTGCGTTTAGGGTACTTTTGAGTGCCGGGATGGTGCGAGCAACCGCGAAGATTGCTTGCCAGCCGCAAAAGTTCCCTGTAGTATAAGAGTTGCCTATCAAGCGGCTGACGCGTGCCACCCGAAAGGGGCAGAGCAAGCTCGCCGCGAGCAAGGGAACTCCGCCGGGCAGGTTACTTTATGGCAATCTGCGGGCGGCGAGAGTTTCATAGGAAGGGCAACACCTGAGAAGGGCGCTGGCCGCATCGTCACGATCCTGACAACCGGATGGAGCCGTTTATTGAGGCTCTTGTGTGCGTGGCTGCCG
>PLGA01000619.1 GCA_003139735.1 Bryobacterales bacterium | reverse complement strand
TTGGATGAAATCCCGTCTTTCGCGCCTTGCCCGGGCGTCGCCATCGTGGACTTGGCCAGTCCTACCACCGGGCGTTTTGCTGGCTCTGCGGCTGGAGCGAGTCGAAGGGGATAACCAGGTGCTACTATAAGTAGTCGCTGGCGTAAAGGAGGATTGTCACGCGCCTGTCGCCTGCTGTTGTTCTCGCTTTGGTCATCTCGTGCTGCGCGTTTGGCCAGACCGACCTCGTGACATCCCCGTCCAGCGTAGCGTTTGCGGTAACGGCCGGAGCCACCGGTGCGATACCGGTAACTTTATCGGTACTGAGCACGGGTGGCACCATCAACTACGTAGTTTCGGCCGCAAGCACCGGCAATTGGCTGACCGTCATCGGTACCACCTTGGCTGGCAATGGGGCATGGGGTGGTACCACTCCGGGGACTGTTGGAGTCTTTGCGGCGAACTCCAGTGGGTTTGTTGCGGGCCGCTACAGTGGTACGATCACGCTGACATCCAGCGCGGCTGGTAACAGTCCACTTCAGGTACCCGTGACCTTGATTGTAAGTGGCGCTCCCCCAATCACGCTCCAGGCAACGCCTTCGTCATTATCATTCGCGTTCCTGGAGGGAGGTGCATCGCCCCCAGCGCAGAATCTGTCGATTTCATCGACGGGAGGTTTGGCGGCTTTCACCGCAACAGGGCCGAATTGGCTGACGATCAGCCCTTCAATCGGAGCGACGCCGTCAGCGCTCTCGGTTTCCGCTGATCCCGCTGGCCTACCGACAGGCAGCTACAGTGGTACGATCACGCTGACATCCAGCGCGGCGAGTAACAGCCCACTTCAGGTACCCGTGACCTTCGCCGCCGACACCGGACTCGTTTCCGCCGGGTCGATGGCGCAGTTGGCTTCGGGAGGACTATGGAACACCACCATCACACTGGTCAATACCGGAACAATGGCGGCGCAGGTTAGCTTGAACTTCTACGGCGACAACGGCAGTACCTTGCAATTACCGCTGCTGTTTCCGCAGACCTCTTCCACCGCGCCGCTGCTAGCGTCCACGGTCAATCAAACGATTGGCGCGGGGGCGGAGTTGGTTATCCAGACTGCCGGAACGGGCAGCCAAGCGACGGTGGAGGGTTGGGCGCAACTGCTCACTAACGGGACGGTCGGCGGCTCGGCGGTATTTGCCTGGGCGGCGGCGACGGGCACGCAGGAAGCGGTGGTGCCGGTGGAAAACCAGAATGTGAGCGCATATGTGCTACCGTTCGACTACACGGGCGGGTATCAGACAGGGGTGGCAATAGCGAATCTGACGAACCAGGCGGTGAGCGTTCCTGTAGTGTTGCGCGATGCCACGGGGGCGAGCCTGGGGAACGCGGAGATTCCACTTGCGGCCTACGCGCACACCTCATTTATGCTGGCGACGAACTACCCGGCGGTAGCGGGCCGGTTCGGCGCGATGGAACTGGATACCCCGTCGGGCGGGCAGATCAGCGCGCTGGGGATACGCGCGGCACCGGACGGAGCCATCACGACCGTCCCGGTGCTCGCCGAGGGTGCCGTTTCCAACGGGTCGATGGCGCAAGTGGCTTCGGGCGGACTCTGGAACACCACCATCACGCTGGTGAACACGAGCACCACGGCGGCGCAGGTGGGTTTGAACTTCTACGGCGACAACGGCAGCGCGTTGCAGTTGCCGGTGACCTTCCCGTTGAGCGGTTCCACGCTGCCGGAGTCGGTCTCCACAATCAATCAAACCATCGGCGCGGAGGCGCAGTTGCTGATTGAAACGGCGGGGACGGCCAGCCAGGCGACCTCGGAAGGCTGGGCGCAACTGACGGCCAGCGGCGGGAACGTCGGCGGCTCGGCAGTGTTTGCGGATACCACGGTGGCCGGCGTGCAGGAAGCGGCGGTGCCCGTGGAAACGCGGAATCCGACTGCGTTTGTGCTGCCGTTCGACTACACGGGCGGTTACCAGACGGGGATAGCGCTGGCGAATTTGTCCAACCAAACGGCGACCATACCGGTGGTACTGCGAGACTCCACGGGAACGAGCCTGGGAACGGCGGCTCCGATCAGCCTGCCGGCCCATGCCCACACGTCGTTCATGCTGGCGACGAATTACCCGGCGGTGACCGGGATTCTCGGCACGCTGGAGTTGGATACGCCCACGGGCGGGCAGATCGCCGCGCTCGGGATACGGGCGGCGCCGGGCGGCGCGATCACGACCGTCCCAGTGCTCGCCAAATAAGGCGGATTCCGTGTCCGCACGGGTCGTGAGTCCGACGGGGAATCACGAATGGCTGTGGCTGTGACATGGCGTAGTGGTCCCAAAGTGGGATTATCGTAGAGTTGGCGGAATGAAGTTGCGAACATCACTTCGGTGAAGTTCCGCCACGTCAGAAACGCCCGGTTTGGCCGCAAAGCGACCTCGCCCGCTCCGAAACTGAACCAGGCGCTTATGTTAGCGCTTATGCGGCTCACGCCGGCGGGCCGTTTGCCGCCGCACTCCCGGGGCTTTGACTTGAGGCAATCCCGGGCGGCGGGCCGGAAAGACGGTATAGTGGGTTGAGAAAACTCGCCGATGGGGCGCATCCGCATTCTTCCCGACCAGGTCGCCAATAAGATCGCCGCCGGAGAGGTGGTGGAGCGGCCGGCGTCGGTGGTCAAGGAGCTTCTCGAGAACTCGCTCGACGCGGGCGCGACGGACCTGCGGATCGAAGTGGAAGCCGGCGGGCGGCGGCTGATCCGCATCGTGGACGATGGTTGCGGCATGCTGCGCGACGACGCCCTGCTGGCGTTCGAACGGCACGCCACCAGCAAGCTGCGCGACGTAAAGGACCTGCTGTCGATTTCGACGCTGGGATTCCGCGGCGAAGCGCTGCCGTCGATCGCTTCGGTCGCGCGCCTGCTGCTTGAAACGCGCTCGGCGGAAGAGACCACGGGGACGCGCATCGAGATCGCGGGCGGCAAGATGCTGCGGTGCGAAGAGGCCGCGCTGGGCCAGGGAACGGTCATCACGGTGCGCGACCTCTTCTATAATGTCCCGGCGCGGCGGAAGTTCCTGCGCACGGAGCCGACCGAGCTGGCGCACATTGCATCGCTGGCGACGCACTACAGCCTGGCGCATCCGGAGAAGACTTTTCGCCTGGCCAACGGCCCCACGGAACTGCTGAGCGTGACGCCGGTCGCCACGTTGAAAGAGCGCGTCTACCAGGTTTTTGGCAGCCAGGTGCTAGAGGAACTCGTGGAGATTGGCTTGCGGGAGAAGGAACTGTTCCTGCCGGCGGCCAGCGTGGCGCCCTCCCAGGCGATTTCGGACTACCGCGCGGAACCGGACGAGCCGCCCACGCGCACGTTCCGCCTGACCGGCTTCTTCTCGCGGCCCCAGGTGCAGAAGGGCAACCGCAATTCGATTTTCATTTTCGTGAACGGACGGCTGATCCGCGACCGTCTGCTGCTGCACGCGCTCTCTTCCGCCTATCACAACCTGATGCCCGCTTCGGCGTATCCCTTCGCGCTGCTGTTTCTGGCATGCGACGCGGAGGAGGTGGACGTGAATGTGCACCCCTCGAAAACCGAAGTGCGCTTCCGGCACGGTTCGTTCATCCACGATTTTGTGCGCGATACGATTCGGGAGCGGCTGATGGAGAGCCGGCCCGCGCCGACGTTCTCCGCGGCGCCGGCGCGACCCGCTACGCAACCGGGCGCGGCGCTGCCGTATTCCGAGTTCAGCCAGATGGTGGAGAACCAGGGGCCGGCGGCGAGTTTGATGGATGCGCCGGCGCCCCCGGCTGATGCGGATGCCGGGCAGGCTGGGAAGCCTGCCCCACTGCCCGAGTTCACGTTGCGCCCGGCCCGCGGGCCCGACGCGCGCCTGGATTTTACGGCGCCGCCGCTTGAGATTTCGCCGGGGCCGCCGCCCTCCGGCAAGCTCTCCCGCCGGCTCGACATGCACGGCGAATTCCCGCCGGAAGCCATTCCGCCGCCGGAGATGTCGCTGTCGGTGCTATCGGACCTGCGCCCGCTGGGGCAGATTCACGAGAGCTTCATCATCGCCGCCGGCCGCGATGGTTTGTGGATTATCGACCAGCACGTGGCGCACGAGCGCATCCTGTTCGAGCAGGTGATGAAGCAGCGCGCGGCCGGCCGCGTGGAGATGCAGCGGCTGCTGATGCCCGTGATCCTGCAGCTCACGCCCGAGCAACAGATCGATTACGCGCGCATCGCCGACGAGTTGCACGCCTCCGGTTTCGAAACCGAGCCGTTCGGCAACCGGACCATCGCGATCAAGGCGGCGCCGGCGGCCGTGGGCGGAGTGGACCTGGAGAGAATCCTGTTCGAGATCCTGGAAATCGCGGATACCGAATTGCGCGGCGCTTCGCTCGACGACCTGCGGCGCGGCATCTGCGCCTCCATCGCGTGCAGGGCCGCCATCAAGATCAACACCCGCCTGGACGCCGCCAAAATGGAATGGCTGCTGCGCGCGCTGGCCGCCACGGATTGCCCCATGAGCTGCCCGCATGGCAGGCCGATCGCGCTGCATTATTCCACGCGGGAGATTTTGAAGGCGTTCCACCGGATATAGGGTGCGTCAGGCACGCGGCCCGCTTTGCTCGATCCGGTGCAAGGTCAAGGCAATGTCCTCGATTCCCCTGGTGATTCGACCGAGCGAGGAGAACACGTACCACACGATCAAAACGATTGGAACAGTAACACCAATGAACACGAGAAATTGTCCGATAGTATTCATGCCTCAGAGCGTAACATGGGGACTGAGGGTACCTCCGGCTCATTGATAGGCCTGCAAAATGCGCTCGAGTTGAGAAATCATTGGCGGCAGGTCCGCCGTGAGCGTGTCGCAGATTCGGCCGAGATCGATTTCGTAATAGGCGTGCACCAGCCGATGCCTCATGCCGATGATGTCCGCCCAGGGTATTTCCGGGTATTTGGAACGCAGCTCCGGGCTGACCTTGGCCGCTGCTTCGCCGATGATTTCGATGCACCGGACCAGCGCCAACGCCAGTACCCGATTATGGATCAAATCGTCGCGCTTTTGCCCGGCTCCAAACTCAACTGCCTCGCGAGCCGCATCCAGCATATGGCGCAGCCGGTTGGCATCACTGGCGGTCATATTGGACCTGGGCCGACTTGACTACGTCATCTCTAAAATAGCGGCTGAGTTCGTCCGGCGTCCGCAGATCGACCTTGCGGCCAAACAGCGATGTAAGCTCCCGCTCCAGCGCCGCCATTTTGAATAAACCAACGCGTAGGGACGGCTCGAATTCCACGAGGATATCGATGTCGCTGGAGTCTGAAAAGCGATCCGTCAGCACCGATCCAAAAAGGGATAGCTTCCGTATGCCGTTACGCCGGCAGAATTCCGCCAACTCTGCCTGGGCTAGAGGTATCCGCGCAGTCGCCATACTGAATCTATTATGCTCGAAGGCGGCTCTCACCGGATATAATCGAAGAGAATACCGATGGACTACCACAAGATCATCACCGTGGAACCGGGGAAAATGGGCGGAAAGCCTTGCATCCGCGGAATGCGAATCACGGTGTACGACGTGTTGGACTATCTGGCTTCCGGTATGACAGAGGACGAAATCCTCCATGATTTCCCCGACCTCACTCGTGACGATCTCCTTGCCTGCCTGGCTTTTGCCGCCGATCGGGAGCGACGGCTGGCAGGCATCCCGGCGTGAAGCTGCTCTTCGATCAGAATCTCTCGGCGCTGCTATGCCGGTCGCTTGAGGATTGTTTCCCCGGCTCCGTTCACGTCCGGGAGGTCGGGCTTCGGGACGCTGACGACGCCATCATTTGGAGTTATGCCGCCCAACATGGCTTCGCCATCGTCACAAAAGATGCCGACTTCCGCCAGAGGAGTTTCCTTCAGGGGCATCCGCCGAAGATCGTTTGGGTCCGGCTTGGCAACTGCTCGACGAGGGCCGTAGAACGGATCTTGAGGCTTCGTGCGACCGATATTCAAGATTTCCTTGCCGACGCCCAGAAATCGATATTAGGCCTGTCTCGTTAGGCAACAAACGGCACGCTCTTTCCGCACCTTGACACCGCCCTGCCCTATCCTGTAAAAATATAGTACAGGCGAACAAAAGGCGAAAATGGGCGGCGCGGCAGGGATCAAAAAACAGTTCGAATCGGTGCTGGGCGGCGGGGCGTTGGAGTGGCAGGGCCGCTCGGCGCCGGAGATGGTTTCGAGCGGGGTTCCGGAGGTCGATCGCGCTACCGGCGGGCTGCCGCGCGGCTGCCTGACGGAAATCTTTGGAGCGGCTTCGTCGGGACGCACCAGCCTGCTGGTTGCCATCCTGGCCGAGGCCACGGCGCGCGAGGAAGTCTGCGCGCTGGTGGATGCCGAAGACGCCTTCGACCCGGCTTCCGCCGCGGCGGCCGGCGTGCGCTTCGACCGCCTGCTCTGGGTGCGCTGCGGCCATCGCGCGGAGTGGGCGCTCAAAGCGGCCGATCTGCTGATCCAGGGCGGCGGCTTCGGGCTGGTGGCGATGGATTTGGGCGATACGCCGGTCGAAATGGCGCGCCGCATCTCGCTCACTTCCTGGTTCCGCTTGCGCCGCGCGGTGGAGCATACGCCCACCGTGCTGCTGACGGTGGCGCGGCGGTCGAACGCCAAGACCTGCGCCTCTTTGATGCTGGAATGCGCGCGGGAAGGAGTGGCGTGGACGGGGATGGCGCATGGGCGGCTGCTGCGCGGCATGCGCGTACAGGTTGCGCGGCGGAAGCCGGGACGGGCGGCGGCGGCTTCGTTTTATTGCGCTGGGCGGGAGTAGCATGTTCGCCTGTCTGCATGGATCGGGCAATCTGATGGCGCTTGCCTTCGAGTTTTCGCCGGTGGTGGAGCGGAGCGCGCCCGATACCGTTACGCTGGACGCTTCGGGCCTGGACCGCCTGTTCGGACTTCCTCAAGACGTGGCCGCCGCCATCGCGCGCCGGGCCGCCGAAACGGGCGTAAAGGCGAACCTCGCGCTGGCGTCCAACCCGGATGCGGCTATCTGCGCGGCGCGCGGGTTCACGGGAATCGGCATCGTCCCGTATGGCGACGAAGCCAAGTTCCTGGGCGATCTGCCGCTCGAGTTGCTGGGACCCTCGCCCGAATTGCGGGAGACGCTGGAGCGCTGGGGCATCCGCCGGTTTCGGGAACTGGCCGCGTTGCCGCCGCTGGGCATCGCCGAGCGGCTCGGGCCGGAAGGATTGCGCCTGCGCGAGTTGGCGCGCGGCGAGGCGGAGCGCAAACTCACGCCGCTTGAAGAGCCGCCGCGCTTCGAAGACGCCATCGAATTGGAATACCCGGTGGACCTGCTGGAGCCGCTGGCGTTTCTGCTGGCGCGCCTGCTGAACGGCTTGTGTACGCGGCTGGCCACGCGGGCGCTGGCCACCGACGAGCTGCGCCTGCGTTTGCAACTCGAAGGCCGCGCGGCGCACGAACGCACGCTGCGGCTGCCTGTGCCGTCGCTCGATTCCAAGGCGTTTTTGAAATTGCTACAACTCGACTTGGCCGCGCATCCGCCTGGGGCGCCCGTGGTCCACGTTTGGATGGGGATGAATCCGGTGAAGCCGCGCTTCGCGCAGAGCGGGCTGTTTATTCCCGCGGCGCCCGAGCCGGTGAAGCTGGAGCTGACGCTGGCGAGGATCAAGGCGATTGTCGGGGAAGAGCGCGTGGGGTCGCCGGAATTGATCGATACGCACCGGCCGGATGCGTTTCGTATAAACCAGGGACAGACGGAACGTTCCCCGCAGAACCAGGGACAGACGGATCTGTCCACGCGGCGCAAAAACCGCGCCTTGGGACAGATTCGTCTGTCCCTGGCGCTACGCATCTTTCGGCCGCCCCGCGCGGCGCGCGTCGCCGTGACTTCCGGGCGGCCGGGATTCATCGCCGCCGATGGGATTCGCGGCAAGGTGCTCGATCTGGCCGGTCCCTGGCGCACGTCGGGCGACTGGTGGACCTCCGACCCGTGGTCGCGCGACGAATGGGACATCGCCTTGAGCGACGGCGCCGTTTACCGCCTCTACTGCGAGCCGCGGGGATGGTTTGTGGAAGGCAGCTATGACTGAGGCCTACGTCGAACTTCACGCACGCTCCGGCTTCAGCTTTCTGGAAGGCGCTTCCGTGCCGGAGGAACTGGCCGGCGCGTGCGCGGAATTCGGCATGCCGGCCATGGCCATCGTGGACCGCAACGGCGTCTACGGCNNGCCGAATTCGCGCGCGGCCTGGTCTGCATGACGCGCCACCCGGATGAGCGGCTGCTCGAGATTTTCGGGCGGGGCAACGTTTACGCCGAGATCCAGCGCCATTACAACCGCGAGGAGGAAGCGTGCAATCTGGCGACTGTCGAGCGCGCGCGGCGGCTCGGCATTCCGCTGGTTGCCACCAACGGCGTGGCCTACGCTACGCCGGACCGGCGGGAGCTGCTCGATGTGTTCACCTGCGTGCGCAACAAGGTGACGCTGGCCACGGCCGGCCGGCTGCTCGAGCGCAATTCCGAGCGCCACGTCAAGACGCCCGCGGAAATGGGGCGGCTATTCGCCGATCTGCCGGAAGCCATCGGCGGCGCGCTCGAAA
>PLGA01000221.1 GCA_003139735.1 Bryobacterales bacterium | reverse complement strand
GCTCAGTGTCCCGATCGCCTCATTATCTCCGGGCGCGTATCGCCTTGAAGTGAAGGCTTCGCATTCGCCCGGAAACGACTCCGTGATCCGGACGGTGGACTTCCGGGTGGAGGATTAGCGGAGCCGCATGCGCATCGCGAAGCCCTCACAGCACCGGCGAATCGTTCCCCAGCAGCGCGCGCCGCACGATCTTGATGGGTGGATAGCCTTGACCGAGGAACGCGTCGTGGAACTCGCGCAAACTGTATCGCGGTCCCTTCAATTTCTTATAGTCCTCGCGCAGCTTCAGGATCTCCAGCTTGCCCAGCGTGTAGACCAGGTAGGTGGGGTCGGAAGTCCCGCGCTTGGCTTCCTTTTCCGCTACCGGGCGCACCTGCCTGCCCTCTTGTACGAAAAACTCCACGGCTTCTTCCTGGGTCATCTGGCCGGTGTGCATGCGGATGCCCACAATGAAGCGGGCGTCGCGCAGCAGCGCATCCTGCAACTGGCCGAGCCGCAGCATCAAGTCGCCTCCGCCGTAGCCTTCGTCGAGCATCATCTGCTCGCCGTAGTGCGCCCACCCCTCGGCGTTGGAACTGCAGCCGATGAGCTTGCGCACTTTCGTCGGCGCCTGCTGCAGCCACAGGAACTGCGTGTAATGTCCGGGGTAAACTTCATGCACCGCCGTGCTGACGATGGTCCCGCGGTTGAAGCCCTGCAAGTATTCCTCCGCCTCTTTGGCGGGCCAGCCTGGGTCGGGAAGCGTCACGTTGAAGAACGCCTCTTTGGCCACTTTCTCGAACGGCCCGGGCGTATCCATGGATGCCGTGGTCAGCGCGCGCATGAACGGCGGCGTCTCCTCCACCGTCGCCGGCGCCTTGGAAGGGATGGTGACAATCCCGCGCTTCTCGATGTAGTCGCGCACGCCGCCCAGCGTCCCGCGAAACGCGTCGAGCAGCTTGCCGGCCGCGGGGTGATCGTTCTCAAGGCTCTGCAGAATCTGCTCCGGCGTGCGCCGGGAATCGATTTGCCGCGCCACTCTGACGAACTCCGCCTGGTTGCGGCGCAGATCCTGGTTGCCGATTTCGAGCAATCGGTCGAGCGGAATATCCACCATCTCGTCGTACAGCAGTTTCTTGCGGTAGTTCTCCGCGCCGATGCGGAAATCGCCGCGCGACCGCGGCAGAAGATCGCGCTTGAGGTATGCCTGATAGGCCTTGAGAGCGTCGAGCACGCCCTGGTTGGCCTTCTTGAAATCGGCGTTGAGAGCCGCGTCCGTCACCTGCCGGAACGCCGCGGGCACGTCGTTCTGAAAGAAGCTCACGATCCCCGGCAATTGCTCCAACGCCACCTCGGTGTACACGCGCGGCGGATTCTTGAGGTTTTCGCGGGCCGATTGAAACACCCGCGGAATCAGCCGCTCGCGCGCCGTCGCCAGGTTCAGCCGCTCCGCCGCCGGCGCGTAGTTGCGGCTCATGACGACGAAGATTGCGTTGGTTACGCCGGAGGAGTAAAGGTCCGGATTCTTCTCCCAGTCGCGAATCGATTCGAGCGTCAAGAGGCGCCCGCGAATGTGCGCCAGCGCCAGCTCACGGTCCGCCGCGGCGGCGGGCGAGAGTCCGCGCGCATCGAAGTTCTGAAACTCGCCCTCGAATCTCCTCAAGGCTTCGATCTCCGCCCGCACCTCAGCCGCCGACATGGACGGAAGTTGAGCGTCGTACTGATGGAAGCCCGCCTGCGTGCCCTGCACGGGATCGAAGCGGAAAAAGGCTTCGTCGAAATACCGGTCGGCCAGCTTGTTGAACTCCGCGTCGCGGGTTTGCGCGAACGAGCAAGCAGCCGGAAGAAGAAAGAGGAGCATCAGCCAGGGTTTCATTTGGTCTCTAAGGAAGGGAATATCCAACCATTATAGTGGGGCGGACCGCTACTCCCCCGACTTCCCCCGGACGCGCTTGCCGAGAGCGGCGATGGCCGAGAGCATCCCCTGTCGCGCTTCCCGGAAGGCGGCCGCATCGGGATTGCCCGATTTCAGGTAATCCAGAACGCCGGATTCCGCGGCGACGAATTCGCCGGCGGCCTGCGCCACTTCGGATGCAATCTCCAGCGGGATGGTGGTTACGCCGTTGGCGTCCGCGTGAATCAGATCGCCCGGGTGAATGGTGACGCCGCCGACGCGGACGGCGCCGTGCAGGTCCACAATGTGGCTGTAGCCGTGTGAGCAGATCGCCCCATTGCTGAACGCCGGAAAACCCAGGCGCCGCACCTGGTCCAGATCGCGCGCCGCGCCGCTGGTGACAATCCCGGCCGCGCCGAAGGCCCGGTACGTGCTGCACATCACCTCGCCGAAAGTGGCGGCGACGGCCGGGTCGTCCAGGTCCTGAAACACCACCATGGGCGGTCCGGGCAGCGTGGAAAAGAGCGCGACCTGCTCGTCGAGCGATCCATATACATCGCCCTCCCGGCGCGGAAAGGCGCAGCGCATGGTGGCCGTCGAGGCATAACCGACGGCGGGCGGCATCTCCGGAAAACACGCGCGGATGCGCGCGTCCATGTAGCCTTCATTCCTGGGACGCACCTCGAAGAGTTCAATCGTGTTGCAGATGGTCGGGGTGTCGAATTGCGCAAGCAGGGCCAAATCGATCAGCATGAACCGTCATTATAGATCACGGGTACGGAAACACCGCCGGTTCGATTGTCGAGTGCGCCCCGTTCGCTTCCAGTATCCGTTCCGCCAGCCGCTGGCGCAGCCCTCGGGAAACCTCGGCCACGTGCGCGTTGCCCGCCAGGTTCACGTGCTGATAGGGATCGGCGTAGAGGTCGTAGAGCATGTACTCCACGTAGCGGTCGCTCCCCGGCGCGGCCCTCCAATCCGGCTGCTTCGGAACGGCCGCGGCGTAGGCGTACTGCGGCGTTCGCAAGCCGCGGCCGGTCATGAACTCGCTCATCTCGAAGTAGGTTTCATTCCGCCACCCATCCGTGCGCCGGTCGAGCAGGGGCAGAAAGCTGCGCCCTTGCACGGAGTCCGGAATCGCCACGCCCGCGGAGGCCAGCAGCGAGGGCATCAGGTCCACGTGGCTCACCAGTTCGGGGATCTCCATCGACCGGTTGAATCCAGGTCCCTCCACCACCAGCGGAATGTGAATGGAGCTTTCGTGCGGGCTGCGCTTGTACTCGGTGTTGCGCGTCTTGAAGTGGCACCCATGGTCGCTGAGGAAGACGAAGATCGTATTCTTGTCGAGCCCGGTTTCCACCAGCGTTTGGCGGATCGTACCGACCGCCTCGTCAATTCTGGCGACGCAGCCGAAGTAATCGGACAACTGGCTGGGCCACGAGCCGGGCAGACTCCGCAGATCCTGCGGAATGAACGGATTGCTGTACCGCCCCACGAACTCCTTGGGAGGCACATACGAATCGCTATCGTTCTGGTGATGGACTTCCAGATAGGAAAGCCCCAGCAGGAAGGGCTGCTTCGCCGATCGTAGAAAGCGCTGGGCGAGGCCCGTCATGAAGTCCACCCGGTATACGCCGGAAAAGTGGATGGGCTTCCCATCGTTGTCGTAAAGATCGCCCTCGTAGGCGTGCGAGGTCATCTCCAGCGCATTGGCTCCTTGCCAAAGGTCCAGAAACCCGCCGCGATATTCCGGGCCGACGGGTCCATTCGGAACGCCCTGGCCGGTGTTACCGGGGTTGCCCGCAAGGTGCCATTTGCCGATGTAATTCGCCGAATAGCCCGCCGCGCGGAGCGTCGTAGCAAGCGTGGCGGCGCCCGGAGTCAGCCCGAAACCGTTGCGCCAGACGCCGTGCCGGCTCGGGTATTGGCCCGTGAAGATACTGCCGCGGGCCGGAGCGCACACCGGCTGATTCGAAAACGCATTCCGGAACAGGACGCCGCGGCCGGCCATCGCATCGATGTTGGGAGTCAGGTTCATGGGGTTGCGGCCCATCGCCCCGACGCAATCCCAGCGAAATTGGTCGGAGATGAGAACGATGATGTTCGGGCGTGCGGCCGGCGCACCGGTCTGCGCTGACCCGGCGGCCAGCGGCGCGAGCGCGGCGGGCGCGGTCCGCAGCCAGGACCTTCGCGTAACGGGCGCCGGTTCGGATGCGTTGCGGCTCATGTGCAAAGCATACCGCACCGCCGTTTGCGAATATAGGGACATGAACCGCAGGCGCTTTCTGCAAGCGGGGCCGGCACTTTACGGTTCCAGTTTTCGCGCCTTCTCGAAGTCTTCCTTGAGCTTGGCGGTGATCTTGTCGGCTACATCGGCGCTGGCGCCGCGGAACTTGGCTCCCTGGCTCTCCTGGGTGGTGGACCAAACCACATCGCCGGTCTGGTTCACCAGGCGCACGGCCGCAATGGCTTCGTGGCGGCGCTCGGCGGAACGGTCCGATTCGTTATCGCCCACGCCGATGCCGGCGTGCTCCCCGGTCGACTTGCTGCCGGCTTTGCCCGTGCCTGCATCGGCCCGGAAGTTGACGCCGTCGGAGGAGGAATGCTCCTCGGTGAACACCAGGTCCTCGGCCGCGCCGCGCAGGGTGAAATCGGCGCGATCCTGAGTCTCCGTGAGAACGAACAGTTTAGCGCCGTCGAGCGCGCTGATGAGGATGTCCCGCATCTGCGCCGCCGTTTCTCCGCCCGTCAGGTGGTCCACATAGACGCGGCGGATGGCCAGCAGTTGGCGCAGCCCATCGCGCTCGATGGCCGGCGAATCCGCGCCGCTTGGCGCTTGCGCCGGGCTTACCGCCAGCGTGCACGCCCCCAGTATCGCAACCAGCAGGAACTTCACTTTTTGCTCCCTTTCCGGGCTTCGTCGTCCTGGTATTCGATGCGCCGGCCGGTGCGCGCCTCAAGAGCCGCCAGAACGGCCCGAATATCTTCCTTATCCACGCGAAAGACCACCGCCTGCCGGTCGCCCTGGCCGTCCACGAAGCCCACCGTCACGAAGTGTTTGCGCTCTTTGGAAAGCAGCAGGATCGGCGAGATCAGGACGGCNNGCGGCGTACCTCCGGCTGACCTGCTGGCCGTACTCCACCGTGTCGATTTTGTTGTATGGGGCGCGGAACTCCGTCTTGCCGCAGAAGAACACCAGGTCGGTTGGGTCCGTGAGGAACACGCGGCTGATGGCGTTCGTGGAGACGCCGGCCAGCGTTCCGCCGACGCATTGCACCCTGAAGCCCAGCCCGGCGGTGTGCACCTTGAGGCCGTGTTCGGCAGCGGCTGGAACCGAGAGGACGAGCCCCGCCAGCGTCACGAGGCTGGTTCCCCAGCCCGGCCGGCGCACGCGCCAGGGCAGGCGGGCCCACAAACGACGTGGGCGCCCCGCCTGCCCCATCACGCGCCCCTCGGCGCAGAGGCCTTAATCACGGAGGTCATCTACCTAGGTTAGTGGGGCCGACTGGCCGGAATTCTCAGAAATTTGCGCGCCGCCGCGGGGTTTAGTGTGGTGTCCCGGCTAAGATTTGACAATCTCCCCTCATGCCGAAGTGAAATTTGGCCGCCGATGAACGCAGATAAACGCCGATAAGAATAAGGCGCCTATGAACATCTGTAGTTCTTATCCGCGTTCATCGGCGTTCATCGGCGGCTGTAAAGTTCTTGCCAGGACAGGACACTAGAACCGCGTGATCGTCTGCAGCAAGGACTCCGTGGTGCCGCCGGTGCGGAAGTTGACGAAATGCACCGGCTTCCAGTTGTCGTCCACCGTCCCGATATACGCTAGTGTGCGCGTATCCTGGCCAGCCAGAATCACCGTGTACTTGCGGTCGGGATAGCTCAGCGCCTCGAATTGAATGGTCCCGACCGCTTTGAAGCGGTCGAAGCCTGGTTGTCCGATTTTCTTCACGATCTCGTAGCGGTCGTCGCGGCTGTTCAGCGTCTGGAACGTCTGGTCCCTGGTGGTGATGACGATGCGCTGCGAGATGAAGCCCACGCGCAAGGCGGCGGCTCCCAGCACCCAAAGCAGCAGCGCGCAGCCCAACGCCATGCCGATCAGCTTGAAAGCCCGCTTGTCGCTCGATTCCGACCGGACGTGCATCAGGGACGATGCCGCGGCGCGGTCCGTTCCGCCGGTCGATTCGGAACGGGTGGCCGGGCCCGAGGGCATCTTGATCAGCCGCTGCTTGAACGGGCGCAGCATTCCACCGTGGTATTCCACCTCGCGGGTGAGGCCCACGATCAGCACCGGGTCGTCGATCATCGACACTTCGCCGAAGTACCGCCGCGGAATCCACAGCTCCTGGTCGGTTGCCTTGTTGACCACCAGAACTTCCGACCAGTTGACCTGCCGTAGCAGCCACTCGTTATGCTCGATCCCGACAATTGGCGGAAAAAACGAAAAAGACCGGGCGGCCATGTGGTCGAACGGCTGCTCTAGCGGCGTGGGAACCATCGAAACCTTCTTTTTAATGGTAGCGTACCTGACAAGGCGTGGCCGGCGAAGTGTAGGTTACGACTATGGAATCCGCTTCTCCACCACCGCCTGCAACCTCCCCCGCGCCAAACGCACCAATATCCTGGAATCCGGCGGCGCGGCGGCGGCATCCTTGAGCACCCCGCCTTCGTTGGACACAATCGCGTAGCCGCGTTCCAGAATCCGCAACGGGCTCAATTGTCCCAATTTGGCGGCCGCCCGTTCCCACGCGCTCCGGCGCAGCGCCAGACGCATTCGCATGCACCGGTCCGCGGCCGCGCGGGCGGCCTCCATGGCGCGGCGGCCGGCTGCCAGGCTTGGACGCAGCTCGAACCGCCGCAACCGGGCTTCGAGCGCGCGCCGCTCGCGCTCCCGGCCGGCGGTTGCGGCGCGGATGCGCTCGCGCATGCGGTATCCCATGTCGTCGATGCGCTGCTGCGCCCGGCCCACGCGCAGGCGCAACGCCCCGGCGGCGCGTTCGATGCCCTGCTGACGCAGGCGGCGCTCCAGCATGGCCAGGCGGTAGCGCAGCGCCTGAACGCTCTGCGCGCGGACCGCCCGAATCCGCTCTTCCACCTCTCGACGCGTGGGCGTAGCTAGCTCGGCCGCGGCGGAAGGCGTGGGCGCGCGCACGTCGGCCACGAAATCGGCGATCGTCACGTCGGTTTCGTGTCCCACCGCCGAAATCACCGGCACGGAGCAGGCCGCGATCGCCCGCGCCACCGCCTCTTCGTTGAACGTCCACAGGTCTTCGAGCGAACCGCCGCCCCGGCCCACGATCACCAGGTCCGCCCACTTCGTCCGGCTGAAGTAATCGATGCCGCGGCAGACGTCCTCCACCGACCCTTCGCCCTGCACCAGCGCCGGGAAGAGCCGGATCTCGAGCCCCGGGAAGCGCCGCGAGAGAATGTGGACCAAGTCGGCGATCGCGGCGCCGCGCGGCGAAGTGACAATCCCGATGCGCCTCGGAAAGCGCGGCAGCGGACGCTTCCGTTCGGGGGCGAACAGGCCCTCGGCGGCCAGCTTCTTCGTGAGCTGCTCGAATGCCAGTTGCAGCGCGCCCAAGCCTTGCGGCTCCAGCGATTCCACGACCAGTTGGTATTCGCCGCGCGCTTCATACACGTCCACGCGGCCGCGCGCCAGGACCGCCAGCCCATCTCGCGGCTTGAACTTCCAATAGCGGTGCGAGGACCGGAAGGACACGCAGCGCACCTTAGCGTCCCGTTCCTTGAGGGTGAAATAATAGTGCCCGCTGGCCGCCGGCTTAAACTCGGATATCTCGCCCGTAACCCACACGTCGCGGAACTGGTCGCCCAGCGCCGAGCGGATGGCCGCGGTCAGCTCGCCGACGGAATAAACCCGCCGCTGCGGGGCCAGCTCGAAGTCCAGCGCGAATTGCTCCACCACAGATATTGTAAGTGCTTAGTGGGGCGGGCTTCCTGGCCGGCAGATCCCGCGTGGGGCAGGATGGTATCCTGCGCGCGGCCCAAAGGGCACCCCGGTCAATCGCCGCGCGGGCCGATTGACAATCGGCCCGCAGGTTGCCTTCCGGCCAACCTGCCCCAC
>PLGA01000536.1 GCA_003139735.1 Bryobacterales bacterium | reverse complement strand
CTACTTATGGCCTGATTAATACAACTACATCACGCGCAATCGGGGCGCGCGATTGATCACCGCCAAGTAGTCGAGCATGGCTTTCTCCAGCACTCGAACGGCTGTGCGACTGCCTCGCCGGATACATCGCTCGGTGACTTCGGCGAACAATCGTTCCACGAGATTCAGCCGTAATCGCCATTAGGCATATACTGCGTCACCAAGAGATAGGTCTTGCCGGATCCACGCAGTACCGGCGCGGCTGGTTTGTCGCCTAAACCGTCGAAGTGCCGCGCGCCGGCGCAAGGACGTGCAGGCTGTGGGCCTGCGCTGCCGTGAATGTCTCATTGCGTTTGCACGAGCAGTCGCCACCCCGGCCATGGTGCCGGTGGGACAGGAGCGCCCCAAGGCGGCCGACTTCATTCATTGGTCAGAACTTGTCGCCGATACGGTCTCTCCTGGCTCAGACGCATCGGGGATTCGTGGACATCTCAAAGCCCTCGCGCGTTCGACATGGCAGTTGGTATCGTGGCTGACACACAAGACCAATGCCGTACGGTATGGCGGTACGCTGGCTGTCGATGCTAAGAATGCCGTGCTCAACGCGTTTGGGGCGGCAATTCTGCGCCACGAACGGCCGACTTCGGACCGCTGCTCCCGTTGCGGTTCACTTCGGGTGCAGGTAGTGTACCAACCGAGTCTAGTTCAGGTGAAGGCGTCGCGTGCGAGAGTGGTGGTTGGATTGAGGATTCGCACGCTTCTAACTCCGACACGCTCTCAGGCTGACGCATTTTCTCAACTTGCTGACAACGAACAGGTGGTTTTGGCTGGGTTGAAAGTTGGCACCGCTGGTGCCATAGTAGAATCGATGATGCCGCCAGATGTTCACACGAACAATCAGCTTGCGTGAGAGGCCGAGTGTTCGATTCAATCTGCCTACACAACCCCCAACCGGTTGGCTCCGCTTTTGACTTGGGAATGCTCGCAGAAGCCATGGTCTTTTACCGGCACACCCGCGTTCTAGCCAACGGCGCAGAGTTGATCTCACTGCTTCGCATTTGCGGCCCGGACTCCCTATGCGCCGCCCTGGAGAGCGGCTTCATCGAGTTGGCGTACATCGAGAATAGAATCATCTCGGCGTTAGTACGATTAATGCTGGACATGCTAACGAAAGGCATGGGTTGGTGCTGGTTGCGTCGCCGACCCACCAACCTCGACGAACTTGCATACCGAACGCTGCTCATCTGGACCGATAACCGGCGCAAGAGCAGGAACCTGACGGATCGGCTTGTACGCTATGCCAAACCGGTCCGCTGGGAGAACCCAGCTGCGCAAGATGCCAGGAATGATCTTCTTGACCCCGACTTTTGCAACGCCTGTGCCAAAGCCGTAGTACGGAACCTCGCACCGGGATATGTGCCTCCGGACGAGGCTTACTACAGAGTGCGACTAGAGGCAGAAACGGCAATTGAACAGCCCGGGTTCACCATAGATCTGTCCATCGAAACAGATTTTGATTTCGGTCGGGCCAACGCCCTTTGTCGGGAGGCTGCGCAGGATGCACAATTCAACAGGGTGTCTGTTCTAACCGGGTTGTTTAGTGGGCTGGCGGACCTGAAGGTCGCCGCGTCCTTCTCGGATGAGATGGCGGTTTCGCCAAGCGCCTCAGCAATCGCCGAATCGAAACTCGGCAGCTTACTGTCGAAGCGCAGTGCGAGTGAGAAGAGAATAGAAGCCTTCCAAGAGTGGACCTGTGAACACGGGCGTGCGATAAGAGAAGCGGTGGCAGCAAAGCGGTACAACTTCGATGACATCCTTCGTTTGGCCGAGGACGCGGGGCGATTCAAAGACTGGTTGTCCAAACACCCCGATACTTCCGACCTCAACGCCGAGTATCTGAAAGCTGTCTGCAATGTGGGTTGGGCAGAGAAGCTTCCTTCCAAGGTCGTCCGCTTTCTTCTTTTTACGGCGGTTGGTGGCGCGCTAAGCCTCGCAACGACTCCGGCAGGAGGACTCGCTGGCGGTGCTGCATTAAACGCCCTTGACTATTTCTTTGTTGATCGCCTCGTGAAAGGCTGGAAGCCGAACCAGTTCGTCGAGGGGCCGCTGAGGACTTTTGTCCAATGAATCGGACCGCCGGTCGCAACCCGAGATTGAAAACCGGCAGTCGATTACTCCAGAAGTCCGCGATATGGGAAGCTTGAGCCTGTGAGCCATCGGACGCGAGATGGGTCGCGGTGAGCCGCCCCTCGCGGGATTTCCCCCGCGAAGCCCCGAGGACGGCATTCCCGTCCCGTACAACGGGTCTTCCGGCCGCCGGCGTGGCCGACAAGCTGACCGCACTCCATGCCCCTGACCGTCTTCGACTGCAAGGGCATCTCCGCCGCCCGACGGGAGCGCATCGAGGCGGCCGTTGCCGCCGCCGGCCAGCGCCTCGCGCAGCCGTACGAAGCCTGGATCGCCGCGGACCCTTCCGGCGGCGGCGTCCGGGTGCTGATCGCGGGGGCGCCAGGCTTCGAAAGGACGGTCGCGTTCGCGCGCGACGAAGCGGCGGCGACGATCACCGAGCGGGTCAGGGAGACGCTGGATCGCACAAAGGGAGAATAATCCGTTCGAGGCGTCATACTCTCCCCGTCTTGTCCCAAGACGGGGAGACGGCAGTCGGCCCGTCTTCACTCATCGCCACGCTGGAGTTAACATCAACCCACGATGTTGCGCAATGTATGCGAGTCCTGTCGCGCTCCTTCGAGTACTTTCATGAGTTCAGGCGGGTCCCACTGAAGCACCGGCGCTTTACTGATTTCGGCATGGATCGCTCAGCAGTTGGCTTACTGGATCTGGCCACCCTCATAAAGATGATGGAATCCGGCGTGCCAACGTGGAAGACGAGGCTTCGCTAGTGAAAACGCTGGAACATTTCAGTCCGGCATCGGCGAAGACGGAATAACTCAGTTCGCAGGTCGCGCGGTTGAGAACACAACACATTCGTTGGCGGATGCGGCTCTGTCAGGGTATCGACCGCAGGAATCCTTGAGATCCGAAGTTGCGATGGTGAGCTGCGCCGCGTTGTGGAGCTGCCTGTAGGCACGCACCCGCAGAGCATCGGTGTCCAAAACCGCCGGATTCTTCTGATCGAAATACATGCGACGCGCCCGCTCGAGAGCAGGAATGGCCAGCCGGTAATTCCCTTCCTCAACGAGCAGCAGGCCGCGCCAGAACGGCCCCTCCGGATCCTGCGGCAGGATCTTCTCAAGGTTCCCAGTTCCGGCAAGCGCCCCCGACAGGTCTCCTTTATCAGCCAGGGCTGCGATGGTATTGCGCAGCGCAATCTCCCCGGCGGGATCGATGTCGAGCGAGCGGGCGTAGCAGGCCAAGGCCTGATCCGTCTGGCCCATACGACGCTCCACCAGACCCAGATTGTCCAAAGCGTCGGGGTACCACCGGAATTCCTCGATGGCAAGGTTGAACAGCTTGCGGGCTTGTTCGAAATCGCCTGAGTTTATGGCGACGTTGCCACGGTTGTAGTCGTCTAGCAGCCCGTGGTAATAGTC
>PLGA01000472.1 GCA_003139735.1 Bryobacterales bacterium | reverse complement strand
CCCGACGTATCCGAGCCGCGACCGTTAGGGAGCGGTCAGTCCGACAAGAAGGTCCTTCGCAAACTCCACCAAACCGTCAAGAAGATCACCGAGGATTTCGAATCCCGCTGGCACTTCAACACCTGCATCGCCTCCATCATGGAACTGGTCAACGTGCTCTACGCCGAGGAAGAAAGCATCTCCGGCGCCGTCACCTCCGAGGTCGCGGAGAAGTTGGCGCTCCTGCTTGCGCCCTTCGCTCCCTACCTGTCGCAGGAGATCTGGGAAGAGTTGGGAAAGCAAGGCCCGGTCTTCCGCCAGACCTGGCCGTCGTTCGACCCGGAACTTGCCAAGGAAGAAGAAGCCGAAATCGTGGTGCAAGTGAACGGCAAACTGCGCGCCCGCGTCCACGCCCCGTTCGGAACCACCAAAGAAAGCCTGGAATCGCTGGCGCTGGAAAGTGTGCAGGCTCAGCTTGTCGGCAAGCAAGTCGTCAAGCTGATCACCGTCCCCGACAAGCTGGTGAACATCGTGGTGAAGTAGCGCTCAAATCACCAGCGGAACGCCATCCAAGCCGAGATGCCGGTCTGTCGACCAGCAGGCGCCGATTCGCAGTTCCCGCATGATCGCCAGACCGTGAGCGTCGGCCAGCGTTAAATTCTGGTCGAGGAATTTCTTCAAAATGACCCGGATCTTCGCAAGCTCGGAAGCGTCGAAGCCCCGAATGGTCAACCCCGGCAACACATCGATGAAGGCCAGGAATTGCGCGGCCCTTCGCCGGTCGTAGCGCCGAAGGAACCATCCATGTCCCTCCGCAACCACCAGGGCCGAAGTGCAGAGCGGCGGTGGCGCCGAAAAAAGCCGGCGGAACAGCGCGTGATAGCTATCCGACCGGTCCAGGAAGGCGATGAAGGCCGAGGTGTCTACGTAGCACTCAGTCCTTTTGGCCATAGACGATTTCATCGATGGTCTGGCTGGAACGAGGATCGCCCGTTTCCACGAACCCCGCGTACTTCATCCACGCGCCTTGTCCGTGAGGAGGCAGCGCCTCCCGAACGGCGCGCCGGACAAACTCCGCGACCGGGATGCCCAGGGACTGCGCCTCCATCTTCGCGATGGCGTATTCGTGGGGGTCGAGGCTGACTTGAGTGCGGATCATGTTATCAACTTCCACAAAGATGATAACACAATCGGTGACCCCCACGCTGCTGCTATCCTGAACCTAAGGAGATCCGAACGATATGGGATGTGGTGGAGGCGGCGGATTCAGCAAGATCGAAAATGCAATTCCAGCCGGGGCGCACAAAGTCTTCTGCGTGAAGTTCCAGCGCGAGATGGAGGGACTGGACGAGGTGCCGTTCGACGGGCATCCNNAAGTTCCAGCGCGAGATGGAGGGCATGGACGAAGTGCCCTTTGAGGGCCATCCGCTGGGCCAGAAGATCTATGAGAACGTTTCCAAGGAAGCCTGGAAAATGTGGGTTGAGCACATGAAGATGATCATGAACGAGTACCGTCTCAACCTGGGCACGAAGGAATCGCAGGAATTCCTGATCCAGCAGATGGACAATTACTTCTTCGGCGAAGGCTCCGCGCTCCCGCCGGACTTCGTCCCGCCTAGGTCGAAGGCCTGAACGTTTCGAGCGCCGCCGCGATGTGGAACCGCAGTTCCGCATGCGACCGCCGTAGCGCGAGTTCCACCTCTTGCGCCGAATTGCCGCGCGCGAAAAGGAAGCCCAGGTAACTGACGCCTTCGGGCAGCGGAACCAAGAGCTGGCCGGCCTTGGCCGTGACCATCACGTCCTCGATGCCGGGAACCGCCCGCGCCCGTTCCACGCCTTCCACGCTTTCGTAGATCCCACCCTTCGGAATGGGTATCATCATGACCCCGCAAGCCGGCCCCTCTAACCGCGCCCCGGACACATCCTCCCCCAACGCATGCCGTATGACCAGCTCTTCCAGTGGGGCGGACGTTCCGCCAAACTCGAACCGCAGCGCCTTCGCGCACAGCCCTCCAATCGGCCGCGCCGCCGCATCGAGCATCCACACGCCCTCCTCATTCCAGCGCATTTCCAGGTGCGCCGGTCCATGATACAGGCCCAACGCGCGCACCGCTCGCCTGGCCGTATCGAGCAGCGCTTCCTCGGTCGCGGCCGGTTCGCGCGATGGCGTCACGTAGATAGTCTCCTCGAAGAACGGGCCGGTGAGCGGATCGGGCTTGTCGAAAATGGCCAGCGCCTGGAATACGCCGTTCGTGACCAGCCCCTCGATGGCGAACTCCCGCCCTTCGATGTAGCTCTCCACCTGCAAGGCCCTCTGGCGGAGGCGGCGCAGATCCGGGTTCTTCTCGAGCAGTGCGCGAATGCGTCCGAACGCCGCCACGAACTCAGCCTGGTTGTTGGCGCGGATCACACCGCGGCTGGCGGAAAGGCCCAGCGGCTTCAGCACGCAAGGGTATGGCGCACGGCGGGCCAGCGCGCCGGCATCCTCGGTGAGCGCCGCTCGGAAATAAGCCGGAACGGGCAGGCCGGCGGCTTGGTAGAGTTGGCGCGCGAGAAACTTGTCCTGGCAGGCGTACGCCGCCGCCGGCGGGTGAAACGGGATGCCCAGCATCGCCGCCACCTCCGCCGCCAGCGCCGCCGGCCGGTCGCCCACCGCCGCCACGCCGTCGAACCGCATGTCGCGGAAGGTTTCCACCGATTGCGGCATCCGGTAGTCGAATTTCACGGCGATGGAGTGGTCGCCCCAGGGATCGTCGAGCCGGCTGCAGCGGTCCGCCGCCAGCGTCGCATCCACACCCAGGCGCCGCGCGGCTTCGGCGAAGACGCGAATCTGGTAACCGGTGGTGGCTGCGAACAGCAGCAGACGCTGGGGCACTGATTGTATTGTCGCGCTATCGTATTAGTTGTGAAAGCCTTAGTGAAGAGCAAGCGCGAGCCCGGCCTGTGGCTCGAGGAGGTCCCCCGGCCGACAATCGGGATCAGCGACGTGCTGATCAAGGTGCTGCGTACGGGGATCTGCGGCACCGACGTCCACATCTACAAATGGAACGAGTGGGCCCAGGCCACCATTCCCGTGCCGATGGCCATCGGTCACGAGTTCGTGGGCGAAATCGTCGAGACCGGATCGAACGTCTCGGATTTTCACGTTGGCGAGATCGTGAGCGGCGAGGGCCACGTGGTGTGCGGCCGCTGCCGCAACTGCTTCGCGGGGCGACGCCACATGTGCGCCCACACCCAGGGCATTGGGGTGAACCGGCCGGGCGCTTTCGCCGAGTACATCGGCCTGCCCATGACCAACGTCTGGCCCGTGCACCCGTCCATTCCCTTGGACATCGCGGCCATCTTCGACCCGTTCGGCAACGCGGTGCACACCGCGCTCTCATTCCCGGTGCTGGGTGAGGACGTGCTGGTGACCGGCGCCGGCCCCATCGGCATCATGGGCGCCGCGGTGGCCGCGCACGCAGGGGCGCGCTACACCGTGATCACCGACGTCAACCCTTACCGCCTCGAATTGGCGCGCAAGATGGGCGTGACGCGCGCCGTGGACGTGCGCCAGACGAAACTGGAGGACGTGCAGAAGGAACTCGGCATGACCGAGGGTTTCGACGTGGGGATGGAAATGTCCGGCAGCCCGTCGGGCTTCCGCGACATGCTCGCCAACATGGCCCACGGCGGCAAAATCGCCATGCTTGGACTCCCCTCCGAAGACATCTCCATCGACTGGCGCACGGTGATCTTCAACATGCTCACCATCAAGGGAGTCTACGGCCGTGAGATGTACGAAACCTGGTACAAGATGACCGTGATGTTGCAATCCGGCTTGGACATCGCGCCCATCATTACCCACCGCTTCCCTTACACAGAGTTCGAGAAAGGCTTCGAGGCCATGGTTTCCGGCTGCTCCGGCAAGGTCGTGTTGAGCTGGGATTAGGCCCGATACCAGAAGCGACTACACTGAACTTAGCCTATGCCCCTCTCTCCAGGCTCCAAACTCGGTCCCTACGAAATCGTCTCCACGATCGGAGCGGGAGGCATGGGCGAGGTGTACAAAGCCCGCGATGTGAGGCTGGACCGTACCGTCGCCATCAAGACCGTCCACAAGAGGTTCAACGAACGTTTTGAACGAGAGGCGAGGGCCGTAGCGGCCTTGAATCATCCGAACATCTGCCAGCTCTACGATGTCGGTCCCGACTATCTGGTGATGGAGTACGTCGAGGGCGCGCCGATCGCACCAGTCGATTCGCCGCGCAAGCTGCTGGATATTGCAGTGCAAATGAGCGATGGGCTCGCGGCCGCGCATGCGGCGGGCATTGTTCACCGCGACCTGAAGCCTGACAACATTCTGATCACGCGCGAAGGCAAAATCAAAATCCTTGATTTCGGCCTGGCAAAAGCCGCACATGAGGAGATCGGCGCCGAAGAGGCGACGCGGACGGTTGCGGTCAATCTCACCGACCCCGGCACGACCCTTGGCACGATTGCCTACATGAGCCCGGAACAGGCACGGGGAGAGGCCAATCTCACCCCGCAATCCGACCAGTTCTCGCTGGGCCTGGTGCTGTACGAACTGGCGGCGGGTAAGAAGGCGTTCCCGCGCGGCAGCACGGCCGAAATCATGGTGGCCATCATCCGCGAAGACGCCGAACCGCTGCCTGCGAGCGTGTCCCCGCAGTTCCGATGGATTGTCGAACGGCTGCTCGCCAAGGAGCCTGCCGAACGCTACGATTCCACGCGCGATCTCTATCGCGAGCTTCGCCAGGTGCGGGACCGGTTGACCGAACAGACATCGGCGGTTGCGATTCCGGCGGTCTCCGCGGCGAAGAAGCGCCGCCTGCTGCCCGGGGCCGCTCTCATCGCTGTGGGGCTGGCGCTTGGCATCGGCTTGGCGGCCTTGCTAATAAAGCCGGCGCCGGCGGGTCTCGAGGGGTACAAATTCACGCCCATCGCCCGTGAAGAGGCCATCAAATGGTACCCGCGATGGTCGCCGGATGGCAAGAGCATCGCTTACTCGGCAATCATCCATGGCGTCCAACAAGTGTTCACGAAAGCCGTGGGTTCGAGGGACACAACCCAGCTCACGCATGCGGGCGACAGGAGCAGCAACAGCATCCCCTCCTTCTGGTCGCCGGATAGCGCCACTGTTTACTACTCTTCCAAGGGATCGCTGTGGGCTATCGGCGTGGCCGGCGGCACGCCCGAACTGGTCATGGAAAAGGCCACAGACGTGGCGCTTCACCCGGACGGAAAGACCGTGGCATTTAATCGTGAAAACAAGACTTGGACTGGCGAGTTGAAAGGCGGCGTTCCAAAGGAATTGCCGCTACCTCAGATTCCGCACGCGTACCCTATCGCGTTTTCTCCGGATGGCTCCCGCCTCCTCCTTTTCGATGACCGCGGGTTGTTTTGGATTTTGCCGTGGCCCTCCGGGACAGCTCGCAGTCTAGGTAAACTGTCAGGCCTTGACGTGGCTTGGCTCCCGGATAGCCGGCATGTCCTGATGACCCGGGGGGGTGAGGCGTATGGCTTGTCTCTTCTGGATGTCACGGAGGGCAGCAGCCGGGTAGTCTATGCCGCCCCAGAAGTCATGATGAATATATCGGTTTCACCGAATGGCAAGAAAATCGCTTTCAGCGGTGGCAAAGCCGAATGGAACGTGATTGAGGCTACCTTGCCGGAAGGGCGCGTTCACACCGTGGTGGGTGGCGGCGAGATCTCCATGCAGCCGGAGTGGGCGCCCTCCGGCACCCATTTTCTCTTTGCCGCCGCTGGTTCCAGTAAGAAAACGGTCATCGAGGACCAGTCCGCGGCCGATGGATTCTCGCGCCAGGTTGCTGAGGCGCCGGAAGGTTTAATGGGCGCTGGTGTAATCGTGCCCCGCTGGGATCCGGACGGCAAGCGATTCCTCTTCCGACAATTTGCGCCAACATCCCGACTCATGATGTCGAACGGAACCGGCGGGGGATCGACCACCATTGCGGATATACCATACCTGCAAGGTTTCGCCTGGTCCCCCGACGGCCAGTGGATTGCGCTCTCTCGCAAGGAAGGCGGCAAGCAACAACTGGTGAAGATGAAGCCTGCGGCGGGTGCGGCTGCGATACCCCTTACGAATGCCGTTCCGCTCTCCCCAGGCCCTGGGGCCTTGCCAGGCATGCTCCAATGGTCTCCCGCGGGAGACTGGATCGTATACCCATCGGAGGAAGGGATTTCGATGATCTCGCCGGATGGCAGTACGGTTCGCAAGCTGACTGCCCGCAAGCTGTCGGTTTTCGCATTTTCCAAAGACGGCGCTCAGGTCTATGGCATCGTCCGAAACACCACTGGCGAGGGCGCGGAGTGGCAGCTCTATTCGATCGATGTGAAGACCGGCGCGGACAAGATGCTGGCGCCTATCGATCTGCCTGCATCCACCGCCGGCATTGCGGGCTTCAGTCTTCATCCCGATGGCAAGCGGTTCCTTACGTCCATCTCGAAGTATAACTACGATATCTGGATGCTGGAAGGCTGGGATCAGCCGCAGAAGACGTGGCTGGACCGGCTGTTGCGCCGATGACGGGCGCTCTCTTGCCCATCTCGTAGTGCTTTAGAATCTTCTCCCAAAGCCCCCTGCGCCTTGAGAATCAACTCAATCGCTTCCCGCACGGCGCCGTCTCCGCCCGGCGCGCCGGTCACGTAATGCGCGGCGGCCTTCACCTCCGGACGCGCATTGGCCGGCGCCACCGCGAAGCCCACGCGCCGCATGATCGTCACGTCGGTCAGGTCGTCGCCGATGTAGGCGACCTCGCCGCTGTCCACCTGCGCCTTTTCCAGAATCTCTTCCAGAATCGGAATCTTCTCGATGTGGCCTTGGTATACGTACGTCATGTGGCATTGCCGCGCGCGCTCCGCCGTAGCCGGTGAATCGCGGCCGCTGATGACGCCCGTCCGTATGCCCTGCCAGGTCAGCCATTGCAAGGCGATTCCGTCTTGCGCGTTGAAGCCCTTGGTCTCCACCATCTTGCCGTCGGGACCGGGCACATTGTAGATCTTGCCGTCCGTGAGAACGCCGTCCACGTCCATGAGCAGAAGCTTGACCCTGGATGCCAGCGACTGGATATCCACTAGTCCAGCCACTCCGTGTGGAACTGCTGGCCGCGTGGGCGGTCCACTCGCTCGTAGCCGTGCGCGCCGAAGCAATCGCG
>PLGA01000376.1:447-6258 GCA_003139735.1 Bryobacterales bacterium | reverse complement strand
TTGACGTGCGCGGTGATGTCGCGCAGGCCGGGTTCCTGCAAAACGTCTTCGAGCGCGGTGTGGCGGCGGTATCCCATGAGCGTGCCTTCGGGAAACCGGATGGACTCCGCGCGCGTGTACCCGTAATCGACGGTCAGCGCGTATCCGTCCTCCAACGCGCCCGCGATCCGTTCCATCCACAGCGCCGCATCCAGGTTGGCTTCGTACCAGCGGCCTTCCTCCGGCTCGGGAAAGGCTGCGCGCAGATATTGCCCGGTCTCCTCCGGAACGCGCTCGCCCGTTTGCCAGCGCAAGCGTCCGCCCTCGAAGGCCACACGCTGTTCGCGGAAAACGCCGCCGCGCCAGACGGCCACGTCCACCGGCAGCGCGTCGAAGAATTCGTTCGAAAACACCACGCCCACGAAGTGTTTTGGCAACTCGCCGGCATCGAGATCCACCGGGACGTAGCGCCACTCGGAGAACGCCTCCGCCATCTCGCCGCGTCCCGCGCCCAGCTCCACCACCGTGAACTCGCTCGGGTTCCCCATCTCCTGGCGCAACTGGCGAATCCGCGCGGCCATGAGGATGCCGAACACCGGCTGCATCTGCTCGGCGGTGAAGAAGTCGCCCTGTTTGCCGAAAGGGTCGCGCGGGCGGCGGTAGTAGCCGTACTGGGGATGGTACAACGCCGCCTCCATGAAACGGCGGAATGGAATCGGGCCGCGGGCGCGGATCTCTTCGGCCAGCAATTCGCCGAGCGGCGTCATGACGGCGTTTCCCGCGTCTGCGGCGTGCGGATGAACATCTCTACCAGGTAGTCGTGCATGCAGTCGTAGAGATAGCGCTGGAAGATCCACGGGAATTGCGGGCTCTCGATATCCCGCTCGTGGACCGCGGCGTAGTACGTGTGCAGGCCTGCTTGCGAACCTTTGAGCGCGATGACCAGCTCCACGCCGCCATGGTGTTCGCGGGCGGAGAAGTCGAGCAGTGCGTGATCGTAACGGCGAATCTCCGCCAGCACCTTTTCGAGAGGCGTCACGGACCTATGCTAGCGTGAAATCGATGCCTCTGCCGCAGACCGTCCGCGTGAAGCTCAGCTCGGAAGCCGCCGGAGCCATCACCATCACGCCGGTGCTGCTGCAAGAGCTTCCCGTCGGCGAATTGATCGAGCACGTGCTGGGTCTCGCCGGCAAGGACGAGGCGCGCATTCGCGAGATCCTGTTCCGCGGCACGCTGGTGAGCGGCGCGTCGCGCTTCCGTTGGGAGGGATTCCGGACAGAGGCGGAGGACCTGCGCCAGGCGCTGGCCGCGTTTCCCGACCCGGACCCCAGCCTGCCTTTCGCGGCCGCCCGTTGCGTGCATGCCGTGCTGCGCGGCGGGCGTCAGGCGATTGAGATTCCGCGCGAAGCCGCCGGGCGCAAGGGCCTGCTCCCGCACGCCACATTCTGGGACGCGCTGATGGAAGCCGTCGCCGACGGCGCGGACTATGCCGGCTATTCGTACCGGAACCGCGCCGACCGGTACACGCATCGTTTCACCTCCGGCGAAATCGAACGCGTGCGCGCCGCGGCCGGTTCCTTGCGATACAACACCTTGCGCGACCAAATCCGCACGGTAGCGTTCACCAGCGCGGAGTTGTACGCAGCCAGGGAATGACTTCGTTATTCCTCGGGCAGATCCCCCATATCCTCCGCCGCGTTCTCAAACTTGGTCTGCGCGTGCAGGAATACCAACTTCACGGTGCCGGTGGGGCCGTTGCGCTGTTTGCCGACGATCAATTCCGCCAGGCCGCGCAGGTCTTCGCGGTCGCGTTGATAGACTTCCTCCCTGAAAATGAAGCCCACGATGTCGGCGTCCTGCTCGATGCTGCCCGATTCCCTCAGGTCGCTCAACTGCGGACGATGGTCGCCCTGGCGCGTCTCCGGGGCGCGGCTCAATTGGGAAAGCACCATCATCGGCACGTTCAGTTCCTTGGCCAGCAGCTTCATGCCGCGCGAGAGCGCGCTGACTTCCTGCGTGCGATTCTCGTAGCCGCGCAGGCTCATCAACTGGAGGTAATCGACAATCACCATTCCGATCTTGGCCTTCTCAGCTTGCAGGCGGCGGAGCTTGGCGTGCATGTCCATGAGGTGCAGGCCGGCGGTGTCGTCGATGTAGAGCGGGGCCTCGGCTATATCGGTGACGGCGTGGCTGAGCTTGCGCTTCTCCTCCGCGCTGAGGTAGCCGCCGCGGAATTTTTGGCTATCGACGCGCGCTACCGAGCACAACATGCGCGTGAGCAGCGATTCCTTGGACATTTCGAGCGAGAAAACCGCCGCCGTCTGTTTCAGCTTCAAGGCCACGTGCTGCGCGATATTCAGAGCCAGCGCCGTCTTTCCCATGGACGGGCGCGCGGCAATGATAATCAAATCGCCGCCATGCATTCCGCCGGTCATCTCGTCGAACTTGGCGAAGCCGGTGCTGATGCCCTTGACCCGTTTGCTGGGGTCCAAAAAGGCCGTGAGGCCGCCCTCATAGTTCTGGAGGATGTCGCCCGCCTGCTGCAATCCGGCCTGTACGCGCGACTCGCCCAGCTTGAGCAGGGTTTCCTCGGCGCCCGCCAGAATCTGGTCCGGTTCCTCCTCGCCCATCAGGCAGCGGTTCATCATGTGCTGCGAAGCGAAGATGATCCGCCGCAGCACGGACTTGTCCTTGACGATGCGAATGTAGCTGTCGAGGTTGGGAATTCGCGGCAGCCCGTCGTCGAGCGTGACCAGGTAGCTCACGCCGTCGCAAGCTTCCAGTTCGCCGAACTTCATCAGCTCGTTGGCGATGGTGACGCGGTCGATCTTCTCGCCGCGTTCGTAAAGTTCGCCCATGCGCTTGAAGATGCGGCGGTGCTTCTCCAGGCTGAAGTCGTCGCCCTCCAGCGTGCCGGCGGCCTGGACGTAGAAGGTATCGTCGAGCATGATGGACCCGAGCACGAATCGCTCGGCGTCCACATTGGTTGGGAGACCCTTATCGGCGGTGTTGCTTGGGGACATGGCGCGTTATCCTAGTTTAGCCTCTGACGCCCGTTTGGGGAATGAGGCGGCGTAGCGATTTTAGGGAGGAAACTGGCAAATGCCCGAGTGGGTGGTATCGCATCAGATGTGGAGCGCGATCTTCGCCGTGGGCGCGCCGGTCGCGGAGAAGGTCCTGCGGCCGGTGATCGTCTATGCTTTCCTGGTGCTGCTTCTGCGAGTCTTCGGAAAGCGGGAGTTGGCGCAGCTTAACCCCTTCGACCTGGTGGTGCTGCTCTCGCTCTCCAACACCGTGCAAAACGCCATCATCGGAAACGATAATTCCCTGACCGGCGGCCTGATCGGCGCGTNNAACTACATGGTGGTGCGCTTCCTGTTCCAGCACCGGCGGCTCGACGAAATCTTCGAAGGCAAGCCCACGGTCTTGATCGAGAAGGGCCAGATTGTGGAAAAGGCCCTTGCCCGCGAAATGCTTTCGCGCGCGGAGTTGATTACGGTGTTGCACCGCCAGAGCTTTTCCGGGTTGGAGGAGGTTGAGCAGTGCGTACTGGAACCGGGCGGCACATTTTACATCAGCCGCAAGCTCCCGCCGGCCGAAGAAACGCAGTATAAGGAAATGGTGCGGCGTTTGGAGCAGTTGGACGAGAAACTCGACCGGCTTGTGAGGCGGAGCGCCCCGGAGAACGCTTGAAACATTCCTTTCTCAAACCGATCCTCACCGACGTCCAGTTTTGGATCCCCGTCGCCGCGCTGATCTTCGGCGTCGCTTTGCTGGCCGTGCTGCGATGACGCGGCCGAACCCGAACCTCTCGCGGCACGCTTTGCACACGCTGGGCGTGGCGTGCGGACTCGCGGCCGGGGCTTGGCTGGGGCTGGCCGAGGCTCCCACCAAACTGGTGACCATGGGGTTTTCGCCATTCCTGATTTCGCTGGGAATGGTGGCCGGCGTCTTCGTGGCGCGCTGGACCGTGCCGGTGGCGCTCAAAGGAACCGGTTATATCTGGCGGGACATTCGGGAGAAGCCGCACTTGACCGTCTGGGCCGTGCTGGCCGGAATGCTGTGGGCGGTGGCCAACACGCTCACCGTATTCGCTATTAAAGATGTTGGGATCTCCGTCGCCTTTCCGCTATGGAACGTCAATAGCTTGGTAGGGTTGTTGTGGGGCTGGATGCTGTTCCACGAACTGCGCGGCTCCACGGTCCGGCAATGGGGAAAAGTGCTGGGCGGCGCCGCGGCCATCGTGGCCGGAGCGTGCCTGATCGCCTGGGCCACCTCGCATCCCGCCGGCGGCGCGGCTCCGCGAGCGGCCAGCCTCGGAATTCTGGCGGCCGTGGGCGCCGGCCTGCTCTGGGGAACCATGTATATCCCCTACCGCAAAGCGTATCTCAGCGGGATGAACCCGCTCTCTTTCGTGACCGTGTTTACGTTTGGGGAGTTGGGCGCCGTGTTCGCCCTGGCGCTGGTGTTTCAGGGCGGATATCGCAACGTGGCCGCGGAACTGGCGCGCGCGCGGCCCGCGCTCTTCTGGCTGTTTCTGGGCGGCTTCTGCTGGGTGTTGGGCGACCTCTTCCAGCAGTACGCCGCCAAGTACATTGGGATCGGCCGCGGCATTCCCCTCTCCAACACCAATCAGTTGTGGGGACTCGCCTGGGGCGCACTGGTATTCGGCGAGCTTGCCGGCCAGAGCCCCGCTTCACGGATTCTGACCGTGACCGGCTCTCTGGTCATGATCATCGGAGCGGTGGCGATCAGCTTCGCCGAGGCGCCCGAATCCGAGCGCGCCTCATGGAAGACCGCCATGGAACGCGAGTGCGACCGCTACGGCCTGGACCCGCAAGCCATCGAAGCCGCCGCGCGCGGCGAAGAATCGGCCATGGACGCGCCACGCCGCCGGTGGTGGGAGTTGCTGATCGCCGCCGCGGCCGTGGCCATCTTTGCATGGCTTGCCGCCGGCGCGCGCCGTCAACCGATACCCGTCAACCTGCCCTGGATGGCCGTTCTGCTGGTGGCCTCGCTGGCGATCCTGCTCGCCTGCGGCCTGATGTTGTGGCGGCGCACGCGGTTCTCCTGAGCGCCGGCCCGCGTCAGCGGCCGCGGGGCCGGCGGTCGAGCTTGTCGAGCAGTTCGATCCCTCGCTTCGCCGAGCCCTTACTGGCCAACGCGTAGAACCGCAGCTCGGCATCGTGTTGCGCCAGCGCGACCGTCGCCAGTTCGTCGATCAACTTGTTCATGCTGAGGCCCCGGCCTTCCGCCAGGCGGCGGAGACGGGAATGCTTGGCCTCGGGAATGCGAATGGTGAGGGTGCTCATTGATGCTCCTGCGCGAGTTCCCGCGGCGTCACCACGCGAAGACCGGGGAACTTAAGCTCCGCCGCGTGGAAGTCGCGGATGTTGTTAGTTATAATCGCCGCGGCGCCGCCCGCCACGGCTAATTCCAGAATGTGATTATCGGATTCATCCGGCAGGTTCGGCCGCCAGGAAAAGTAGATCTGCACCCACTCGCAAACGCTCAAAAACGCCGCGAATAGCTCCCGCCGTTCTGCCGGTGAAAGCGGAGACGAGCGGTACAGACCCTTTCGGCTCAACACATCCTCATACTCCAGGAACAGCGCTTGCCCAATCAGCGGTTTCAGGCGCCCTTCCAGGCAAGCCCGAATCACCCACCGGTTGGACCCCGCGCGCCCGATCAACGCGCCCGCAAGAACATTGGTGTCCACAACGACTCGGTCCAACTTCGATGATAGCATATGTGCTATCATGTGGCCCGATCCGGGAAGATTGTCCAGGGTGGGGCCGAGTACGCGCCGATTCCGAGCCGCGAACGTCAGAG
>PLGA01000376.1:0-404 GCA_003139735.1 Bryobacterales bacterium | reverse complement strand
GGCCGCTCTGGCTCAGCCGCCAACCCCGCCGGCGGCTCAGGCCGGCCGTGGCGCCGGACGGGGCGCGCAAGGGCCCGTCGTGGTTTCGCCCGAGGTGATGCCGGACCGGCGCGTGGCGCTGCGAATTCTGGCGCCGCAAGCGCAGAACGTCAGGCTCAATGCCGGCGACTTCCAAAACATCGGCGAGGCCGCTCAGTTGAAGAAGGGCGACAACGGCGTCTGGGAAACCNNGTCGCGACCGTCGACCCGCACAACGCGTCCATTAGCGAGTCCAATACCAATGTCTGGAGCCTGGTCTACGTCCCGGGATCGGACTTCATGGATACCAAGGATGTCCCGCGCGGCGCCGTTGCGGCCGTCACGTATTACTCGACCGCGCTGAAGAAATTCCGCCGCATGCACGT
>PLGA01000336.1 GCA_003139735.1 Bryobacterales bacterium | reverse complement strand
CCCGGAGACGCCAGTTAAGGCTCGTCGGCGCTGGCGCGGGATGCTGCTGGCGACGGCCGCGTGCCTGGCCGCCGTTTTGTTGGCGTTCGAGGTCTTTCGGTTACAAACGGATCTGAACGCGCAAACGGAGCGCGCCAATCGAGCCGAGCAATCGCTCACGGACGCTCGCAACCGGCTCAAAACGGAGCAGGAAAAGAGCGCGGCCAGCAGGGATGCCGACTGGTAGGGAATTGGAGGGGGGCCGTGTTTGGTAAGGTGGTTCTGAGAGGGCGGATATGTCCACCGAGGCCAAGACGTTTCTGACTCCTGAGCAGTATCTCGAAATCGAACGGAAAGCCGAATAGAAGAGCGAGTACTTCGAGGGCGAAATGTTCGCCATGGCCGGGGCGCGCGAAGCCCACAACCTGATCGTCGCGAACGTGCTTTTCCAGATTTACGGGCAAGTACGCTCCGGCCCTTGCCGGGTTTATCCCAGCGATATGCGGGTGCGCGTGAGCGCCACCGGTCTCTACACCTATCCCGACATCGTCGTCGCGTGCGAACCTCCGCGGTTCCTGGACGGGGAGCGCGATACTCTGCTCAACCCGACNNGAATATCTGCTGGTTTCCTCCGAGCGCATCGGCGCGGAGCTGTTCACCCGCCAGACCGATGGAGCTTGGCTGCTGACGGCATCCGGCGACTTGACGGACACGATCAACCTCTCCGCAACCGGATGCCGCCTGGCGCTCGCCGATCTCTACGAGAAAGTGGAGTTCCCGTAACTCAGCGTATCCGGGCCACAGCCCGGCGTTACAATGTCATCGGGACACGCAGGTTCTCAACCATGGGGATCCTGGCCGAGCAGCTCGCCGTTCAGACGCGCGAAGCGGAACTCTACAAGCCGCTCGATCGCGGCCGGGTGGAGTGCTTCGCCTGCGGCCACCGGTGCCCCATTTCGCCGGGTTTCGCGGGCGTCTGCAAGGTGCGCTTCAATCGCGGAGGAAAGCTCTACGCACCCTACGGCTACGTCAACGCGGCGCATTGCGACCCCATAGAAAAGAAGCCCTTCTTCCACGTTCTGCCGGGGGCGCGCGCCTTCAGTTTCGGCATGTTGGGCTGCGACTTGCATTGCGGCTATTGCCAGAACTGGGTCTCCTCGCAGGCGTTGCGCGATCCCCATTCGACGCTCGATTTCTCTTCGGCCACGCCCGCCGAACTGGTGGATCTGGCTCTGCTACAGGGCGCGGCGGCCATGGTCGGCACCTACAACGAACCGCTCATCACCGCCGAATGGGCCGTCGCGATATTCCGTCAGGCCAAGGCCGCCGGCCTGATTACGGGCTTCGTTTCCAACGGCAACGCCACGCCGGAAGTTCTCGAATACATCCGCCCGTGGGTCGACCTTTATAAGGTAGACCTCAAGAGCTTCGACGACCGCCGTTACCGCGAATTGGGCGGGCGCATCGGCCCGATTTTGGAATCCATACGCCGCATTCATGAGATGGGCTTCTGGCTGGAAGTGGTGACTCTGGTCGTCCCCGGCTTCAACGATTCCGATGCGGAGCTGCGCCAAATCGCCGAGTTCCTCTCCGCCATTTCACCGGACATCCCGTGGCACGTGACGGCCTTTCACAAGGATTACAAACTGCTGGGACCCGCCGACACGCCGCCCGAAACGCTGCTCCGCGCCGCGGCGGCCGGCCGCGCGGCGGGGTTGCGCTACGTGTATGCCGGCAACCTTCCTGGCCTCGCCGGCCTGGAGGATACGCATTGTCCCGGGTGCGGCGGCGCGCTGATCGAACGGCGCGGGTTCCGCGTTCTGCGCAACCGGCTCTCCGCCGGCAAGTGCTCCCATTGCGGCTACGCCATACCGGGCGTCTGGGGCGGTCCATGAGCGCCGTCCACGCTTCGCCGTTCAGCGGCTCCTGGTACCCGGAGGGCGCTTCCGAGTTGCGCAGCCTGCTGGAGGAAGTGTTCGAGCGTTCGCGCCAGCGCGCGCCGTTCCTATTCCCGGACGGCCTTGGGTTCGTCGTCCCGCACGCCGGCCCGGCTTATTCGGGGACCGTGGCCGCGGCGGCGTACCGCGCCATCGGGCAGCATGCGCCCGAACGAGTGGTACTGCTCGCCTTTCCGCATAAGGGCGGTCTAAAAGGCGTGGCCGCGCCCGATGTGGCGGCCATCTCGACGCCCCTCGGCGAAGTTGCCATCGACGCCGGCTTCGGCGGATTTCCGGCCGTCCCGGAACAACGCGTCTGTGACCATTCCTTCGAGATCCAGTTGCCTTTCCTGCAATGGGCGGCGCCACAGGCTCGCGTCACTCCGCTCTACGTGGGCCGCATGGACGGCGCGGAGCGCTCGGCGGCCGCCTGCGCGCTGGCCAAGCTGTGGCGGCCCGGCGTAGTGTTTGTGGCTTCCTCGGACTTCACGCATTACGGACCCAGTTTCGGCTTCACGCCGTTTCCGCCGGAGCGCGCCGGAGGGCGGTTGCGCGCCCTGGATTTCGAATGCATCGAAGCCGCCGCCACGCTCGATTCCACGCAGTTCCTGGCGACCTTGGAGGAGAACGGCGCTACGGTCTGCGGTACGGCCCCCATCGCGTTGCTGCTCGACGCGATGCGGCTGCTCAACGCCGGCATGTACCAATCCACTCTGGACTACCAGACTTCGGGCGAGCTGACGGAAGACTTTCGCCACTCGGTGAGCTACGCCGCACTGGGCTATTTCCCCCGTTCCGCTTTCGATCTGAATGCCGCCGACCGCGACGCCCTGCTCGAAAGCGCCCGGGAAACGCTGCGGCGCTTGCGCGAAACCCGCGAGCCCCAGGCCTTCCCCGCCCTGCACGGCTCCGCGGCCCTGTCGGCGCACCGGGGCGTGTTCGTGAGCCTGCATCGGGGCAAGGAACTGCTCGGCTGCGTGGGAAAAACCGAGGGCCGCGGTCCACTCTCGGAGGAAGTTGCCAACCTGACCCTGTCGGCGGCGCTGGACGATCCGCGCTTCCGCCCCGCGGCTTCGGCGGAAGGGCCTATCGATATCGAAATCTCCGTGCTCACCCCGTTTCGGCGCATCCGCAAGGCCGAGGAATGCACGGTCGGGAAGCACGGCCTGTTCCTCAAACTGGGCGGCCGCGCGGGCCTGCTGCTTCCCCAGGTGGCCACCGAACTTGGCTGGACCACCAAAGAATTCCTGGAAGCCGTGGCGCGTAAGAGCATGTTGGGACCGCGCGCATGGCGCGATCCCCAAGCGCGCCTCTACGTCTTCGAAGCGCAAATCATTCGCTAGTGGGGCAGGCCATCGTTCTTTGTGGCCTGCCTTCTTCGGTGGGGCAGACCGGGGCGCCCACGGCATTCGTGGGCCCGTCTGCCTTCTTCTGGCCAGGGCGCCCGCCCTACCACTCCACAGGCTTGCCGGGTTCGAGTTCCCAGACTTCGGTATCGAGGTCCTCCACCAGCTCGCGCAACTGGTCCGGCCGGCCAGTGAGCTGCGGGAACGTGCCGAAATGCATCGGAACCACCCGCGCCGGATTCAGCAGCTTGCAGGCCAGCGCGGCTTCCCGGGGGCTCATCGTGAACAGGTCGCCGATCGGGAGAAACGCCAGCTCCGGATGGTAAAGCCGCTCGATCAGTTGCATGTCGGAAAACACGTTGGTGTCGCCGGCGAAGTACAAAGTGCGGCCGTCCGCGAAACGCATTACGTAGCCCGCCGCTTCGCCGCCGTAAACAATCTTGCCGTCGTCCAGAATGCCGCAGCTATGCACGGCGTGCGTCATGGTAATGGCGGCTTCACCCACCTCCTGCGTTCCGCCCTTGTTCATCGGATGCAGGTTTGCGACGCCCTTCGATTCGAGCCAATTGCAGGTCTCGAAGATGGCCACCACCGCTGGCGTAAAGCGTTTCGCCAGCGGCACGGCGCCGTGGATGTGGTCGAAATGGCCGTGCGTGATGCAGATGATATCCACGCGCGGGATTTCGAAGCCTTGGGGGTACGCCGGGTTGCCGTCGGTCCACGGGTCCATCAGAATGACGTGGCCCGAAGGCAGCCGAAATTGAAACGTGCCATGCCCTAGCCAGGTGATTTGCATATTGTCTCTATTCTCCTGCAAACCAATTGTACGAAACCGTCAGAACTCGAATCCTCAAGCCGGCCGCTCCCATCACAATAGGAAAGCCTATGTCACTTCGAATTAACGATACTGCACCGGATTTCACGGCCGATACCACTCAAGGTCCCATCCACTTTCACGAATGGATCGGCGACGGATGGGCGATTCTGTTCTCCCATCCCAAGGATTTTACGCCCGTCTGCACCACTGAGCTCGGCTACATGGCCGGACTGGCGCCCGAGTTTGCACGCCGCAACTGTAAGATTGTCGGCCTGAGCGTCGACCCGGTTTCAAGCCACGGGAAATGGGCCGGCGACATCGAAGAAACCCAGGGCCACAAGGTCACCTTCCCCATGATCGGCGACCCGCAGCTTCAGGTCGCCAAGCTCTACGACATGCTGCCGGCCGATGCGGGCAACACCTCCGAGGGCCGCACCGCCGCCACCAACGCCACGGTTCGCACCGTCTTCGTCGTAGGTCCGGATAAGAAGATCAAACTGATGCTGAGCTACCCCATGAGCACCGGCCGCAATTTCGACGAAGTTCTGCGCGTGCTCGATTCCATCCAACTCACCGCCGCGCAAAAGGTGGCGACGCCGGCGAACTGGAAGCCGGGCGACGATGTCATCATCCTCCCCTCGGTCTCCGACGAGGAAGCCAAGGCGAAATACCCCAGCGGCTGGAAGGCGCCCAAGCCGTATCTTCGGATTGTCCACCAACCCTGACAGGCTGCTGAAAAACGGCCCTCTTCCGACACAATTTGGGCAAAACGCCCAAAACCGAGTCCGTAACGTGCTGATTCTAAGCTGGCGACCCTTTCGATTTTTGGGCAAAATGCCCAAAA
>PLGA01000354.1 GCA_003139735.1 Bryobacterales bacterium | reverse complement strand
GCGCATCCACGCCTTCGGCGACGATCACCGAGAGGCCGAGACGCGGGATCTCCATGCGGCCGATCAGCCCGCCTGCCACGACATTTGGCGGGTTACTCGAAAGAGCCGGAGGCGAACCGCGACTCGCCCGGTCGCTGGTTTCCTGCCGGTCCTGCAAGAGCTGTTCGAGATGGCGGCGCTCCCTTTGCTGGAAGAGCCAGCCGTCAGCCAACACCACCCCGCAATAACCCAGCATGATTACGGCGGCCGCGCCGAGAACCCATTGCCCCCACCGCAGGGCGGACTTCAGCGCCGTTTTCCGGATCGCAATGCTCACTTGGCGGTCTCGCGCGTGGCCGAACGCCGATCCCCGCCGGCGATGTAGCCGGAGCGCGCGCGCACAGCGAGCTTACCATATGCCTTCCCGCCGGCTACCACTCGAATGGCGCGATAGGCGCCCGGCTTGGCGGCGCTGGCGGGGGCGTATCCAATGGTGTACTGATTGCGGATGTCGCGNNTACTGATTGCGGATATCGCGCGCGATACGCCCGCAAATGGCCACGACCTCATCGAGCTGGCCGGGGAAGAAGGCTTCGCCGCCGGTGGCCCGGGCAAGCCGGCCGAGCACGTCCGGGTTCTGGTCCACATCCTCTCGATCGAAGATGCCGATGGCGTACACAACGGCGTTCGATTCTTCGGCCATCTTCAAGACCTCGGACAGGCTGTGCGCGCTGGCGTTGTCGCCGCCATCGCTGATTACGATCAGCACCTTCTTCTCCTGCACGCTTGTCCGCAATTGCACCAGCGCCGCGGCAACGGCATCGTAGAGCGCGGTCTCGCCGGTGGCGGGCGCCCGTAGAATCGCCGATTCGAGTTCATCGGGACGATCCGTGAAGCCCTGCGCGCCGGGCAGGCCCATAGTCACATGCTCATTGAAGTTGACGACAAACATCCGGTCTTCCGGGTTGCTCGATCGTACGAACGTTCGGGCGGCCGCGATCACCTCGCTCAGCTTCGGCCGCATGCTTCCGCTGTGATCGACAACCAGTCCGACGGTCACGGGGATGTCTTCGTGCCGGAACAACCGTATGGATTGCCGGACGCCGTCCTCGTAAACCTCAAAATCGCGCTCGCCCAAGCCGGAGACAAAGCGGCCCTGACGGTCGAGAACCGTGGCATGCAGCACCACCAGGTCCACGTCCACTGAAATCCTGTATGGCTCCGGGTCTTGCCCGTCGCCTGCCGACGCAACAAGTTGCGCGCCGGCCACGAAGCGGGTCAAAAGCAGAAGCGGGGTGACGATCCGCCACATGCGGTTACCTTCTCTTCTCCCGGCTCCGTCTGGCGCGGCGCGCTGGGGAGCTGCGCGCCGCGTGACGCATCAAGAGACCCTTACTACGCGCGCTTTTCGGCCGCGCGGAGGGCCAGTACGCCGCCCAGCGCGAGAAGCCCGAACAACGCAACAAGCGGCAAGGTACTCCCTGTGCCGGGGAGCGTCTCCGGCACCGGCGCGGCCGTCGCCACCGGCACGGCCATCGGCTCCGGCGCGAACGCCGCAACCGGCGCAGCCACCCCAACCGGCTCGTTCACCGCAACCGGCGCGGTCACCGCAACCGGCGCGGTCACTGCCGCTTCAGTCTGAGCCGTCGGCGGCGTGACCACCTCGGCGACTTGCACTTCTTCCCCGGTCGGCTGAACGGCCATGATGGGCGCCTGCTTCAGTTCGGCGACGACAGGCTCGGTTGCCGATGTGATCGGCTCGGCGACTTCGACAGGAATCTCGGCAGCCGTGAATAGGACCGGCGTGTTGGTTTCCTTGGCGATCGCTAAAGCTCTCGCCTTCGGGTAAACGAACTCCTCGCCCGAATTACTGTCGGGGTAGAACCAGGCGCGCAACGCTTCCGGTTCGCCCGCGGGCCTCTCTCTGAATGTGATCGCCGTCTTGTCAGTGACCTTGAGCCGATAGTTCGGAATGGACAAAATCGTGGCATAGCAGGTCTTTTCATCGCTGCTAAAGATCTGGACGATATGGCGGTCGCTCTGCGAATCCAGAACTTTAATCACGTAGGTTCCGGCGGGCAATATGCCAAAACCTTTGAGGTGAACCCCTGGAATCTCCACCGGACCGCTGAACGTGACCGTCGTCTTCTTGTTCCAATCGTCCGCCTTGGCGCCCGGCGCGAGGGCCGCGCCCATGAGCGACATACAGAATACTGTCGTTGCTGCTTTGAATATCTTCATTTCTTTGGTTTCATCCTTTGCTCTAAGTCGTTATCGTCTGGGGCGCTTCGTTTCGGCGCGATGCAGACCTCGGCGGGAGATCCCGTCCTCTAGTCATAGGCACTTCAGTGGCCGCCGACGCGGCCGGCGATGGCCCCAGCCGTGCTGTAAATCATCCGTCAAAGCGAAAAGAAGGGAGCAATCGATGTTACAAATGGTTGCGAAAGTCATCAAGTGGGCATCACTTCCGCTTCTACTAATCGCCTCGGTCTTTTCATGTCTGGCGGCGAGTTACGAAGCGCTGGCGGGATTCCTGATCTGCATGGCGGCCATCATCTTCGTACAACGTGCGGTTTGGTCGAGGGAGTACTATTGGGCCGCCGGATTTGCCGCGACGTTCGTAATGTTCAGCCCGCTGTTTCTGGTCGTGAAAGTCTTTCTATTGATGGGCTTCGCTTGCACCGTGGTCTTCATGACCCTATTAGCGGCGTTCCGGACGCAACCAGTACCGACGGAGGCGCCATGAACAAGCTGCCAGACGCGCCTTCTATGATCCCGGCTTCAACAACGGCAGAACCTACGCCTGGGGCTGTCGCCGCATTCCGCGAAGGCGACGAAGTTGTGTTGGCCGAGGGCACATATCAGGGCACCCCCGGTGTTTTTCTCAAGCTCTCAGCGGACCCCAACTGGGCGGACATCACGGAGCGCAATGGCGACATCCGCAGCCATCCCGTGGCGTGGCTCGCTCACAACGGGGCGGGGCTTCCGTCCTTCCCAGCGCATCTTACGAAGTGAGGCGGTGCAGAAGCTGCACGGGGAGGTGCGAGGTTTGCTGCCGCCGGGTGGTTTTAAACATCGCGCAGGTCGGGCATGCCCGACCCCTACCGCGGATGCGCAATTACTTATGACGTTCTATTTAGGAGCGCCACGCCGACCGTGCTCGACACCCTTAACGCCGAAGCCATAACAAAAGACATCGTTCTTGCGGGCTTGCGCAAAGTTACAATCGGTCGTGTGACGGCTCGCCTGCCGTCCTCCGGACTGTCAGTGGATCAACTCGCGAAACAGGCCGCCGAGATCGCTCTCCGGCTGGCCGCGCTTCCCGCCGACGGATTGCGTAACAATCCCCAAGCTCTCGACGCCATCGAACGTCTCGCGATGGGGATTCTGAAAGAGGTGTCGGCGGTTCGCGCCGGCAACAGTCATGCCGTGGGTGAAGTTAGCGGAATGTGGCGCATCCCATCGCGGCAGTAGCGACCAGGGATACAGACCCGAAGTACACAAATCCTCCCTCGCGCTCTGAAGACCGTTATTTTCGCGGCCCCGCGTACCAGGGCGCGCTCACCGTAAAGATGCGTTCGTTGCCGCGGGCAAGCAGCACCCATCGTAAAAGCCGGGCCCGCTGGTTGTGGAGGAAGTATTCATACCATTTGTCCTCCACCAGCTCGGGTATCACAACGATGATGCTGCGGCCGGGATTCGCCTTCGACAGATCCAGCACAAATTGAACCACGGGGATGATGATAAAGCGGTAGGGCGACGGCAGCACGCGCAGACGGGGTGGTTCCTTGCCTGCTTCGCGGAAGGGACGTTCCACATAGTTTTCCCAATTCGTTTCCAGAGGCTCGGCGTGTTCCGCGGGATCGACGTGCAGCGCGATCACCTCCGGGGAAAGACGCGCCGCAAATTCGATTCCCTGGCGGGCGATCACGCTCCAGTGTTCCACCGGAATGACCACAATCGGCGGCTCGCCAAGGCTTACGGCTCTCACGGGAGCCATGGAGGCGGTCAGCATCCTTATCGAGTGGTAGTGACGCCGGATGGAGCTGAAGAACAGGATCGTCAGCGGAATGAAAAGCAGCGTAATCCAGGCGCCCGCGGCGAATTTTGCAACCAGCACCACAATCACCGTGATGCCGGTGACGAATGCGCCAATCCCGTTGACCGCCGCTTTCCGCAGCCAGTTCTGCCCGCGATTTTTTCGCCAGTGCATCACCATGCCGGCCTGCGAAAGCGTGAAAGCCAGAAAAGCCCCCACCGCATAGAGCGGGATAAGCCGGTCGGTGACGCCGCCAAAAAGAATCAGAAGGCCGCCGCACAGTACGGCCAGGGCAACGATGCCGTACGTGTAGACCAGCCGCCGCCCGCGGTAACCGAAGGCATGCGGCAGGTAGTTGTTCTGCGCGATGGCCCGGCAGAGGCGCGGAAAATCGGCGAAGGCGGTGTTCGCGGAAAGCGAAAGAACCAGCAGGACGGAGACCATCGTCACGTAGTAGAAAACGCCTTTGCCGAAAACCGCGGCGGCCAGCAGCGAAAGAACGCTCTGATACCCCGGTTGGCCGGGATCCGTCGCTGCGATGCCGTAGCAGTTCACCAGATACGAAATCCCGGCTAGCAGCACAGCCAGCAGAAGAATAATGGCCGTGAGAGTGCGCCGCGCGTTTTCCACCGCGGGTTCGCGAAACGCCTTTACCCCATTGCTCACCGCCTCCACGCCGGTCAACGCCGTGCAACCGCTCGCGAAAACCTTCAGCAGCAGCCACGCGCTGACGGCTTCGGTTGCGCCTGGCGGCGGCGGGAGTGGCGAAGCCGGCGCCGGATGACCGCCGGCGAGGGCAACCCGGACAACTCCCGCGGCAATGGTAATGAACAGCGTGACCAGAAAGAGATAGGTTGGGGCTGCGAAAGCGGCGCCCGCGTCCCGCACCCCCCTGAGGTTGAGGATCGTGACAACAATTAGAATACCGACGCAGAGAGAAACCGTATGCGGCAGCAGCGACGGAACCGCCGAGACCAGGGCGCCCACTCCCGCGGAAATACCGACCGCGGCCGTGAGAATATAGTCCGCCAGGAGCGCCGCCGCCGCGAGCAGTGCCGCGGACGGGCCAAGATTGAATCGCGCCACCGTATAAGAGCCGCCGCCTGAGGGATACGCGGCGATGGTCTGGCGGTAGGAAAAATACACGATCGCGAGCAGCGTGATAATGGCCGCGCTGACTGGGATGATGTAACGGACACCGGCAACGCCAAGCGGAATCAGCAGGCTGAGGGCGGCTTCCGGGCCGTAAGCAGCCGAGCTGAGCGCGTCCAGACCGAAAATCGGGATTCCCTGTGCGGGTCCGATCTCCTCGGCGCGTTCATCGCTGGTCTTGATGGGCTTGCCAACAACGAAATCGAGTATGTTCACTGTCGAATCGGCGTGTTCGCCTGTAGCTGCGCCAACCGCGCACGGAGCGTGGCGGCCAGGGGCGCGTTGCCTTCCTGGGTCGCGACGTCGGTCGCGCGCTTCTCCAATTCGACCGCCTTATCGAAACGGCCGGCTTCGGCGTAGGCGGCGGCAAGCGTGCCGAGCAACGCCGGTTCGCGTCCGGAGCTGAGCTGTACGGCGTGCTCGGCAAGCGTGACGGCCTCGGCTCCGTTGCGAAGCGCGGCGTCGGAGCAGGTAGCCAGCGCCCAGGCGGTATCGTTGAGCACCCGTAGATTGTCCGGGGCTTGGCGCAACGCCTGCCGCCAGAGCGCCAGCGCCTCCGCCCTTTGGCCATTCTTCATCAGCGCCTCGCCCAGATCGACGCGCGCCTCCACCATGTCGGGAGAGATCTGCAACGCCCGTTCTAAATGCGACTTCGCCTCGTCCGTCTTGTTCTGGACCAGCAGCGCGTGCCCCAGATTGGCCTCCGCCATGGCGCCGCCGGGTCTCAATTCGAGCGCCTTGCGGAAATGCACGATGGCTTCGTCGTACGTTCCTTCCCGCATCAGCGCCGCGCCCAGGTTGTTGTGAGCTTCGGGGGACTCCGGCTCGCTCTCCACCGCCAGCCGGTATTCAGGGATCGCTTGATCCAGATGACCCGTGCGCGCCAGCGCATTCCCCAGATTGTTGTGCGCCTCCGCGTAATCGGGCTGCATCGCGAGCGCCTTCCGGTACTCCGCGATCGCTTCCTCCGTCCGGCCCGTTCCCGCCAGGCTCAGGCCGAAGTTGTAACGGGCGCGCGCGTCGTCGGCGCCCATCGCGAAGGCTTTGGTCCACTCCGCGATGGCCGCTGCGAACGAGCCCTTCTTCGTCAGCGCCGCGGCCAGATCGAACTGGCGGTAGAAATCGGCCGCCGGAACGTCGATGCGCTCGATGCCGTCCGGCGTGGTGTTCACAAACTCCGGAATGTTGACGGCCCGGTTGGCCGCCGTGGAGTTCTCAATCAGGATGGCCGGCGAATCGTGCCCCTCCGCGTCGATGTGCGTGAGGAACATCTGGGTATAGGGCGAGCGGCTCTTCGAGGAGAATACCAGCCAGCGTCCGTTGGGAGAGAAACTGTGCCAGGAGTTCATCAGCGGCGTATTGCAGCTCATCAGGCGCGCCTGCCCACCCTCCGCCGGGACGATGTAGAGCTTACTGTCGGGGCGCATCAACAGCCCGTTCTTAGCCTGCACGAAGACAATCCACTTTCCGTCGGGGGAAATCTTCGGGAAGCTGTTGCTCATGCCATTCTGCGAGGCGCCGGCGATGGGCTCGGCCTTGCCGCCTTTGCCGTCGTTGAAAGGAATGCGGTACAGATCGTACTGAATCTGGACTTCCGCCGGGTCGTTGGCGTAGGTGGCCATCTTGCCGCCGGGCGGAGATGGATCCTTCGCCACCGCGCGGTCGAACACCAGGTACTTGCCGTCGGGACTCCATACGGCGTTGGCCTGCACATAGTGCGGATCGTCGGCGCCGGGCAGCGGCTGGAGCTTGCGGGCGGCGCGGTCGTACCAGACCAGGATGCCGCTGACGGGATAAAAGACCTGCAGGAAGCGGTAGTCCGTGAAATTGGAAACGTAGTAGAGCTGATCCCGATTGGCGCCCGGAGGCTTGATGGTGGTGACCACGCGGCGGCCATCGGGCGAGACACGGGACATGAAGCCCACGCGAAGCTGGCTGCCCAGTTCGTCGCGGAAGGAGGCCCACGAAACCACGTTCTCGTTGCGGATGGTCATGATCTTTTCGACCGGCGCAAGCGTATAGAGGCTCTTGTCGTTGTCGGGGCCGTCCATGTCCATGCCCAGAGTGCTGCCGTCGTCCGCGAAGGAGTGGCAATTGGCGCAGGTATGCATGTCCGTCAGCAGCACGCGGCTCTGGGTTTGCGAGACGTCGCGCAGGCGCCACGCGATCAGCGGGATGAGAGCGGAATCGAGAGGCTTGATCACGCCCGTCTGCGATTTCGATGGCATCAGCGGCACGTCGCGGTAGAAAATGGGCGCGCCCACCGGGTCCACCGAAGTATGGAGGAGCATCTGTCCGCGCGATAACGGCTGACCGGCGCTCGCCGCGGCAAAGCCGCTGATGGCGATGGTGGCGGGTCCGGAGACGGACTGCTTCTTGATTGCGGCCCAGTCGGCGGGGTCGGGTATCCAGGTGTGGGCCGCGGCCTGCTCCGGCGTAAGGCTAGGGGGCTTATTGTTGGGCGAAACGCAGCGCGGGTCGATCTCCCCGATGCGCATCGGCTCTCCTTTGGACGTCACATGAATGGCCGCCGAACCATCCGCGAACGATACGTCGATGCGCCAGGAGACCGCGCCCGCGGCGGGGTCTCGCCAAAGGAACGTAGGGGCGGCCATGTCGGGCGGAAAAATCGACCCATTGGCCGGATAGTCGATGACGATGGGGGCGGTCCCAGTCTGGGCATAGGCGAACGCCATGCCCAACCCAGCGAGAAGGAGCGCCCGAACGCGGGGCCGCTTCAACATAGATTTGGCTATTAGAATATCACAGCCCTCCCAGTGGCGCCTTCAGCCCGAAGGGCGCAAGACCTTAGCCCATGGCGTGAGCCATGGNNAGAGCGGAACCGGCAAGCCCCCGTAGGGGGCGGAAGACCTCGGTGTCCCCTATCCTTCGCCCCGTTCTGCGGCTGTGCTGCCCAGTGGGGCAGACCATCGTTTTCTGTGGTCTGCCGCCCTCGCCGAACATCAGCCGCTGGCCAAAGTCGATACCCGGCGCCGTTACGGGGCAGCGGCCGGCAAAAACCCCAGTCACAACTAATTCGGCTATCACGCCAAAGCACTTAGCCATATCCCACGCTCACCCTCGTTCTATCCTGGAGTCGATGACTATGTTGTCCGGACCTGCGCGCGCCAATCGCGCCCGCTTCCACCGCGCGGAACCAAAATACCAAACGAACCCATTTTCGGACCCAAC
>PLGA01000099.1 GCA_003139735.1 Bryobacterales bacterium | reverse complement strand
TTGCGTTTGTGCGGCATGGCCGAGCTGCCCTTCTGGCCGCGCGCGAAATACTCTTCCGCCTCGCGCACTTCGGTGCGCTGCAGGTGGCGCACTTCGAGCGCAATCTTCTCGCACAAGGCTGTCGCCAGCGCCAGCGCCGAGACCAACGCCGCGTGCCGGTCGCGCTGGATGACCTGGGAAGCCACCAGCGCCGGCTTCAGATCGAGCCGCGCGCAAATGCGCTCCTCCACTTCCGGCCCGATGTGGGCGAAGGTCCCCACGGCGCCCGAGATTTTGCCCACGCGCAGATCTTCCGCCGCCGCGCCCACCCGCGCCAGGTCGCGCCCGGCCTCCTCATACCAGATGGCGAACTTCAGCCCGAAGGTAACCGGCTCGGCGTGTACGCCGTGGGTGCGGCCGATCTGCACCGCGCCCTGAAACTCCAGCGCCCGGCGTTTCAGCGCGGCGCGCAGCCCCTCCAGGCCGCGCAGGATAATCGCCGACGCCTGCCGCAGCAATAGCGCCTGGGCTGTATCCACAACATCGTTGGAAGTGAGCCCATAGTGCAGCCAGCGCGACGCATCCGCGTGACCCGCGGCAGCCATGCTCTCGGCGACCGCGGTGGTAAACGCGATGACGTCGTGCTTGACTTCCTTTTCGATTTCCAGGATGCGGCTTACCTCGAAGCCGGCGTGCGCGCGCAGCAGGCGCGCCGCCTCTTCCGGGACTACGCCCAGTTCGGCTAAGGCCTCCGCGGCCGCCAATTCGACTTCGAGCCACTGCTGAAACTTATTCTGGTCGCTCCAGATCCGGCCCATTTCGGGCCGCGTATATCGGGGAATCATGGCTCCTCTTCAGAACTTAGAACCGGAACACTTCCGTCGGCGTATGCTGCGTGGCGATCGACAGCCGCGTTTCCAGGCCGCGGCGCTCCAGCGCCTGCATGGCCACCAGCCTTACGATTTCGGGGTGATTGTTCTGCTGGCTGATGTGGCCCATTACCAAGTGCGCCGTGGAACCATCCAGATCGTCCAGCAGGAAGTCCGACATGACCAGGTTCGAAAGGTGCCCCACCCGGCTCATGACGCGCTGCTTGACGGACCACGGGTAAGGCCCCACCTTCAGCATATCCAGATCGTGGTTGGCTTCGAGCAGCAGCAGATCCGTGCGCCGAAGATGGAACTTGACCGACTCCGGGATATAGCCAAGGTCCGTAACCACGCCGATGCCGACGCCCTGGGCTTCAAAACGAAAGCCCACAGGGTCCAACGCATCGTGCGGAATGCCAAAGCTCTGGACCTCGATATCGCCGATCCGGAAACTCGCCCCCGCCTGGAACGTCTCCAGACGCGCCGGCGGTTGTTCGCCCCAATCGATGGCCGGCGCCGTGAGCCGCGTCAGGTAAATCGTGGCCTGTAGGTCCCGGTTTCGCGCCAGCACGGGTAGGCCGGCCACGTGATCGGAATGTTCGTGAGTGATCAGGATGGCATCGATGCCGTTCAGGTCCTCCCCAATGGCAGCCAGCCGCTTGCGGAGTTCCCGCATGCTCAGCCCGGCGTCCAGCAGGATGCGCGTATTTTCGGTGGCCAGCAGGGCTGCGTTCCCGGAACTGCCGCTGGCCAGCGCGCAAAATTTGACGATGCCCGCCTCCTTTGACACTTCAGAATACACCAAGCCGCGGAGCGTATGATAGAGGGCGACACGGAGTGGGTGCGCGACGTAGAAGTGCGCGATTTACGGAAATGGCGGCCAATCGACAGAATCCTAGCGTAGACGTACTTCAGGCAGAGCCGCGACCGTAAGGGAGCGGTAGAATTGGGGGCATATCCAGCCAACCGCTCCCTCACGGTCGCGGCTCCGATCGGGGCCTACGGCGCTCCACTTCAATGTCGCACACCCATGGGCTTATGCTATTTCCTATGCACAGGTCCGAAGGATGACATGCTCACCTACCTGTTCTTAGGCGCCGCCTTCGGTTTCGCCGCGGTCGTGCAGCCGGGACCCATGCAGGCTTATCTGATCTCGCAGGCCGCCAGCCATGGGTGGCGGCGCACTCTTCCGGCGGCGTTCGCGCCCCTGCTGAGCGACGTCCCGGTGATCGCCGTCACGGTACTCCTCTTGAGCCGCATGCCCCCTGGTCTCACGCAATGGCTGCGGGTGGCCGGCGGCGTTTTCGTTCTGTACCTGGCGTTCGGCGCGTTCCGGACGTGGCGCGCCTGGAATCCCACGGCCGCGGCGCCGGCCCCATCCAAAAGGCGGACGCTTCTACAAGCCGTCACGGTGAATTTGCTGAATCCCAATCCGTGGCTGGCCTGGAGCCTGGTTATGGGACCGCTGCTGCTGAAAGGTTGGCGCCAGGCGCCCGCCCACGGCCTCGCCTTGCTGGCTGGATTCTATAGCGTGATGGTTCTGGGGACGGCATCGACCATCGTCCTTTGCGGAATGGCCGGGAAACTCGGCTCCGGGATCAACCGGATTCTGATCGGCCTTTCCGCCGCCGCGCTGGCGTTGTTCGGATGTTACCTGTTGTGGACCGGCGCCTTCGGCGCCAGAATAGACTTTTGAACCCACACATCGAAACCATTCGCCCCGTCTCCGCCGCGCAGACGCGCATCGTGCTCTTCGATTTCGACGGCAGCCTCTCGCTCATCCGCACGGGTTGGTTTGAGGTCATGGTCCCCATGATGGTGGAGACGCTGGCCGAATTGAATACCGGCGAAAGCCACGCGGATTTGCGCCGGGTGGTTGAGGATTTCGTCTGGCGGCTCACCGGCCAGGACACGGTCTATCAGATGATCGCGCTGGCCGGGGAAATCCGGCGGCGCGGCGGAGAACCGCTCGACCCGCTGGTCTATAAGAAGCGCTACCTGGACCGCCTGTGGAGCCTGATCGGCAGCCGCGTGGAAGAATTGCGGCGCGGCCCGTGCGCGCCGGAGAAGTACCTGGTGCCCGGCGCCCGCGCGTTCCTCGAAGCGCTGCGGGAGCGCGGTCTGCGCATGTACCTGGCCAGCGGCACCGACGAAATCTATATGCGCGAGGAGGCCGATCTGCTGGACGTCTCGCGCTATTTCGATGGCGTCCACGGCGCGCTCGACGATTACAAGAGCTTCTCGAAACGCATCCTCATCGAGCGCATTCTGGCGACCCCCGGCATACGCGGCGAGCAGTTGCTCGGCTTCGGGGACGGATACGTGGAAATCGAAGAGGTGAAGCGGGCGGGCGGCGTCACGGTGGGCGTCGCGACCGACGAGCCGGAATGCCTGAAGGTGGACGAGTGGAAGCGGAAGCGGTTGACCGGCGCGGGCGCGGATTACATCATTCCCAATTACCTTTGCGGGGATGAGTTGATGGAGAAGCTATTTGCGGTCCGCTCGCATTACGAAACGTTCGACCGTTCGCGCCTTGAGATCAAGCCGCTGGCGGAGCGCGCAAACGACCTCGAACTGGACCGCTGGCTGGCGCTGGGCGACCCGACGCCTCCGTTCGCGCACGCGGAACTCCCGGCCGTAGCCGGACGGCTGCAAGCGGCGAAGGCCCAAGGCGCCGCGCGCATCCTGATGATGGGCGGACACGTGATTCGCGCGGGGGTGAACCGCCACATCATCGATATGGTGGAGCGCGGCTTCATCGACCATATCGCCATGAACGGCGCCGGAACCATCCACGACTACGAGCTGGCGCGCATCGGCGCGACTACCGAAAGCGTGGACCGCTACATCCGCACCGGCGAGTTCGGNNGGAGCAGCCTGGGCATGGGAGAGAACTTCGGCCGACGGATTGAAGCCAGCGATTTCCCTCACAAGGACCTTTCGATTCTGGCGGCGGCGTACCGCAAGGGCGTACCGGTGACCGCGCATGTGGGCATTGGCTACGACATCGTCCACGAGCATCCCAACTGCGATGGAGCGGCCTTGGGGGCGGCCAGCTACCGCGATTT
>PLGA01000435.1 GCA_003139735.1 Bryobacterales bacterium | reverse complement strand
TTCCCGGGCACGCTCAAGATGCTCGCCGATAGCGGGTTCGGCGCCATCGAGATGTGCTCGCCGCCAGGCTATGGATGGACGTCGCTGGCGAATATGACCGCCAGCCGGATGCGCGCAACCATCGAGGCCGCCGGATTGCATTGCGAAAGCTGCCACTTCCAGTTCCAGGAACTCCGGCGAAACCTCGACGATCGCATCGCCTTCGCCAAGGAACTCGGCCTGACCCAGATGATTCTCTCCACCTTCGGGCTGCCCAACACGGCCACCATGGCGGACTGGCTTGGCGCCGCCGCCGAACTCAATGCCATCGGCGAAAAGGTGCAGAAGGCGGGCATTCAGCTCGGCTTCCACAACCACGACTTCGAGTTTCGGGAAATTGGCGGCGCGCTGGTCTACGACAAACTGATGGGCGCGTTCGATCCCAAGCTGATCCGGATGCAATTCCAGGTGGCCGTGATCAGTCTTGGCTACCAAGCCCTGACGTATCTGCAAAAGTATCCCGGCCGGTTTATCTCGCTGCACCTGGCCGATTATGCGCCCGCGGAGAAGAAGCAAGTGCCGCTCGGCCAAGGCGCCGTGAATTGGCCCGAGCTTTTCGCCGCCGCCGAGCCCGCCGGCGTAAAGAACTATTTCATCGAGATGGATCTGGACCTGATGAAGGACAGCATCCCCTATCTGCATTCGCTGACGGTGTAGGTCGCGCCGCCGCTACTTCGATATGCCAAATCCGTCGATCTGCATCTCGAGGAGATGATTCACGCGGATGCCGTAAATGCCGTCGGTCTTAGCCGTCGCGCCGCTCTTAGGCTCCGTGTGCACCACCGTGCCGTTTACCACAAAGTCGATCTTGTCGGCGCCTACGCGCACTTCGAGCGAATTGGTGGCCTTCTGGCTGGCGTCCAGCATTTTCACCGCGGGGCTCGGCGTTTTCGCCGACACATTGCTGGTCGCATCGCCGTCGCGGCGTTTGATGAGCCAGGTCCCGTCCTGCGCCACCACGAAGTACACATAGGCCTGCTGCGGACCTTCCAGAGCGCTGCCGCCAAACACCAGACCGTAATAGTTGGTGTGGCCGCTCCGCGCCATCTGCGTAAAGGTGGCCTTGAGAGTGTAAACGCCAGACGCGGTATTCGCCGGATTCCAGTAGACCGCGGCCTGGGGATTCGTGGCGTGGAATCCCGCTCCCGATGTTACGAACTTGATGGCGCCGGAGGCATCCGGGTCCGTAGCCGACGCGCTGCGATCGACGCGCTGCTTCCACCCCTGCGGCGTTTGAGCGGCCAGTGGCGCCAGCGCGGCAAGCGCGAGCACCGCAACTTGAACATGACGCTTCATTTCGGGTTTCTCCTTCACTGTCTCTATTGGTGGCGGCGGGGCGACTCGAACGCCCGACCTAGGGATTATGAGACCCTCGCTCTAGCCAGCTGAGCTACGCCGCCATTCAGATCCAAGTGTAGCAAAGGAGTCCCGGAATCCGTGCGGTCATGGCGCGGGTGATTTCCGGACGTCGCGCCGGCCAGCGCCGATTGGCAAGAGCGCCTGCGCCACGTTGTGGCGTGAGCGTCCTTAGCGGATTTCCGAACCGGCGGCGGGCCTCAGGATGACGTTGCTGATGTTGGAGACGATCTCGGCATCGGAGTAGCCGGGCTGAGAGCGGAGCTTCTGCCAGTCGGGATCGGCGCCGAAGGCGGACCAGACCTTGTCGCGGCCGGCCATGTCGGGATAGGCCAGCATGTAGGTGAGGCGCGGCAGCTTGGGGCCGACCAGGGCTTCTCCGAAGAAGACGGGCTGCGCTCCGCTCTTGCGGAAGACGGCGGCTTCGCCATCGCCGAACATCTTGATTTTGCGCTTCAGGGTCGCCTCATTGTCGGATTCGTAGGTGCGCATTTCGAAGGTACGGGTGGCGCGGCCTTCGGGCGCGGGGCCGGGGTCGATGGCGGGCTGGGAGTCGAAGCAGCGGAACAGGGTGCTCTCCATGCGGCTGTAGGGCAGGTCGGGGCTGGAATTGAAGTCGCCGTGGGCCTTTTGATATTCCGCATCGGCCGCGAGTTTCTCGAGCGATGCCTGCATGGCCGCCAGGGACGGGTAGCCGGAGAGCAGGAGCAGGAAAGGCGCTTCGGGCGCAATCACGGCGTTGAAGACGCCGATGGGGCCGATGCCCGCGCGGCGGGCGGCCGGCGCGTAGGCAGTCGAAATGAAACCGGTGGTGCGCTGCACCTGGTTGGACCGGCTGTTGCGCATGTAGAAGTAGCGCAATTCGAAGAACGCGCCTTTGGGGGTCTCCGGGGCGGCGGCCAGCGCGGCGGCGCCGCCGGCTGCGGTGACAAGCAAGTTTCTACGGGTCATAGGATATCGGTGTCTGGTTCATCATACAACGGAACCTAAAACCTGACGCGGAGACGCGGAGACGCGGAGTTGAATAACGGAGTTCAATATTCAATAGAGGATGCACCGCGGAGGTGCCGAGGCGCAGAGAAAGACGTTTTGGGGAATCGGGTTCGGTTTGGATTTGGAGACGCGGTGCTCTTCCCTGGGGGTTTGAGCGCGGAGGTGGCGGAGGGCGCAGAGTTCTATGAGTTCCCCTGTTTTCCTCCGCGTCTCTGCGTCTCCGCGTCAAAGCATTTAATCGAACCCCAGCGTATCGCTGCGTTACTGTATAGGGTTGCGGCAGATCTCGTTTGAAGTGGTGGCGGAGTGCGGGGAAACACGGGCGCGGGCGGGGTTGCTGCATACGGGGCATGGAACCATCGAGACGCCGGTATTCATGCCGGTGGGGACGCAGGGTACGGTCAAGGGGCTCACCGGGCGCGACCTGGCGGAGGACTTGGGCGTACGCATCCTGCTGGCGAATACCTACCACTTGTCGCTTCGTCCGGGGCCCGAGTTGATTCGCGCGATGGGCGGCCTGCACCGGTTCATGTCCTGGGAGCACGCCATCCTCACCGATTCGGGGGGCTTCCAGGTTTTCAGCCTAAGCGGGCTGCGCAAGGTCACCGAGGACGGGGTGCTTTTCCGGTCCCATCTGAACGGCGACCTGCACGCCTTTACGCCGGAATCCACGGTGGATGCGCAGTTGGCGTTCGGCAGCGACATCCTGATGGCGCTCGACGAGTGCGTGCCGTATCCGGCCAGCCACGAGGCGGCGCGGGAAAGCCTGGGGCGGACTCTGCGATGGGCGGAGCGCTCGGCGGCGCACCACCGCGCGGCCATGGAGGGAAGCGCCACGCGCCACGCGCTGTTTCCGATTGTGCAGGGTTCGATGTTTGCAGATCTGCGGAGGGAGTGCGCCTCCGCGCTGGTGGAGTTGGACGCGGACGGGTATGCGATCGGCGGCCTTTCGGTGGGCGAACCGAGGCCCATGAGCATGGAGATGGTGGGGGCCACGGAGGACATTCTGCCGCGCTCCAGGCCGCGCTACGCGATGGGCGTNNTCGGCGGGGCGGGTGGTTATCAAGCATGCCCGCTACCGGGACGATCCCCTCCCGCTGGACGAAAAATGCGGGTGCTATACTTGTAGAAGATATTCCCGTGCTTACCTCCGCCATTTGTACTTGTCCGGGGAGATTCTGTATGCGGCGCTGGCGACGCGGCACAACATCCAACGATACCTTGACATCATGCGTGAGATCAGGCACGCTATACTTTCGGGCAAATATCCGGAATACCTGAGGACTGTCCGCCAGGACTGCGCCGATGCCGGATGATTTCCTATTTGGTCACAACGTGGTCTTAAACCTCTTTTTGCAAAGCTCGCCGGCGTCGTCCGGTTCGTTGCTGGGATTCCTCCCAATCGTTCTGATCTTCGCGATTTTCTATTTCCTGCTCTTCATGCCCATGCAGCGCCAGCGCAAGCAGACTGCGAAGATGCTGGCGGGCCTGCAAAACGGCAGCGTGGTGGCGACGAGTGGCGGGATTGTGGGGACCATCGTGTCCATCGACAGCGACGATACGTTGGTACTGCGGGTGAAGCCGGATGGGGTGAAGCTCCAGGTAACGCGGAGCTCGGTGGCGAGTCTGGTTTCGGCGGAAGGCAAGAAATAATACGATTGACAGGCAATAAGATCCCATGAACAAGAATCTGACGTCGCGGTCCGTTTTCATCGTGCTGGTCCTTCTGGCAGCGGTGATCGGGATCATTGGTTTTCCGACTTCGGTCGCCGGGCTGGTGCAGAACGTGAAGCACAATATCCGGCTGGGGCTGGACCTCAAGGGCGGCAGCTACCTGGTGCTCGAAGTGCAGGTGCAGGACGCCGTCAAGGGCGAGGCGGAACAGGTGATCGAGCAGCTTACGGACGCGTTCCGGAAGCAGAACATCACCTACGCGTCGCTTTCGAGCAACGACCCGCAGACGGTGGAGGACGCCGGCAACATCCAGATCGATATCAAGGGCGTTGCGCCGGGCCAGGCCAACGCGGTGCGCAGCCTGATTGGGGACGGCTACACGGACTGGGTGCTGACGTCGGCGAATTCCTCGGACTACTACCTGAGGATGAAGCCGTCGGCGCTTGAGCAGTTGAAGAAGGACACGGTAGAGCGGTCCCGTCAAACCATCAGCAACCGCATCAATAATATCGGCGTGACGGAGCCGACCGTGCAGCAGTACGGCAGCTCGAGCGACAAATACGAAATCCTGGTGGAATTGCCTGGCGTGGACGATCCGCAGGAAGTGAAGAACATGATTGGCACGGTGGCCAATCTACAGATCACGGCGGTGAAGGACGGTCCCTACGCGAGCCGCGAGGCGGGCCTGGGGGCGCACGGTGGGGTCCGGCCGATCAACACGGAGTTCTATAAAATGCTGCCGCGCACCGCCAACGAGGGGGAGCAATGGTACCTGGTCTCCCGGCTGCCGGTCATCACGGGCCACGACATGCGGAATGCGCGCTCGGGACAGGGCGATCTGCGGAAGTGGGAGACGAACTTCACGCTTTCGCCGGACGGCGGCAAGCGTTTCGGAACGTACACCGAGGCCAACATCGGGAACAAGCTGGCGGTGGTACTGGACAAGCAGATCGTGAGCGTGGCGGTTATTGAGAGCCGGATCGAGGACTCGGGGCGCATCACGGGATTGGGGAGCGAAGAGGAGGCCGTCGACCTGGCGAATTACCTGAAATCGGGTTCGCTGCCGGCTGGCGTGGTGTACACGCATACCAACTCGATCGGGCCCTCGCTGGGGGACGATTCCATCCATGCGGGGCTGGTGGCGGGCGTGGCGGGGCTGACGGCGGTGGTGTTCGTGATGCTGGTCTATTACCGGCGTTCCGGCGTTAACGCGGTGCTGGCGCTGTTTCTGAACACGATTCTGCTGCTGGCGGCGCTATCCTACTTCCATGCGGTGCTGACCCTGCCTGGGATTGCGGGCGTGATTCTGACGGTCGGCATGGCGGTGGATTCGAACGTGCTGATCTTCGAGCGGATCCGCGAGGAATTACGGTCGGGCAAGGCGGTAATCGCGGCCGTCGATAACGGCTTTAACAAAGCGTGGTGGACAATTGTGGACACGCACGTCACAACGGTGGTATCGTGCGCCTTTCTGTTCCTGTTTGGAGAGGGGCCGGTGCGGGGGTTCGCGGTAACCTTGGTGATCGGTTTGATCGCCAACGTATTCACAGCGGTCTTCATCTCGAAGACGATTTTCGGCTACGAATTGGCCGGCCACCGGGGTTTGCAGGAGTTGAGCATTTGAGGGTGGACCGCGGCGCAAACGCGGGGACCCAAGAGCGGGACCAGGGGGTTCCGCGCGGACGAGGGCGTCCGCCCCACTATGCGGGAACATATTAAAGAGGCCGGTGTCCAAAGTAGTATAGGGTCGCCGGCGCGGCAAGGTTAGATGGAATTATTCAAGCAGACGGATTTCGATTTTCTCGGGAAGAAGTGGCCCTTCATTATCGCGTCGCTGATCCTTTCGACCGCAGGCATAGTCAGCATCATCGCGAAGGGCGGGCTGAAGTACGGCATCGACTTTCGCGGCGGCGCGCTGATGACGGTGCAGTTTTCGTCCAACCCGCCGCTCAACCAGATCCGCGCGGCCATGTCGCAGAAGATCAAGGGCCAGGTGAGCGTGCAGAGCTTCACCGGGGCGAATGCGCAGAACCAGGTGGAGGTCGGGACGGAACTGGCGGACGAAAAGCAGTTGGACCTGAACCGCCAGACGATGGAGACGGTGCTGAAGAACGCGTTCGGTCCCGCCGACCCCAGCAAACCGGACCTCAATAATATCGGCAGGAAAGAGCTTGCCGACAGTTTGCGGGACCCGCTGGCGCGCAACAACGTTCCCATCAGCGACCAGCAGTTGCAGACGCTGGCCGGCTCTATCGAGGACTACGTCAACAGCCACTATTCCGGCCTGGTTACCGATTTCAACCAGATTTCGAGCGTGCCGGGCATGACCCCGGGCATTTTGAACACCATCCGGCAAACCTTCGGTCTCGCGAAGTATCACGTGATGAGCGTGGAAACGGTGGGGCCCAAGGTGGGCGTGGAGCTGCGGCGCAAGGCGGTTTTGGCGACGCTGTACGCGCTGGGCGGGATGCTGGTGTACATCGCCTTCCGCTTCGAATGGATCTACGGGCTGGGGGCGGTGATTGCGTGCTTCCACGACACGATCATCACGGTAGGGCTGTTTTCGATATTCAATAAAGAGATAGACATGACGGTCATCGCGGCCCTGCTGACGCTGGTGGGCTACTCGATGAACGACACGATCGTCGTCTTCGACCGCATACGCGAGAACGTCAGGCTGTTGCGCCGCGAAAACCTGTCCGACATCGTGAACCGCAGCATCAATCAGACGCTGAGCCGGACGGTACTGACTTCCGGCCTGACGTTTTTGACCGTGCTCTCCCTGTTCCTGTTCGGAGGCGAGGTGCTGCACGGCTTCTCGCTGGCCCTCGTGATCGGCATCATCATCGGCACCTACTCTTCGATTTTTATCGCCTCACCGATGCTGGTTGCCTATCAGGACTGGCGTGGCGGCAGGAATGGAAGGAGTCTTCCGGCCAAGGTAGCCGATACCCGGCGCGAAAAGATGAAGATCAAGGCCTAGGAGGATTGTTCCGGTTGCGGCCGATGGAATCCCGGAGAAGATTCTTCCTGGGATTTCCCGTCTTGGGGCATGAAAATTCGGAAAAATCTTTGGCCAGGCTCGAATTCGAGAGCCAAAGTCCGAGTAACGGTGTCTATAGCTTTAGGCGGGGACCATTTGTATGTTCGAAGACAGTCTTTTCGAGTCGGGCAAGAAGATCAAGAGACGTAGCCCGTGGGTAACCGTCTTTTCTTTCCTGGTGCAGGTATTGTTGATTGGCGTGCTCGTGCTGATTCCGATCATTTACCCGGAGGCTCTCCCCAGGCAACAGTTCATGACGTTCTTAGTAGCGCCGCCACCACCTCCGCCGCCCCNNATCCTTAGGTGGCGGAGTTGTCGGTGGTGTTGTCGGAGGCGTACCTGGCGGTACGGTTGGCGGTGTACTCGGCGGCGTGTTGAACAGCATCGCCAGCATTCCCACCGCGGTGCCCAAGGTGGCCATGCCGCAGAAGGTGAGAGTTTCTTCCGGGGTTGCGCAAGGCAATTTAATTCACGATGTAAGACCACCCTATCCGCCGCTTNNGTGAAGCAATGGCGTTACAAGCCCTATTACCTGAACGGTGAACCGGTCGACGTGGATACGACGATCAACGTCAATTTCACTCTTTCCGGTGGTTAGAGTCGTGGCGGCTGAAAAGCTGCATCTAATATTTTAACTGGCGGCGCCCGGTTGCGCCGCCCATGGGCCCCTATCAAGTTCAAGTAAGTCGCTGCTCACACCGGGTAGCGCCCGAAAGTCGGGTCACCGCGCGACATCATCCGGCGCGGGGTGTTTCCAAAGGTTCGAGCAGCATTTCGCAAAAGTTTCAGAGTTCCTGAGGAGGAAACCCAACACATGTTTGTCGCAAACCTCGCAACCCTTGTTCTGAGCAACATGCCGGCACTGGCGGCGGCGATGTTCCAGGAAAGTGCCGGCATCGGCTGGGACCCGATCTCCTTGTGGAGACAGATGGGTGTTCTGGCAAAGGTTGTCGTGCTCATCCTGTTCATCATGTCCGGCTGGTCGATCGGCATCATGATCGACCGCGCCATGGCTTACAGCGCGGCTCGCAAGCAGTCCCGCATGTTCGCGCCCGCCGTCGCCGGCGCTCTCCGCGAAGGCAAGATCGACGAAGCCATCAAAGTTGCCGAGCGCAACAAGAAAAGTCATCTGGCGAAGGTCGTCACCGCCGGCTTGCAGGAATT
>PLGA01000365.1:2228-6017 GCA_003139735.1 Bryobacterales bacterium | reverse complement strand
CCGCCTTGCCGGCGGCGGCCACCTGTCCGATGTACTTCGCCACGGACCAATTGTGGAAGCAGACGTCGGCGTCCCGGCCGAAGACCGCCTGCCAATTTGGGTAAGGCGATCGGGACGGAGCGTGCATTGCCTTGAGGACATCTGCCGGAACCGGGCTCTCGAAGAGCTTCTGCGCTTCCGTCGAATGATCGCGAAGATCGCCGCCGGTGCCCGGCTCGTTCTCCACCTGCACCATCAGCACCGTGCGCTGCGGGTCCGCCGCCTTGAGGTGACGCATCAAAGCGGCGAAGGCCTTGGTGTCCGCGTCGAGCGAGGGGGTGCAGAATGGCGATGGCGAATCCGCCGGGACGCCGTTACCGTCCACCACCCGCGTATAGCGCTCCGGCGCCAGCTTCATCCACCCCGGAATGTAGTGCGGGTTGCCGTTCTTCCATGTGGCGAACCAGAGCAGCACCAGGTGCAGCCGATGGGTCCGGGCCTGAGCCAGGAGAGTGTCGACCACGCTGTAGTCGAACCGGCCCTGCTGCGGCTCGAACTGCTCCCAGTAGACCGGAATTTCGACGGTGTTGGCGCCCATAAATTCGATGGCGGGCCACACTTTCGGGAGCGCCGCGGGCCAGCCGCTCGAGTTGTTCACTTGCGCGCCCAAAATGAAGTAGGGGGCATCGTCCACAAACAGCGCCCAGCGCCCATCTTTCTTGACGAGGCGGGGAATCGGCCGCTCCTTCACCTGCGCGGCCGCGGTTAGAACGGTAAAGGCGAACACAATAGCCAGGAAAACGCAGTTTTTTCTCATCCTATTGTCCTATTCCGGCGCCGCGTGACGCCCGTCAAAACACCATTCTTGCGCCAGAAAGTAGCTAGCTCATCGATAGCGGTACAGAGTGAAGCGCTGGATGCCAGCAAAGCGGTCCGGGCACCGATCCGCCGGATGAGTCCGTAAGGACAGGTTCTGCCCCTGCCCGGTCTCATCGCCCGCGAGTTGCCGGCTGGGCACCCAACGGCCGTTCTCGAAGTAGCCTTCTTCCACCGTGCCGATTCCTACCGACTCGGGTCCCGGCGGATTTGTAGAAAACTTCACGCTCACGCCTGTGCCGGCCGCGTAGTATTCGTCGGGCCCCACGGCAATAAAGATCGCCGCCGAGAAGTTCTCCGATGGCGGCGCCCCACGCGGGGGACCCTGAGGCGTGACTTCCATCGTGTAGTTCCCCACCGAAATCTTCTGCGGCGGGCCTTTCGGGTCCAGCAGAACGGCGGACATGCTGCCGTCGCCCTGGTGTTTCGCAATCAGGGGCGCCAGTTGCCCGATCAAGCCGAAGACGTCGGTAAGAATAGGGTCGGGAGTCGCCGCCGGTCTTTCCACTCCCATGAGCGAAACGCCGATGGCGTCATGGCGTCCAAAAGCGTAGAGCACCCGGGCCTCCAACCCGTACGGCGCTAGTCCCCTCGTCTCGGGTATAAACAACGGGTTCCCGGATCGGTTGTAATCCGCGCAAAACGACGCGAAGTCGGAGCCGTAAACGTCGAGCGCGAGCAAATCGACGCGCGGCGCTCCGGCTCTCCAGACGTCCATCAGGTCGGGCATGGGCGTGCCGCTATTGCGTATAGGTTCGCCCGCCTTCGCGAACCCGTAGGTATACGCGTTCATGTACATCGGCAGCGGATATTCGGCCTTGCCCGCGTCGACCACCCGGCCGACGTAGCGCGCATAGTTCCACCCCATGAAGATTTCAGCGGTTGCCGTGCCCGGGCCAAAGACCTGTTCCCAGGTCCCGGAGGCCTTTGAGCCGGCCGCCTTCCAAACCTCGCCAAGCTCCGGGACCAGTGTGTCCTTATGCTGTTGCAGGAAATCCATCAGCTCCTTTGGAACGGGTCCCTCGTACGCTTCGGTGGCGATGGGTGAACGGTCGCGGTACTCCTTCGGCTCGGACGGCAGGCCGATCTCGTTCTCCACCTGGATTATGATGACGGTGCGCTGCTGGCTGTCGATTGCCTTCACATGCCCCAACAGGGCCGCGAAGGCATGCGCATCGGCGTCCCGGTTCGCGTCGCTGAGAGTGCTGAGTACCTCTATGCTCTTGCCTCCTGCGATCTGGACGCGCGGAAAGCGCTCGAAATCCTTCTTGACCCAGTCGGGCGCGTAGCTGGACCAACTGTTCTTCCAGCTTCCGAACCACAAGAGCGCCAAGCGCAGGTTGTGAATCCGCGCGTCCCGAATAATGCCGTCGAGCGCGCTGAAGTCGAACTTCCCTTCCTGCGGTTCGATCTGGTTCCAGGAGACGCCCGCCAGGACGGTGTTGAGCTTGGCGTCGACGAGTTTGGGCCACAGCGGCTTCATATACTCTGGGCTCGTGCCGCTGCTGTTGCTCAGTTCGCCCGCCAGCACCAGAAACGGCTTGCCGTCCACGATCAGTTGCGTTGCGGTCCCCTGTTTTTGCAAATGCGGAATTTCCGCGGCGCCGGCGGTTCGGGCCGGAGTGGCTTTTCCCTGACCCGCGACGAGGGTCGGAGCGCACATCAGAACGTAGCAGAAGAAAGTGCGAAGTTTCATGAATACTTCCCTATTCGAAGCGGTACAGCGTCACGCGCTGGATGCCCTTCTGACTCGGCCCGAACACGGCTGGATGCTCAGTTGGCTCGTCATGCAGCCTCGGCAGCACCAGGCTGCGCGATCCGGTGTCGTCGCCCGCCATTCGCCTCCCTGGAACCCAGCGGCCATTTACGAAAACGCCTTCTTCTACGGTGGCCAAACCCGCGAGCGGGGGACCCGGCGTGTTGGGAGTGAAACGCACGTTCACGCCGGCGCCCGCGGCATAGAATTCTTCAGGACCCGTCTGAATGAAAATCGCCGCCGCATTCCAGACGGGCGTGGGCGGTGGAGGCGCCGGAGGCTGAGTACGCGGCATCACAAAGGAGGCTTCGAGAGTCCAAGTTCCAACTTTGATCTTTTGCGGCGGGTCCCCCGCGGCCAGCGTAACGGCGGACATCGTGCCGTCGCCCTGGTGAGCCGAAATCAGAGGCGCCAGTTGGCGGATTACGTCGTAGGCGCTGGTCAGCTCGATGTCTGGCGCCGGCGGCCTTTCCACCCCCATGAGCGAGGTCCCGATCGCATCGTGGCGTCCGAAGGCGTAGAGGATTCGGGCCGCCATGTTGTTCGGCGGGAATCCCCGCATCTCGGGTATGAACAGCGGGTTCCCGGAGCGGGTGTAGCGCGCGCACATCAGCGGATAGTCGCCGCCGTAAATGTCCGGCGAGTAAATGTCGATTTTCGGAGCCCCGGCGCGCCAGACGTCGATCAGGTCGGGCATCGGGGCGCCGCCGCACGGACAGGCTGGGGGTTGGCCTTTCCGAAATCCGGACCCTGGGCTGTTCACGTACATTGGAATTGGGTATTCAGCTTTGCCCGCTTCGGCCACCCGGCCTACGTAACGCGCGAAGGCCCAGCCCATCGAGATCTCACCCGCGGCGGCGCTGTGCCCGAACACTTCCTCCCAGGTCCCGGATGTCGTGGATCCAGCCGCCTCCCATGCTTGGCGGAGCTCCGGAACCAGGGCGTCCTTGTGCGCCTGAAGAAAGTCCATCAGTTCCTTCGGCGCTTGCCCCTCGTATGCTGTCCGGGCCGCGGGCGAGCGGTCACAGGTCTCTATTTCGTTCTCTACCTGGATCATGATGACGGTGTGTTGCCGGCCGTCCACAGCCTTGACGTGCCTCATCAGCGCCGCAAAAGCCCGTGCATCGGCGTCCCGGTTCGCATCGCTGAAAGGGCTGAGCACTTCGGCGCTTTCACCC
>PLGA01000365.1:2063-2186 GCA_003139735.1 Bryobacterales bacterium | reverse complement strand
GGTTCGATCTGGGCCCAGGAAACGGCCGCAAGGGCGCTGTTGAGCTTCGTCTTGATGAGCGTGGGCCACACTGATTTCATGTACTCGAGGCTGCTCGGGGTGTTGTTGCCCAGTTCTCCCGCC
>PLGA01000365.1:0-1964 GCA_003139735.1 Bryobacterales bacterium | reverse complement strand
CCGGGGTCGTCCAGAATCTGCACGGCGGTCGCAGGGCCAAGGTCCGCCCAGTCGCGCAAGACCCAGACGACCTTCTTATCCGGGGTGACCTCGACAAGTTGGGGTCCCTTTCCGTCATCGCCGCGCGAACATATGATGGTGTTGCCGTTCGCCAGCCGGGTGCAGCTCTGCGTGTTGATNNGCCTGAGTTCCCACACCGTCTCCCCCTTGGGATTGACTTCACGTGTAAGGATGTCCCTCTCGTCGGTGATCAGCGTGTTGCCGTTCTTGAGGCGGATGGCGGCCCAAGGGCTCGGAATCTGGTACTTCCAGACCTCCTTGAAATCCTTGCCGTACTCCACAACCTGGCCCATCTCCAGGAACGGAATCAGGTAGGTTCCCTGCGCCGTGTAGCGCGCCCGGCGGAACTGCGCGTGGACGCTCCCGCGGTCGCTCAGGCTCGGAGCCGGCAGGTCGTGCTGCACCTCGACGGCCTTGGTCTTGGTGTTGACCACCATCAGCTTGGGCGGCAGGCCGTTCAGGACGAACATGACCTTATCCAGGCCGATCGGCTGGCAGGTGTGGATTTCGGTTCCTTCCGGGGCGTCGTAACGCCACACGACCTGTTTGATGGGCGTGATTTCGGCGACGTACTGCATGCGGCTGAAGAGAATGTTGCCGTTGGAGAGCATCCACACGTCGTCGTATTCCCAGCCAGTCCCGGTGGAATACGTCCAAATGATCTTGCCCTTATTGACGAGGAGGATCTTGTTGTAGCCCTCGCCGATGTAAAGCATCGGATGCTCGGCCAGCCCGTTGCCGGGGAGGCCCGGCGGTATGGGTTGGTCCCACTTGCGAGGGGCCACCTCCGTCTCAGCGGGGCCCATGGCCGGCACGTTGGTGGCCGTGAAGCGCCTGAGCAGGCCCATCAGTGGCGTCGGTTGGGATGGCTTCGCTTTGGGCGTGTTCTGGCCCAAGATCGCCGGAGACAAAGCCATGAACGCAAGTCCGGCCGCAACCACGGCCAGTGAGGATAACCTTCTAACAGGCATACCACTTCTCCTTTTTGAGTTCCGATGTTAGCCTTGGGCCACCGCCTTGACGCCGGCCGCCTCCATCATGATGCAGAACGACTGGCCTTCCATCGAGATCCCCGGACGATCGAAACCAGGCGCCCCACAGACGCCTTGCACGAAGCCGGATGCGTCCATCTTCGTCCGGGCCGCGTCTCGCATCCGGTCCGCTTTCGCTCGATAAGCTTCGGGAAGCCAGCCGCCCGATGTCCCTTCATAGATTGGGAATGAGAGCATCTGAGCGAGGTTCGTCTCGACGAAGGTGTCCGGCTGGTCAACCATGTTGTGAAACAGTCCGTCGGAGCGCTGGCGCGCCAGGCAGCCATCCACGATGTCCTTGGCGAAGGCTGCCAGGCGCTCACGGTCCGGCCGGCGTTCACGCGGTAGTCGCCGGATCACGCGGGCCAGACCCGCTGCGGCCCAGCCGTTGCCGCCTCCCGAGAAATGCTTGTCCTTGAACTGCTGTTTCCCGTCGTCCCAGATGTGCGAGAGAAGCTTTGCCTCCGGGTTCCAAAGCCGCTTCCGATAGCCTTCGATTTGCGCCAGCGCCTCGTCGTAAAAGCCCATCGCGGCAAGGAAGGGCGGCGCGCAGTTGAACCCGTCGGACCACATCTCGGGACCTCCGAAGGAGTGATAGAGTACGCCGTCCGCGGCCCGCGGCGCCGTGTTGCGGATCCAGTCGAGCAGACCTTGCACCGCCTCTTGAATCTGCTGGTCCCCGGTCCACTCGGCGGCCAGCGCGTAGGCTTCGCCGCCCATCGATGGATCTGTCGGGCTCCCGCTCACCACCACAGCCAGGCGCCCGTCCCGCACCCGCTGGACGATGGCTGCCTTGGTCAGTAAGACAACTGCCTCGCGGTTGTCCGCTTCGAGCATGGCCTGAGCGAAAATGCCCTGCTCCCAATCGCGGCG
>PLGA01000329.1 GCA_003139735.1 Bryobacterales bacterium | reverse complement strand
GATCGGCATCGAGCGCATCCTGAGCGCCGCCATCGAGTTGTATCACGATAAGGACGGGATGATTCTGCCGGCTGCCATCGCGCCGTTCCAGGTGGTGATTACGCCGGCCAATATTGGCGACGCCGCGCAGGCGGAGGCGGCGCGCAAGATCTATCGGGACTGCCTGGATCTGGGGCTCGACGCGCTGCTCGACGACCGCGACGAGCGTCCCGGCGTGAAGTTCAAGGACGCCGACCTGATCGGCATCCCCTGGCGCGTCGTGGTGGGAAAGAAGCTCGCCGCCGGCAAAGTGGAACTGGTGGAGCGGAAGACGCGGCAATCCGTCGATGTGCTGGTGGCGGATGCGGCGGGGGCGGTGAAGGGGAAGGTGGGGTAGGGCGCGTTGATGGCAACCGCGGACGGAGCGTTCACCGCTACGCTCCCGAATCGGAAATCAAGCAGCGAACTTTAGAATCTCGACTTCGGCTCCGCTCTTGACCGCCGCCTCGGCGCGTTCCAACACCTGGGCGGCCACTTCGCTCGAAAGGTAGTATTCGCCGCAGTTGTCGCACACATCGGCGGGCACGCGTTTCAGAATCACGGTCGTTTCGCCGCGCTGGACCGTCACCGTGACGTGTCCTTTATGGGTCCTTCCGTTTCTGCAAATCACGCAGCTCATTGATTCTTCCTCGTTCTGTAGTCCACTCCCCATTGCTCGATCGCCGGTTCATACGCCGTCACGACGATGCAGACGCCCGCGGACTCATCAAGCGCTACGACAACGTGCAGCGGTTTCCCATCCACAAAGCCAAGCAGCAATCGGCTCGGGTGCGGCGTGTCGTCTGCATAGGCAGCGACAGTCTCGCCGCGGGCGACTACCGCCAGAACAGCGCCCACACCAATCCCGCGCTGGAACATGCGCTGGATGGCGTGCCCGCTGAGGACCACCTGTTCACATTCCATTAACCGCTTCTATCCTACCAGTTGCCGTGCCGCGGCGGCCGCCGGAGCATGGACGTAACCGGCGCGTATTGAAAACCAGTCGGGCTTTCGCGGCGCTCCCTTCCCTACGACGCCCGCCGCTTACCCAGTCCTTCGGCAATCATGGCGGTCGCGAGCGTGTTCAGGCTGACGCCCTCCTGCCGCGCCTTGACAACCAGGCGCGCGTGAAGGCCCCTTGGGACGCGTTGCCGCCACTGCCCGCTGGCTTGGCTCGGCTTTGGAATCGGGTCGCCGTGTTTGGCGCAACTCAGGAGGTAGGACTTGACTGCGTCACAGCCGTTCTTGAGAGCGGCCTCCGGAGTGCTCCCGTCGGAAATGCAGCCCGGCAAATCGGGATATTCGATGGCAAAGCCGCCGCCATCCGCTTCCGAGAGCGGGCGGATCGTAAACGGTTAGGAGTCGATGAGGGTCTTGTCAATCTTCATTTTTCTCACCCACTCTGTCGACCAAATCCACAAACAGACGCACGTACACCGGCTTGATGAGTTTCGCCGCGCTCGACAGGCCCACATGGTATCAAATGCGGCGCCACAGAGCCGGACGTCAACTCGCGCAGCATACAGCCTGCAGTTAGCCATCCGGAAAGTGCGGTATTCTAGGAGTCGGAGCGAGTCGGCGATGCCCAGTTTGCCGGCGAACGAATATGTGGAGATCCGCGATGGGAGCCGCTACTACATAGCCGGCACGCGCATCGGCCTCGATGTTCTCGTCCACGCCTACCGCCGAGGGAAAACACCGGAAACGATTCTCGATGCGTATCCTTCCGTTGGCTCTCTGGCAAAGGTATACGGGGCTATCGCTTTCATCCTGGAGCATTCCCGCGCCGTCGAGTCCTATCTGCGGGAACAGGAAGCGCGCTGGAACGAATTCCGCGAGGAGCATCCTCTTCCGGATGACATGCTGGACCGTTTCCACCGCACGCAGGAAGAACTGTCACGGCGATCCGCTTGAGAATTTCGATTTCAAGCGGTCGCGGCGCGGTGAACCGCACGCCGCGCCTGCCGGGCGGTTAACGTCCCGTCTGTCCCCGGTTTTGGTTTCGGTTTTGGTTTCTCAGGGCTTCAACCTATCCGGTCCAGCATGCCGCCGTCCGGCCCCCTTAGCGTGATCTCCATCGCCAGCGACCCGTCCGCATGCGTCGAACAGCTCAAACACGGGTCATAGGCGCGCACTAGCGCCGACACGCGGTTGAGCATGCCTTCTTGCAGCTTGCCGCCGTCGATGAAGTGCTTGGCGACTTGCGTCACGCCGCGGTTGATCGCCAGGTTGTTGTGGCCGGTGGCGACAATCAGGTTGGCCCAGGTGATGGCGCCTTGCTCGTTCACCTTGTAGTGGTGGATCAGAACGCCGCGCGGGGCTTCGATCATGCCCACGCCCTCCAGGCAGTTCACGGATGCGTGGGCGCGCACGTGCGTGTTCAGGATGGACGGGTCGGCCAGCAGGCGCTCGATCTTCTCGAGGCCGTGCAGCAGCTCGATCAGACGCGCGTAATGGTAGTGGAACGAGCTTTGCACCACCGGTCCGCAGCGCTGGCGGAACTCGGCTAACTCCTTGTCGGCGGCCGGGGTTCCGAAGCCGTCCGCCACGTTCAAACGCGCCAGGGGGCCGACGCGGTAGACGCCCGCCGGGTAACCGACCGGCTTGTAATACGGCGCCTTCAGATACGAATCGCGCAGCGAAGCTTCGCCGATGAACGACGCGTAATCGTGCGCGCGCATTCCCTCGGAAACCACGGCGCCTTCGGCGTCCTTGAACTTGAGCCGGCCGTCGTACCACTGCAAGCCGCCCGCTTCGTCCACCATGCCGGCGAACATGGTAGGGGCAGTGCCGAAGTTGTCGATCTCCTCCTGGAATTTGTCCACTACGGTCTTGAAGAAGGCCAGCGTTTTATCCGCCAGCGCGCGGGCGGCGGGCAGGCCGGCGAGGATGCGGTCGCGCACTTCCGGCGCCATCGGCGCGTTGACGCCCCCGGGGACGATCCAGGAAGGATGCACGCGCTCCTTGGCAAGGCCCTCGATAATCTGCTGGCCGAACTTGCGCAGCGCCACGCCGGCTCTGGCCATCTCCGGGTTCTGTTCGATCAGGCCGAAGACGTTGCGGCGCGCGGGGTCGGAATCGAAGCCCAGCAGCAGGTCGGGCGCGGAGAGGTGGAAGAAGCTGAGGGCATGCGACTGCACGAACTGGGCGCAGTGGACCAACTCGCGCAGCTTGATGCCGGTCTCGGGCGGGGAAACCGCCATGATGGCGTCGCACGCCTTGGAGGAGGCCAGCAAGTGGCTCACCGGGCAGATGCCGCAGATGCGCGCCGTGATCGAGGGCATCTCGTAGAACGGACGCCCTTCGGTGAACTTCTCGAAGCCGCGCACCTGGGTGACGTGGAAATTGGTGTCCGCGACGCGGCCGGCGTCGTCCAGGAAGATATCGATCTTGGCGTGGCCTTCGATGCGCGTAACGGGATCGATGGTGATTTTTTTCATGGGAGTAGCCTTGGGTTCCGGAACAACCGGACCAGGGGGTCCGGTGCGGACGGGGGCGTCCGCCCCACTGCGGGATGCCTTTCTAGCCAAATTTCACCTTCCCGTCGAGGTTNNGCGGCGGGCATCCGGGAACGTACAGATCGACTTTCACTACCTGGTGGACCGGTACGGCCTGGCGCAGCAGAGCGGGCACGCCGGAGGTCGGAATCCCTTTGCCCTCCTGCGCGCCCTCGATGTAGATGCGCTCCAGCAGTTTGCGCGGGGCGATCTGGTTGCGCATGGCGGGGACGTTGCCGGTGACGGCGCAATCGCCGAGCGCCACCACAAGCTTGCTGCGCTTGCGGATGTTGTTCACCTTTTCGAGGTCTTCCTGCGAGCTGATCGCGCCCTCGATCAAGGTCACGTCCACGGCTTTGGGGAATTCCTGCGCATCCACCAGCGGGCCGTAGACCACGTCCACGCGCGCTGCCACGCCGAGAATGGCTTCGTCGATGTCGAGCAGCGACATGTGACAGCCCGCGCAGCCGTCCAGCCACACGGTGGCAAGCCGGATCTTCTTCATTGACGGCCTCCGCGCCGGGAAGCCAGGCGCGTCACTTTGGCGTCGCTCTTGACCATTTCCTCCACGGCGAATCCCTTTTCGGCCAGCGCGCCGGTGGGACACACCTGGACGCACTTGCCGCAGTTGGTGCAACTTTTCGCCTCGCCCCACGGCTTGTTCATGTCGCAAGCAAGCATGGAGTGGATGCCGCGCGAGCCGATATCCCAGACGTGCGCGCCCTCCACTTCGGCGCACACGCGCACGCAACGCGTGCAAAGGATGCAGCGGTTATGATCGAGCACGAAGCGCTCGTGCGACACGTCCACCGGCAGCTTGGGGAAGGCATAGGCGTAGCGCACGCTGTTGACGCCCAGTCGCTGCGCCATGGCCTGCAACTCGCAGTGATTATTGGAGACGCACACGGAGCACTGGTGATTCCTCTCGGAGAAGAGGAACTCCAGGGCGATGCGGCGGTAAGCGGCCAGCTTTTCCGAATGCGTCGTGACGCTCATGCCGTCCTGAACCGGCGTGGTGCAGGCCGGCAAGAGGCGGTTGACGCCGGATACTTCCACGATGCACAGGCGGCAGGCGCCGACGGGCGTAAGGCTCTCCAGCCAACACAGGGTGGGGATATACTTGCCGCAGGCGCGCGCCACTTCGAGGATGGTCTGGCCTTCGTGGGCGGCGACGTATTCGCCGTCGATGCGGATTGAGAGTTTGTCAGGCAAGCGGCTTCTCCTTTTTGACGGGGAGACTCTTGACGCGGAGACGCGGAGACGCGGAGAACAGCATTAGTGGTGCTCCTTGATGTCGCAACGGAGACAGCGGCAGGATTCTTCCATGGCTTGGCTGGGGCTGAAGCCGACCACGGATTCCTCGAAATTCTCCACGCGCTCGTGGGCCGGCAATTCCTCGGTCGCGTTGCGGCGGCACTCGGCGGGGTGCTCGGGAGGGGTGTTGTCGTACTCGGAGGTTGGGGCGATGCGGCCCCATCGGCCGCCTCCCATCAAGCGGTAGTCCATGGTCCTGGCGGCTTTCTTGCCGTAACCCATGGCGTTCGAGACGTTGGAAGCGCCGCTGATCAGGTCGCCGCCCGCGTAGAACTTGCTGCGGCTGGTTTCGAGGGTGTAGCGATCCACCTCGAGCGTGCCGTTTTCCTTGATGCGCAGGCCGGAGGCGCGGACGAAATCCATGTCCACGGCCTCGCCCACCGCCAGGATGACTGCCTCGCACTCGAAACGGCGGATCTCGTTGGTGGCGATGGGGCGGCGGCGGCCGGTGGAATCGAACTCGCCGAGACGGGTCTTGACCACCTCAATGGCCTTCACTTTGCCGCTTTCATCGCCGACGATGCGGTGCGGCGTGGCCAGGAACACGAAATGCACGCCCTCGGCTTCGGCGGCTTCGGTTTCCTCCCGGATGGCCGGCATGTCCTTGCGTTCGCGGCGGTAGACCACCGTGACGTCGGCGCCCAGACGTACGGAGGTGCGCGCGGAATCGATGGCCGCGTTACCTCCGCCGATCACCACCACCCGTTTGCCCGGATGGACCGGTTCCTGCTTGGCGACAGCCTCCAGGAAGAGCAATGCCGGATAGACATTCTGCAATTCGGTTCCGGGGAGATAGACCCAGGACTCTTTCCAGGTTCCGATGCCCATGAAGACGGCATTGTACTGGCTGTCGAGGTCGTTCAGGCTGATGTCGGCGCCTACCGCGACGCCGCAGACGAACTCCACTCCCAGGCGGCGGATCAACTCCACTTCCCGACGCACCACGTCTTTCGGCAGGCGGTAATCGGGCAGGGCGTAGCGCAGCATTCCGCCCGGTTCGGGGTTGGATTCGTAGACGGTCACGGCATGGCCGAGCAGCGCCAGGTAGAACGCCGCGGTCAGGCCGGTAGGTCCGGCGCCTACTACCGCGACCTTGCGATCCGTGGGCGGCAGCTTGTGAGCTGCNNCGGTGCACTTCCCGCATATTGAGCGGCTCATCCACCATGCGGCGGCGGCAGCGGTCTTCGCACGGATGCTGGCAAACGCGGCCGGTGGAGGCGGGAAGCGGGTTATCGAGCACCACGGCTTCGAAGGCCTCGTCCAGACGGCCCTCCTTGTAAAGCTGGAGGAAGCGCGGGATGTTCATGTGCAGCGGGCAACTGTTTTCGCAGGGCGATAGGGCCAGTTCCTCGCAGACCCCGGCGCGGCAGCGGTGCGCGCGGATGTGGTCTTCGAACTCGTGGCGGAAGTGCCGCATGGTGGTGAGCAGCGGGTTGGGAGCGCTCTGCCCCAGGCCGCACAGCGAGGTGTCGCGAATCATGCGGCCCATCTCATCGAGCTGATCGAGGTCGGTTTCCTTGGCCGCCCCGCGCGTAAACGAATTCAGGAGGCGCAGGGATTTGTCCAGACCCACGCGGCACGGGATGCACTTGCCGCAGGATTCCGAGTGGGTGAATTCGATGAAGTACCGCGCCACATCCACCATGCAGTTGTCTTCATCCATGACGACCATGCCGCCCGACCCCATGATGGAGCCGATCTGCGCCAGGGTTTCATAATCCACCGGCGTATCGAACATATCGAGCGGGATGCAGCCGCCCGAGGGTCCGCCGGTCTGCACGGCCTTGACGTGCTTGCCATCGGGTCCGCCTTCGCCCACGTCGTAAATAAAGGTCTTGAGGGGCGTGCCCAGGGGCATTTCGACCAGGCCGGTATTGACGATCTTGCCGACCAGCGAGAAGACCTTGGTGCCGGCGCTCTTGGCGCTGCCGGTTTCGCTGAACCAAGCCGGTCCTTTGGCCACGATGGGCGCGATGTTGTACCAGGTTTCGACGTTATTGATTACCGTGGGCTTCCCGTACAACCCCTTTTGGGCCGGGAAAGGCGGCCGGGGACGGGGACGGCCGGAATAGCCTTCGAGCGAAGCGATGAGGGCGGTTTCCTCGCCGCAGACGAACGCGCCCGCGCCTTCCACCAGGCGGATGTCGAACTTGAAGCCGCGTCCCAGGATGTTATCGCCCAGGATGCCCGACTGGCGCGCCTGATCGATGGCGCGGTTCAAACGATGCACCGCCAGCGGGTACTCCGCCCGCACGTAAATAATGCCTTCCGTGGCGCCCATCACGTTGGCGCCGATGATCATGCCCTCAATCAACGAGTGCGGGTCGCTTTCAATCTCGTTGCGGTTCATGTAGGCGCCGGGGTCGCCCTCGTCCGCGTTGCAGACGATGTACTTCTGGTCCGAGACCGCGGTGCGCAGGTAATTCCACTTCAATCCGGTGAGGAAGCCGGCGCCGCCGCGGCCGCGCAGCTTGGAGGCCTTGATCTGCTCGATGACCAGCTCCGGATTGTTGTCGATGAGAACCTTATAGAGCGCCTGGTAGCCGCCAATCGCGACATATTCCTCGATATCGTCCGGGCTGATCAGGCCGCAGTTGCGCAACACGATCTTCTTCTGCGGCTTGAAAAACGGCACGTCCTGCCAGGATGGGATGTTGGGGAAGCCCTCGCCATAATCCACGTGCGCCGTCATGTGGTCCCAGGCTTCCACCTTGCACAGCGCCAGATCCTCGGGGACCTGGCCGGTGCCCATGTCGTCCAGAATGCGGGGAACGTCGCCGGCTTCCACGCGCCGCAGGATCACCAACGGTTTTCCGGGCACGCGCACATTGACCAGGGGTTCCTGCGCGCAGAAGCCGAAACAGCCGACGGAAGCCAGTTTGATGTCACGGCCGCCCTGCTCGATGGCTTCCTTGAACGCATGGTAGACGCCTTCGGCGCCGTTGCCCTTTCCGCAAGTGCCCATGCCGACTCCCACCCTGGGCCGCGAAGGAACCAGCTTAGCCATTCCGGCCTCGCGCACGGCATTGAACGTGCTGAAATCCTGAATGCGGATCACGCCTTTTTCCTCCCGTTCTCCAGGTGCTCCAACTCGCGGTGGAGAGTGCGTTCGTTCATGTGGCCGAAGATCTCGTGGTCTACCTCCACCACGGGCGCCAGCGCGCATTGTCCGAAGCAGGCCACCGTGCGCATGGAGTAGCGCCGGTCCGGCGTGGTGAGGCAAACCTTGTCGGCGCCTTCCTCGCTTTCCTCCGGGAGGCCCAGTTCCAAGCGCAGGCGCTGCAGCAGGTTACGCGATCCGCGCGTGTGGCAGGCCGTGCCGCGGCAGATGCAGATGGTGTGCTCGCCCTGCGGCTCCAGGTTGAAGAGGGCGTAAAAGGTAACTACGCTATAGATCTGCGCCAGGGGAATATCGGTCTTTTCGGCGACGTATTCCAGGATTTCGGGAGAAAGATATTTATTCGGATGATGGTCCTGCAGGTTCTCCAGGATTCCGAGCAATTCTCCGGGCTTTCCGGTGTGTGCGGAGATGGTGCGATCCGCGAAGCTCTGCTCTTCGAGCGCGAGCGCATTTTGGCCCGCCATTAGTGCCATGACGCCTCCAAGGGTCCGTGCGGCGATCTAACCTCTGAGACTTTCAGACACTTTTACCTTAAAATCTGGCGGGCGCGGGTGTCAAGAGCGGCGGACCGCCGGACAGGCCGCCCGATCCGGCCCGACGGGTGATTGGGTTCGTTTGGCGCGCGATGCAAGTGCCTTAATTTTGTTAGGGTTGGCATGGGCTGTGGGTTCGTTTTGGGCCCCTCCGGCAGGGCATTGAAACCATTCAAATTTTCCCACCACAAAGAGGTAGTGCGTTTGGTGAGAAAGAGGGCCGGAGTGGTCTTTCAAGCGGCTACAGCGAAACGGAGACCATGAAGATGTTCGCCGGTCAAGACGTCTCCGTCTTCCTCCAGAAGCCGTTCACCTCCCGCGACATTGCGGAAAAGGTGAAGGCCGCGCTGGGCTGACGCGCCTGCCCACCCTTGCTCCTGGCGGCCCGCTAGCGCCACGACGGCCAGAAATGGCTCCATTCCGTGGGGCAGGATGTCATCCTGCG